>PXTN01000066.1:19271-45187 GCA_003022565.1 Bacteroidetes bacterium QS_3_64_15 | reverse complement strand
CGGTCCACGTTCTTCTGAAGCCGCGAACGAGACTCGGTCGGCCACGCCGAGGCGCTCGCATCCGCCGAAGGGACGCATGAGCGTGCCGTACGTCGCAAGCAACGGGGCAGAGTCAGACACGGATGCGGAACGAACGGGTAGCCGGATGCGACGGATGTCTCTGCACGAGGTCCCCCACGATCTCTCTCTAAACTCTCACGGTCTCGATCACGGGTCCCCGTAGGTCTCTCTCGCCTCACAGGACTCAAGCACCAAGCACAGGCGGCCCCTCACGCAGATCCAGCCGCGGTGGGGTCTCCCTATGCTCCCGGTTCAGCCCTTTCTCGTCCTGCGCATTTAGCAGTCGATTCGAACCAGAAATCTTTCCCGAAAGCACGGGTTCTCTATCACCGAACTCCGCTCTGAAACCTCCGGTCTCATCGACAGCGTGAAGTCGAAGAACAACGGCGTGCTGATTCAGAAGAACAATGAGCCGCACGCCGTTCTCATCTCCTGGGAGACCTACAAGGCCATCAAGGACAAGGTCAACCTCGAGGACCTGTAGGGGTCTTCGGGGGAAGAGCGCAGGGATGCGGGTGGCCGTGCCTCTCTCGCCGTACACCGGGAGCCCCTTGTCGACTAGACACGTCGGGATGGGGCGGGGAACTGCTGTGACCGCGGAGGGCGTGCCGATCTTCAACGAGAGGCGGCTGTCCAGGACTACGCCTCACCGCGCGCCAGGGAGCGCGTGCCGCTGTAGAGAAGCCCGACGCCGAGCACCTTCACGAGGTCGATGACGGCGAACCGGAGGAAGCCCTTGTCAATCGACTCCATCCAGGTGCCGTGGCCGGCCGCGTAGTGCAGCCACACGACGCCGCACGCGAAGATGAGGGCCGCGCCGATCATGGACGCGAGCGTGCTGCCGGAGAAGGCCTTCCACCGCTTCGAGAGCGCCCCAACGACCGCCGCCGCGAGCGGATACGAGAGCAGGTAGCCTGCGGAAACGGCTCCAAAGAGGTACCCTGCGCCGTACCCCTCTCCGGCAAAGACCGGCAGAAACAGCCCGAGGACGAGGTAGAGCGCTTGAGCGAGCAGTCCGTTGCGCCACCCCAGGTACAGCCCACTGGCGTACACGGCCGCCGTCTGCAGCGTGATGGGCACCTCCCACAGGTATACGCGGAACTGAATCTGGGCCGCCACGGCCGTGAGCACCGCGAAGGCGGTCACGCCGACCGCCTGCAGCAGCGCGGAGGCCTGCTCCTCGCGGAGCCGATCGACGAGCGCAGAGTACGGGGAGCGAAGCGAAAGAAGATTGGGCATAGACACGGTCGTGCGAGTTCGTCAACCGGAGAGAGTAACTCAGTGTGGTCAGAGAGTATATGAAGACGGCCCGACAACGTCCAGGTCCTCGGGCGTCCCCTTGCCGAATTTTTACGGTCCACCGTGGCCGTCCCGGTCTTTGGGCGAAATTCTTTGGGAATCGTCGCCCCTTTCGTTTCTCCTACCGGGTGGCTCCCGTATGCTGTCCGCAGCGCGTTCCTGTCATTCCTCGCTGTTTTCCATGAAACGCTTCGAGGAGCTGTTCGCCGAACTGACTGACAAGGTGGCCCGCCAGGATCCCGACTCGGGAACCGTCGAGGCTGTCAACGAAGGCCGCCACGCCATCGGCAAGAAGGTGCTGGAGGAGGCCGGCGAGGTGTGGATGGCTGCCAAGCACGAGGGCGCCGACCGCACCGCCGAGGAAATCTCGCAGCTCCTCTACCACCTCCAGGTCCTCATGATCGCCTGCGACCTCGACCTCGAGGACGTGTACGAACATCTTTGACTGCGTGTGGGCAGGTTTGCGTGTGGGCATGTGGGCGGTTTCGCTTTCGAGCAATCCGACGCCCACACCCCCAGACGCCCATACGCTGGAATCTTTACCGCGACCACCGCGGCTCCGAACCCACCTCGACCACAACAGCTGCACCCCTTAATGTTACAAATCGCCCTCCCCAACAAAGGCGCCCTCGCGGATGGGGCCGTGGACTTGGCCGACGAGGCCGGCTACCACTGCCGTCGCCGCGGCCGCGAGTTGTCCGTGCACGATCCCGACCACGGCGTCGAGTTCGTCTTTCTTCGCCCCCGCGACATCGCGACGTACGTGAGCAACGGCATCATCGACCTGGGCGTGACGGGCCTCGACCTCACGTACGACAGCGGGGCCGACGTGACGCACGTGCTGGACCTCGGCTTCGGGGCGGCCCGCTTCTGCTACGCCGCCCCCAAGGACAGCACCCTCACGCCGGACGACTTCACCGCCGGGACGCGCATCGCCACCTCCTACGACACCCTCGTCCGCCGCGACCTCGACGAACGCGGCGTAGACGCCCACGTGATCTCGCTCGACGGGGCCGTCGAGATTTCCATCCAGCTCGGCGTGGCCGACGTGATTGCCGACGTGGTGCAGACGGGCCGCACCATCGACGAGGCCGGCCTCGCAACAATCGGCGACCCCATCCTCAATACCGAGGCTGTCCTCGTTGCCCAGAACGGAGCGACCATGCAACAGGAGGCCGCGCAGCACTTCGCGGAGCGGGTGAAGGGCATCATCGTGGCCCGCGAGTACGTGGTCGTGGAGTACGACCTGCCGGAGGAGCACCTGCCGAAGGCCCGCGAGATTACGCCCGGCATCGAGTCGCCCACCGTCTCGCCCCTGAGCAAGGAGGGCTGGGTGGCCGTGAAGGCGATGATCAAACGCAACTCAGTCAACGAGGTGATGGACGCTCTGACGGAGCTCGATGCCCGCGGCATCATCATCACCGACATCCGCACCTGCCGCATTTAAGTGTGGACGGATGGATGTATGGAAGGGTGGACGTGTTCTACTGCGCAGTCAACCGTAAATCTTGGCAAGTGGCAACGTTGCTTTCGACCGGACGGAACGTAAAGCGTGATACGTGACGTGTGAAAAAACGCCCTCACGCCTCACGTTTCACGCCTCATGCCGTCAGTCCGGCGAACAGGCACGTTGAAAAACAAACCAGTCGGTGCAAAGGATCAGGCTTGACGAAGCACTGCGTACGCACCTCCACACTTCCATCCCTACATCCCTCCATACCTGTCAAGCAGCTGCCCACTGAGGCGGAGAAGCTCCACCTCGGCCTGCTTCGCCTCGAACTGCGCCGTAAGAAGCCGGCTCTCGGCCTGGATGAACTGCTCCTGCACCTCGCGGAGCTCGACGCTGGTGATGGTGCCCACCTCAAACTGCTCCAGCGCCACGTCTACGTTGGCCTGCACGGCGTTGCGATTCTGTCGCTCAAGGGTCACAAGCCGGAGGCGATTCCGGTACCGCTCGTAGGCGCTCGTCAGCTCGGTCGTAAGGCGGGCGCGCACGTCCTCGACGGCAAGACGGGCGTTGGTGGCCCGGATCTCGGCGTTTTGCGTGCGGCGCCATCGGTTCAGGCCGTTGAAAAGATCGAACGCGAGCGACACCCCGTAGGAAAAATCCGTGCTGTTGCTCCGCTGCAGAAAGCCGCTCTCGGCGTCGAGCCGGGAGTAGCCGTAGCCGGCGGTCAGATCAACGGTGGGGAAGAAGTCGGCGCGCGTTTCACGGATTTCAGCGTTCGCCACCTGCAACGCGCCGCGGGCCTGCCTTAGCGCGGGGCTCTTCCGGAGGGCCGTCTGCCGGAGTGGGGCGTACCCGAGGCTCGTGTCCACCGCGATCGACGACGCAACGGCGTAGCGAACCGACGCGTCGCCGGAGCGGCCCTGGAGCCGATTGAGGCGGCTCTTTGCGTTGACGAGCTCGGTCTGCTGCCGCAGCACCGCGGCCGAGTCGGCGTTGAGATCGACCCGCGCCTGCCGCACCTGCAGGTCGGACGCCGAGCCGAGCTTGCGCCGCAGCTTGACGATGCGGAGCCGCTCGCGGGAGATGGAAACCGCTTCCCGAAGAACGTCCAGCTGTTGCTGCCGCCGCGCCACGTCGTAATAGCCATCGATTACGTCGGCCACCAGGGCTTCGATCTCCTCCGTCGTCGCAGCCGCCTGTCGGTCGCGCTCCGCTCCGAGGCGGTCGTACGTGGCGAAGGGCTGCAGCCCGTCGAAGACCGTCCACCGTAGGTCGATTCCGGCGCTGGACTCGGTGGACTGGGCCTCATCCGTGCTCTGCGTCTCGCCGGTGAGAAACGTCTGATCGGAGCTCGTCCGCGACCGGGAGTAGTTGGCCTGCCCTGTGAGCGTCGGCAGAAAGCCCGCGTTGCCGAGCGAGACGTTGTTTTCAGCGATGTCGACCTCGCGCCGAGCAATCCGAGCCTGCCGATTTTCGTCGAGCGCACGCTGGACGGCGGTGTCGAGGCGGAGGGTGTCGCGGGGGCCTGGCTGTTGGGCCTGCACAAGCGACGGCACGAGCACCGCCCCGACGAGAAGGAGCAGGTCCGGAGCGAGGCGGAAACGAGGGATCATGTGCGGGACGCGTGAACCGTGATTCGTGAGGAGAGAGGCGTGAGGCGTGATTCGTGATCGGCGGCCGGAGGCAGACTCACGTATCACGTTTCACGCATCAGATACGCAATACGAAATACGCAACGCGACTTACGAAGACGCCACCTGCTGCTGCGCCGCCACCTCCTCCTCGGGCAGTCCGTCGCCGGTGGCCATCCCGTCCCCGCCCACCAGCACGGGCCCAGCGTCCTCGCTCGTGAGATAGCTGTACGTGGCGGGAATGACGTAGAGCGACAGGATGGTTCCTACGAGGAGCCCGCCGATGACCGAGATGCCCATCGGCATACGGCTCTCCGCCCCCGCCCCCAGCGCCAGCGCGATGGGTAGCACACCGAGGATCGTGGACAGGGCTGTCATAAGGATGGGCCGAAACCGCACCGCCGCAGCGTCCCGAATGGCCTCGCGGATCGACAGGCCCGCGGCCTTGCGCTGGTTCGCAAACTCGACAATGAGGATGCCGTTCTTGGCCACGAGTCCGATCAGCATGATCATGCCGATCTGGCTGAAGATGTTGATCGACTGGTTGAAGTACCAGAGGAAGAGCAGGGCTCCCGCCAGGGCCAGCGGCACGGTGAAGAGGATGATGAGCGGATCGCGGAAGCTCTCGAACTGGGCCGCCAGCACCAGATAGATCAGTATCAGCGCCAGGCCGAAGACGTAGAACAGCTGGTTCGAGGTCTCCTGAAAGTCGCGCGACTGCCCCGTGAGCGTGGTGGTGAACGTCGGCCCGAGCACCTCCTCCGACACCCGATCCATGGCGTCGATTCCGTCCTCAATCGTATTGCCGGGGGCGGGGCGAGCGCTCACCGTGGCCGACATGTACCGGTTGAAGCGGAAAATCTGCGGCGGCGTGGCCTGCTCACTCACAGAGACGAGGTTGTCGAGTGGCACCGGCTCGCCACTCGCGGACCGGACGTAGAGGCTCGTCAGGTCGAGCGGCTCGTTGCGATCCTCCTTCGCCACGGACGCGATGATTTCGCGCTGCTCCCCGTCGCGCACGAAGAAGCCCACGCGCTGCTCCGCCAGCGCCAGTTGCAGGGTCTGCGCCACGTCGAGGGGCGAGACGCCGATGTTATTGGCCTTCGCGCGGTCGATGTCCACCTCCAGCTCTGGCTTGTTAAACTTCAGGTTCACGTCCACGAACGCCAGCTCGTCCTGCTGGCGCGCCGCCTTCAGGAAGTCCGGAAGCGTCTCCCGCAGATTGTCGACGCTCGCCGTTTGCAACACGTATTGGACCGGGAGGCCCCGGCTAAATCCGACCGAGATGGTGGGCTCTTGCGAGACGTAGGTGCGGGCGCCCTCCAGCTGCGAAAAGGCCGCCTGCATGCTGTCGGCGTACGCCATCTGTGAGACGTCGCGCTCCGACGGGGGCACGAGGCGCGTAAACATGAAGGCCGAATTGATGGAGCTTGAGGCCCCAAATCCCGGGGAGGTGACCGAGATGACCGACTCGCGGTGTTCCTCGGGGATGTTTTCCTCCACCGCCCCGTACATCTTGTCGACGTACTGGCTCATGTACTCGTAGGTCGCCCCTTCTCGGCCCGTCGCGAACATGCGGAGGAGGCTCCGGTCCTCCAGCGGGGCCAGCTTCTGCGGGAGCGTCGTGTACAGCACGCCGATGAGCACGGCGCAGACGCCCATGACGACGAACGCCATCCAGCGGTGCGCCATAAAGGCCTGCAGGGAGCGGCGGTACGCGTCAGTGAGCGCCTCGAAGAAGGGCTCGGTCTTGCGGTAGATCCAGGGCTTCCGGTCTCGCTTCTTCAACAGGCGGGTCGACAGCATCGGCGTGAGCGTGAGCGCCACGAACGAGGAGAAGGCCACCGCCCCCGCAATGACGAGGCCAAACTCTTTGAAGAGCTGCCCCGTGAGCCCGCCCATGAAGATGATGGGAGCGAAGATGATGACGAGCGACACGGAGGTGGCCACCACGGCAAAGAAGATCTCGCGGGTCCCCTCCAATCCCGCCGTAATGGTGTCCTTGCCCTCCTCGATTTTGGCGTAGATGTTCTCCAGCACCACGATGGCGTCGTCCACCACGAGGCCAATGGCCAGCACCAAGGCCAAAAGCGTGAGCACGTTGATCGAGAAGCCCATCGCGTACATTACGAAGAAGGCCCCAATCAGGGCGATGGGCACCACCACGAGTGGGATGAGCGTAGAGCGCCAGTCGCGGAGGAAGAGGAAGATGATGAGCACCACGAGGAGGAATGCGACAAAGATCGTCTGCTGCACCTCGTCGATGCTGTCGCGGATGGGCTCGGTATTGTCGAAGCCGATGCCGAGCTCCAGGTCGCTGGGCAGATCCGCCCGAATGTTATCGACGCGGCGGTAAAACTCGTCGACGATGTCGATGTAATTGGACCCGGGCAACGGGCGCAAGACGACACCCACCATCGGCGTGCCGTCGCGCTGCAGGAGGGTACGTTGGTTCCGGGGGGCAATCTCGGCCGTGCCCACGTCCTCCAGCCGCACGGTCTGCCCCTCCTCGCTCTGCTTGAGGATGAGCGAGTTGAAGTTCTCGACCGTCTCCAGCCGACTCTCCGTCCGCACCGTGAGTTCGATCGTCTCGCCCTCGATGCGCCCCGAGGGCAGCTCTACGTTCGAGCGGTCCAGAGCGCGGCGCACGTCGAGCGGCGTGAGGTCGTAGGCGGCCAGCTGCTGCGGGTCGAGCTGGAGCCGCATCGAATAGGTCTTTTCGCCCCAGATGTCCACCCGGCTCACCCCTTTGATCGTCTGGAGCCGTTCCTTGAAGCGCTTGTCCGCAATCTCCGTCAGCTCCATCAGGCTCCGCGTGTCCGACTTGATGTTCAGGAAGACAATTGGCGGCGCGCTGGCGTCGGACTTCGAGACGCTGGGCGGCTCGGCGTCGGGCGGGAGCTGCTGCTGGGCACGGCTCACGCGGTCGCGCACGTCGTTGGCCGCCCGTTCGAGGTCGGACCCGAGGTCAAACTCCACCGTTACGGTCGACCGCCCCTGCCGACTCACGGACTCGATGGTGCGGATGCCATCGATGCCGTTGATCTGCTCTTCGAGCGGCTCAGTGATCTGCGAGTCGATCACGTCGGCGTTGGCCCCGCGGTACTGGGTGGTCACACTGATGACCGGGGGATCGACGGCCGGGTACTCGCGCACGCCCAAAAAGTAGAAGCCCACCGCCCCAAAGATCATGATGAGCAGGGCGAACACCGTCGCCAGGACGGGCCGTCGGATGCTAAGAGAATAGAGGCTCATGGGCGTGAGTACGGTTTGGAAAGCGGTTCCGCCCACTCCGTGAGGAGGAGGCAGGGCCGAGCGTCGGGGTGCGGGATGCGTGAATCGTGATGCGTGAGGCTGCTTTCCTGCCGGCGTTCACGCTTCACGTATCACGCATCATTCGAGCGTTTCGACGCGAATCGGCAGCCCGGCGCGGAGATTTTGAATGCCGGAGGTGATCACGGTGTCGCCCAAAGCGAGCCCGTCAGTCACTTGCACGGTCGAGTCGGTGCGGACGCCGAGCGACACGTTGCGGGGCTGGGCGGCCCCGTTCTCGGCCACGAACGCGCGCTGGCCGTCGAGGGTGGGCACCACCGCAAATGACGGCACGACGATGGCGCTGTCCACCGTCCCCAGGGTCACCGTCACGTCGGCAAACATGCCGGGACGGAGCGTACCCTCCGGATTCGGCGCCCGGGCGCGCAGCTGGAGGGTACGGGTCTCGGGGTCCACGCTCGCATTGTCGGCGTACACCCGTCCGTTCAGCGTGCGCTCCAGCCCGCGAGTGCTAAATGAGATCGATTGCCCCGGCTGCACCTTCGACGTGTACTGTTCGGACACCGAAAAGCTGATCTTGATGGGATCGATCCGCTGCAGGGTCGTGATGGGGGTCTGAGGCGAAATGTAGGCGCCCTCACTCACCTCCCGCAGCCCAACGACCCCGCGAAACGGCGCCCGGACCTTCGTCTTCTCGATGCGCGCCTCCACGAGCTTCAGGTCGGCCTTCAGCACCGCCACCTCGTTCGCGCTCGCGTCGTATTCTTCCTGGCTCACGCCCCCCTCGGCCAACAGTCGTTTCTGGCGCTCGGCCTGGTCGTCAGCCAGCTGAAGCTGATGCTCCAGGCGCTGCTTCTCGGCCTGCAGCTCCGCGTCATTGATCTGGACCAGCAGCTCGCCCTCCTGCACTCGCGTCCCCTCCTCGAAGCGAACCTCGGTAATCTCGCCCGAGGCCTCTCCGGTGACCTCCACCGATTCGTCAGCGCGCAGCGTGCCGGTCGTGCGAAGGCGATCGGTGACGGTGCCGGATCGGACCACGATGGCGTCGACGCGCGTCGGGGCGTCGCTCGACCCGTCCCCTTCCCCGGACGACTCCGAGCCGCTGATCTTGGGAAGGGCCAGCCCGACGAGCACAAGCACTGCGATCCCAAGTCCGACGAGTCGCTTCGAGGTGGCGGACCAGCCTGCCTCGGGCTGAGACTGCGCCTCCTCAGATGGGGAATGAGAATCGCTCATCGGAAACCACTTTCAATCAAACGTTTTGAGTCCCCTCCTCCGCCTGTGATGTGCGCGACGCGCCTCTTCGGTTCCTTCCGTTCTACATCGATACGATCGGGGAACAGGCTCAGGCAGTGCTGCCCCAGCGCTGCTTCCGCCGTTGAGGGCAACTGAACACCCTTGTCTCCGCTTTGCACAGCGCCCGTTTCATGCGCGGAGCGGCGTCAGGATTCACGCCGTGCCACGAAATGCACCTTGGCAGTGTGGCTCGCACGACGAGCCGTCATCGCCTATGTGGGCTCTATTGCCCCCCCTCCTCGAACACAGCCGCGGCCTCGTCCTCGAGCACCGGCCCGACGACCGCCACCGCGTGGTTGCCCCGATCAAGCACCTCGCGGCACGACAGGGAGAGCTGCCGACCAGCGTCGCCCTTCATCTCATAGAGCCGCTCGGCCCGAAGCCCGAACACGATGCGCCCGATGCGGGCCCAAAAGATGGCCCCGGCGCACATGGCGCACGGCTCGGTGCTGGCATAGAGCGTTGCGTCGCGCAGGGTCTCATCGCCGTACCGTTGCGTGGCGACGCGGACAAGGTTCGTTTCGGCGTGGCCGGTGCAGTCGCCCGTCTCGGCCTCCGTATTGGCCACTCGCTCCATCACCGCCCCGTCCGGCCCGACCAGCACGGCGCCGAAGGGTGGATTGCCGTCCGCTTTCGCCGATTCGGCCTCCCGAATGGCGGCCCGGACGAAGCGCTCGTGGTCGAGGGACTCTGGGACGCTCGGCATGGAGGGATATGGGGGTAGTAGGAACGTCGACACGTCGGGAATTGAGAGCCGAACGGACCGTTCCAGCCGCCCTGCCACCGGGCGCTCAGGATCCATGCAGGCACTTGTCTCTCCCATTGCGGCCTGGACGGCTCCGACTTCCGTCCGGTGCTGTTGTCGGTGTTGTCCGTCTTCCCCGGAGAGGCTCCGTCTGGTCGGTGTCCCGCCCCCTGATATGAATGGGCGGTGAGATGTGCCCGACATTCTGCTGACCCTGTAGCCTCTCCGGTGCGTCCGCGAGAGGCTTTTTCTTTTGGCTCTCCCGATTTTTCCCGCGATGAACACAGCCGTCCCCAATGCCTCCCTGCCGTCGACTGCCGGCGTCCGGTCCGCGTTGCCCAACATGGTCGACGATATCGGCCAGACACCCCTCCTTCGGCTCGACCGCGTGGCCGCCGATCTGCCGGAGACGGTGGCCGTCTACGCCAAGGCCGAGCACCTGAATCCCAGCGGCTCGGTGAAAGACCGCCCCGCCCGGCGGATGATTCAGGAGGGACGCGAGTCGGGGGCCTTTCGCCGCGACCAGACGCTCATCGACGCGACGAGCGGCAACACGGGCATCGCCTACGCGATGATCGGAGCGGCGAAGGGGCTCGACGTGACGCTCGCGCTCCCCGAGAACGCCTCCGCGGAGCGCAAGAAGGTGCTGCGGGCCTACGGCGCCGAGCTCCTCCTAACGGACCCGATGGCGGGGACGGACGGGGCGCAGCGGCGCGTCAAGGAGATCGTGGAGGCGCATCCGAATCGCTACTTCTACCCCGACCAGTACAATAACGACGCCAACTGGCGGGCCCACTACGACGGCACCGGCACCGAAATTCTGGAGCAGACCGACGGCCGGGTGTCGCACTTCGTGACGGGCCTCGGCACCACCGGCACGTTCATGGGCGTCACGCGCCGACTGAAAGAACATGACCCTGCCGTGCAGTGTGTGGGCGTCGAGCCCGCCACGGCGATGCACGGGCTGGAGGGACTGAAGCACATGGACACAGCCCTCGTGCCCGGCATCTACGACCCCTCCGTGGCCGACGCCCACCGCACGTACGACACCGAAACGGCGATCGACATGACGCGGCGACTAGCACAGGCGGAAGGACTGCTCGTGGGGCCGTCCGCCGGAGCCAACGTAGCCGCGGCGCTCGACGTAGCCCGGTCGCTGGAGGCGGGCGTGGTCGTCACGATCCTGTGTGACACGGGCACCCGCTACCTGAGCGACGACTTTTGGAATGATGAGTGATACGTGAACCGTGATCTGCGAAATGGTGGCGATTCCCGACAGGGTGGGCATCCTCACGCATCACGTCTCACGTATCAATCGACCTCTTTCACCGACGCAGACCCCGAATGGAAACAACGGAATCGCTCCTCGACGCCATCCGCCAACATGGAGCGGACGCCTACCCGGAAGAAGGGTGTGGCTTTTTGCTCGGCACCGTGACGGACGACGGCACGAACCGCGTCACGACGCTTCACCGGGCTGCGAATCGCCACGCTGAGAACCGACAACGGCGGTACGCGCTGACGGCCGACGATTACCGCGACGCAGACGCGGCGGCGCAGGATCAGGAACTCGACGTGGTGGGCGTCTACCACTCGCACCCCGACCACCCGGCACGCCCCTCGGAGACGGACCTGGAGGAAGCCCCGTTCCCCGGCTACACCTACGTCATCGTCGCCGTCCACGACGGCACGCCGGAGGCCCTGACCGCCTGGATCCTCGCCCCCGACCGCTCAGAGTTCCACCGCGACGAGATCGACCTGCACGCCCCCGAAACCGCCTGACGACACCACACCACACGCCTTCCCCCGTCGAACCTTCAACCTTCCAGAACCTGTTTGGCGGATGGATACGTAGCCGAGACACAGTGGGCGAAGTACAGAACGGTGCCCAAGCGACCCCTGTAGTGGAGGCCGAGCGGGAGCGAGGTCATGCCCCTGGTGAACTACCGGGGGAGTGAAGAAGCCGTTCTACACGAGATCCACGAAGTCGCAGGCCGAAGACAGTCCGCCAAACAGGTTCTCCAACCTTCAACCCAAAACGACCATGCCAACCACCGACACCACCACCGTTACCGTCCGCATCCCCACGCCCCTCCGCTCGGCCACCGACGGCCAGTCCACCGTTGAGGTGGACGCCAACACGGTCGATGACGCGCTTCGCACCCTTACGGACCGCTACCCCGACCTCGCCGACAATCTGTACAACGAGAACGACGATCTTCGCCAGTTCGTGAACATCTATGTTGGCGACGAGGACGTGCGCTTCGGCGACGGCCCGGAAACGGCCCTGGAGCCGAACGACGAGATCTCCATCGTTCCTTCCATCGCTGGAGGGTGCTTCCATCGCTGGAGGGTGAACGCCTGAACTCCAGCGGTTTGTGTCCTTCTGCACTGCCACAACCCGGACGGGGACGCGGGTTGGTAGTGCGTATTTCGTATTGCGTATTGGTTTGCCTCGTGCAGATACACAATACGGAATACGAAACACACAATAACGTAGACCAATCGCACCCTCAGATGTCCACAACCACCGCGGAACCGGATCAGCAGCAAGCAGAACTGTCACCGGACGAGCTACAGCGTTACAGCCGCCACCTGACGCTGCCCGAGTTTGGGCGGGAGGGACAGGAGGAATTGAAGAACTCCTCCGTTCTGCTCGTTGGGGCGGGCGGGCTCGGCTCGCCGGCCGCCACCTATCTCGCTGCCGCGGGCGTCGGGCGCATCGGCCTCGCCGACTTCGATGAGGTCGAGGCCTCCAACCTCCAGCGCCAGATCCTCTACGGCACCAGCGACGTGGGGCGGCCCAAGCTGGACGCCGCCGCCGAGCGGCTTAACGACCTGAACCCGCACGTCGAAATCGAGCGGCACGAGGTGCGCCTCACGAGCGACAACGCGCTCGGCATCATCGACGACTACGACGTGGTGGCCGACGGGACGGACAACTTCCCTACCCGCTACCTCGTCAACGATGCCTGCGTGATGACGGGCACGCCCAACGTGTACGCGTCCATTTTCCGGTTCGAGGGACAAGTATCGGTCTTCGGCACCGAAGACGGCCCCTGCTACCGCTGCCTCTACGAGGAGCCGCCCCCGTCGGGACTTGTGCCGTCCTGCGCCGAGGGCGGCGTGCTGGGCATTCTGCCCGGCTTCATTGGCACGCTCCAAGCGACGGAGGTCATCAAGCTGCTCACGGGCGTCGGCGAACCGCTCGTCGGGCGCCTGCTGATGACGGATGCGCTCAACATGGACTTCCGCACGGTGAACGTGCCGACAAATCCGGACTGCCCCGTCTGCGGCGAGAATCCGACGGTGACGGAACTGATCGACTACGAGGCCTTTTGCGGCATTCCGCAAGACGACGAGGCCTCCACGAACGGAACCGCCGACGCCGACGTGTCCGACTCTGACGACGCCATCCCCGAAACCTCCGTCCACGCCCTCAAGCATCGCCGCGACGCGGGCGACGCCCCGTTCGTGCTCGACGTGCGCGAGCCGTATGAGGCGGAGATCGCCAGCATCGACGCCGATCAGCTCATCCCGGTGGACGAGCTGGCGGACCGGCTCCACGAGCTGGAGGCCGACCCGGACGAGGAGGTCGTCGTGCACTGCCGCTCCGGTGGCCGCTCGGCGAAGGCGACCAAATTCCTGCGCGAGAAGGGCTACGATGCGTCCAACCTCGACGGCGGCGTTCTCGCCTGGAGCGACGAGATCGACCCGGACGTGCCGCAGTATTAGCGATGGACCGCTTCGACACAGCAACGGGACCTCTCGGCCGGCCGCCGGAGGTCCCCGTTCTATTTCAATCTTGAAGCGCTCTACCTGTCCATCCAGAAAATCACAGTCGGTGACGAACTGGCCGTTAAGGAATTAAAATCTCCCGCACCTGGGCCTGCTGGATAGGCTGGTCCGAGTCGACGGTCTGATTGAACTCAACCGAATCTCCGGGCGTTACGTCTTGCACCTGAATCCGCATCGTCTCAATCCGCGACCCCTGATCGTCGTACAGGGCCACTTCGACCTCGGCGATGCCGATGGTGGAGGCTCCCTGATTCACGAGGGTTCCCGCAAACACGCGCTGGCCGTCCGGGGTCTGCACGAGCCGCGGATTTGCGACCTTCGCGTCTTTCTGCGTACCGTCGCCCCCGCACGCCCCGAGGAGCCCGGCCAGGAGCACCGCGGTGAATACGAGAAATAGAGGGAAACGGAGGACGGTTGCGGTCATCGGAAAGTGGTCGGAGTTGTAGACGCAGATACCGGACGAAGGCAAGACGTGCTGGAGCCACTGGGACAAAAAATCCCTGTGAGGGTAGACACGCCAGCACTCACGGATCCCCGTGCGCTCGTCCAGGCGGAGGGGTTCATGAAACAATCACGGAGCCCTCTGCCCGGCACCTCCGGGGTCCCGTTTCCAACTCTCGCCGGTCGCTCCTTGCCCCCGAGCGGTCTCCCGACTCCTTCTTCCTCCCCCATGACTCCCCCTCTGACTCATGACTCGTGACTCGCCCCCCATGACTCCTGCCCCATGCCTCACGACTCGAACCTCATGACTCATCCCTCATGACCCTTTACTCATAACCCCTCGCTCGTGACTCGCGCCCTCGGACCCGCGTTACTGCACGCTCTCCAGATCCGCCAGGTTGTCCTGGAGCCGCTCCAGTTCCGCGGTGGCGTCCTTCTTCTTTTGCCGCTCGCGGTCCACCACCTCATCGGGCGCCTTATTCACGAACTGCCTGTTGTTGAGCTTTTCCTCGACGCTCGCCAGGAACGCCTCCTTGTCCTCAATCTCCTTCCGGAGCCGCGTGCGCTCCTGCTCCAGGTCGATCATGCCGGCCAGCGGCACGAACACCTCGCAGCGCTCCACGACGACCGAGGCGCTGGTCCGATGGCCATCGGACTTCTCGGCGCCCGGCTCCACGGTCAGGTCCGTCACGCTCGCCAGCTTGTCGAAGTAGTCGGCGTACCGTCGGACGGTGTTGGCGAGTGCCGCGTCCCCCGCCGGCACGCTCACCGTGGCCTCGATCTCATGGCCCAGGCCCACGCCGTAGTCGCTCTTGATGCCGCGCACGCCGGAGATCATCTCCTGGATGAGCGCGAACGTCTCGGCGGCGTCCGCGTCCATTTGTGAGCGGTCCACCGTCGGCCAGTCGGCCGCGATGCAGGCCTCGCCCGCCTCGCGGGGCCGCACCTTCCACCACAGCTCCTCGGTGATGAACGGCATGAGGGGATGGAGGAGCCTGAGGAGCGTCTCGTAGATCTCGGCCGCTAGGGCAATCTTGTCCGTGCTCATCTCCTCTCCCGAACGCTTTCGGGACGGCTTGATGAGCTCGAGATACCAGTCGCAATAGTCGCGCCAGAACACGTCATAGACCCGCTCCGCGATCTCGTTGAGGCGGTAGCGGTCGAGCGATTCCTCGATGTCCTCGATGGCGGTGTTCAGGCGATGGAGCATCCACTGCTCCGCCAGCTCCAGCTCCTCGAAGGAGCGCTTCCGCCGGTAGTCGCGGGTCGGCGTTCCGTCCTCGGCTTGGTCCATGAACTGCCCGAAGACGTTGAACGCGTTCCAGATCTTATTAGCGAAGTTGCGGCCCATCTCGAACTTCGAGGGGGCGAGCTTGATGTCCTGCCCCTGCGCGCAGAGAATCGTGAGCGTGAAGCGCGTGGCGTCGGCTCCGTACTGGTCCACCATCTCCAGCGGGTCGATGCCGTTGCCCAGGCTTTTCGACATCCAGCGGCCCTGCGCGTCTTTCACCATGCCGGTGATAAAGACGTTGCGGAACGGCGGCTCGCCGGTAAACTCGTAGCCCGCCATGATCATGCGGGCGATCCAGAAGAAGAGGATGTCGTAGCCGCTGACGAGGACGTCGGTCGGATAGAATTTCTCCAGGTCGTCCGTCTCTTCCGGCCAGCCGAGCGTGGCGAAGGGCCAGAGCCAGGAGGAGAACCAGGTGTCGAGCACGTCGGTCTCCTGCACCATCCCCTCCTCCGGCTGGTCGATGCTCACGACGTAGTCCTGGTCGGGGTCGGGCTCGCCGTCGTCGTCGGTGTAGTACCACACCGGAATCCGGTGGCCCCACCACAGCTGGCGGCTGATGCACCAGTCGCGGATGTTTTCCATCCAGCGGAAGTACTCGTTCGCCCAGCGGTCGGGGAAGAACTCGATCTCGCCCTCGCGCACCGCCTCGATGGCCGGCTCGGCCAGCGGCTCCATCTCCACGAACCACTGCCGCGAGATGAGCGGCTCGATGACCGCTTCGGAGCGCTCCGAGACGGGCACGCTCATCATGTAGTCCTCCGTCCTCACCAGCAGGCCCTCGTCTTCCAGGTCCGCTACGATCCTATCGCGGGCCTCAAACCGGGCCAGGCCCTCGTAGGGGCCGCCGTTTTCGTTGATGGCGCCCGTCGAACTCATGATGGTGATCGTGTCGAGGTCGTGGTCTTCCCCGATCTTGAAGTCGGTCTCGTCGTGGGCGGGCGTCACCTTGAGCGCGCCCGTGCCGAAGTCGCTGTCGATCCGGTCGTCGGCGATGATCGGGATCTCGCGGTTCAGGAGCGGCAGGATCGCGGTCTCGCCGATGAGGTGCTCGTACCGCTCATCGTCGGGGTGGACCGCCACCGCGGTGTCGCCGAGCATCGTTTCGGGACGCGTCGTTGCAATAGTCAGAGTCGACCGGCCGGTCGACCCTGATTTTTCTTTCAGCGGATACTCCACGTACCACAGGCGGCCTTCGCGCTCTTCGTTCTCGACCTCCTCGTCGGAGAGGGCCGTCTCGTTCTCGGGGTCCCAGTTCACGAGGTAGTCGCCGCGGTAAATGAGACCCTCCTCGTAGAGCCGCACGAAGACCTCCTGCACCGCCCTTGTAAAGCCCTCGTCCATTGTGAAGCGTCGGCGGCTCCAGTCGCATGAGTCGCCGAGGATGCGCTTCTGGTCGAGGATGAGGTCGCCGTACTCCTCCTTCCAGGCCCACACCCGCTCCGTGAACGCCTCCCGGCCGAGGTCGTGGCGGGTCTTGCCCTCCTCCTCGCGGAGGTTCTCCTCCACGGCGTTCTGCGTGGCGATGCCCGCGTGGTCGAGGCCCGGCATCCAGAGCGTCTCATTGCCCTTCATGCGGTGGATGCGCGTGAGGGCGTCCTGAATGGAATCCTGCAGCGCGTGGCCGATATGGAGCCGCCCGGTCACGTTGGGGGGCGGCATCATGATGACGTGCGTTTCGGCGTCGCTGTCGGCGTCGGCCTCAAAGAAGCCATTCTCTTCCCAGTAGTCGTACCACTTCTCCTCGATGTCGGAGGGGTCGTAGGCCGTGCTCATCGAGGCGAGGGCGGGGGCGTCGTCGGGCATGGGTGGAATGTTGTGCACTGGAGAATTCGGTGGGACCGCGGACGGCCGACGGCGGACCGCAGAACGTGCGTCTGCACCGTCAGACGCCTCATTTCTGTTGGTAACGTAGGGCGTCACGGGGAGGGATTCCGGATCCACGAGGGCCAATTATATTGAATTTGATACGGGCTGGCGAGATTCCGACCCGTGTGCCGATCCTGTCCCCTCAAAGATCACGCACCACGCTCGGCTCCCTCCAGAGCCGGACGAGGAAGCGGTCCTCTTCTTCGACTAGATCCGGGTCTGTCCCGTTCTGCTCCCGCATCAGCTTCACAATTTTCCGGGGGACGCCGAGGCCCCGGTGCTCCATGTAGTCGTAATCGCTCATAATGTCTTTGAGCAGCTGATTCCGGGCCGCTCGCGTGCCGGTCTTCATCCGTTCCGGCGTAATCGTGTTCGGCAACCGACCGGGGGAGATGACCTCGATCCGATCCTCGTAGAGAGAGCCCGACATCGGTCGCGTCCATCAGGTAATCCCGGTGCACCAGCGCGTTGACGATGGCTTCCCGAACCGCCTCCATCGGGTACTCCCGCTCGTCAATTCTTCGTCCGCCTTCCTCAATTTCCGACCGCACGCGGGTATTGCGCCGAACAAAGGCCATGGCCTGCTCGACCACGCCCGCGTCAACGAGTTCGGGGCGTCCATTCGTTTCGGAAAACAACCCGACCATGGCCCCTCGAAGGTCCTCTCGCTCAACTGTGGCATACTCCTTTTCGGAACCGGGATACGCGACTGCCATGATGCCGGACTGTGGTAGACACCGCTTTGGGTTCGTACCGAACAGCAAGACGCTCGCCACGGTGCAGACGGCTGCCTCGGTCTCGTCCGTCATGATCTCGGTGTTGACGAGCAGCTCCCGCCATCTGTCTTCCTCCTCCGCGGTCCTGCTGTCGGGCACGTCCCGTCCTCGAATCCGCGTGAAGTAGTCTCGGAGCCGTCGCCGGTCGAGGTCCTCGAGAGACGTCCCCGTCACGGGCCGCAGTTCCGGACGCAATCCGGCTCGCCGCTGAAATGCCCGCTCGAGCTCTTCGTGGCGCATGGCTCGTGCCTCCGACCCGACTCGGATGTAGTACTCCTCTTCGTCGTTGTGGTACCGGGCGTGCACCGTCCAACCTTTATCGACACGAATCACGGCCACGTGCCGCCCCGGTTCAACGTCCCGGACGACCTGAAAGTGGGGAATAAGGCTGGGGCGAATCTTTTCGCGGGCCGCATTCATCACCCACTCCTCGGTCTCGTCCGGATCGCGCCGGAGCCCCTCAATCGATCCATCGTCATCCACACCGAGAAGCACCTGTCCCCCGTCGAAATTGGCAAACGCGACGAGCTCCTTCGCCAACGTTCGGGGCCTACGATCGTCGCGCTTGAACTCGACCCCCGAGTTCTCGCCGTTGGCAATACGTCGTCGAAGATCGGACCGGGTCATTCAGATTCTGTGTCTGTTTGTGCTCGAGTTCTATCCCGGGGTGGAGTTCGACGGTTTTTCCTCAGGCCGAGTGGCATGCACGCCTCCGAGTGGTTGTGCCTTTTGCTCGACGGGTCCGTACCGTAACATCTTCCCCACCCATTCGTTCGCTTCTTCCTTGCTTGTGAACACACCCCGCCGCGCCATGCGGGGCCCCCCGACGGAGGATTATCTCAAGACCCTTCACAAGCTCGAAGAGCAGGAGGGCGCTCCCGTCTCCCGCCGGCGCGCTCGCGCAGGTGATGGACGTCTCCTCCGCCTCGGCGTCGAACATGATCAAGCGGCTCGGCGGGCTGCTCGTCGTGGCTGTCGACGGCGCGGAGCAGGTCATTGGCCGGCCGGTGGCGCAGAAGGTGGTCGTAGAGGCGTAACACGGCGCTGCCGAGAGACGCTCAGAGCAGCGTCTCGGCCCGCTCGATGAAGCGCTCAGCCTTTCGACACCAACGATCTGCGTCGTCTGGATCGGGCGCAAAAAGTTCGTAGTCACACTGCTCCCGTCGATACTGCATCGCCGTCGGAAAACTGGTATCGAGCCGCTCCCGGTACCGAGTGACGCGCCCCACGTTGCCTGTCACGGACGCGTGCCGTTCGAAGTAGAAGTCTTCTTCCTCCAAGAGCGCCCGACAGGCATAGTATACTGCGAAGTAGACCTGAGCGGTACCCGTCCGAACCCTTTCGTCCACCAACAGAAACTGCGCGTCTTCCAGCCGGCTGTATGCAATCTCAATCCACTCTTGAGGACGAACTTCTTTCATAACCGGACTCCGCTTTGCCGAGCAGACCGGGCGAGCATGTCGTCCCGATTCGTGGGGTGGGCCACCACGAATGGATCATAGTTCAACCCCAGGTTGATGTCTTGCACGACATCCGCAATGGCCCCATTCAGATCGCCGAGCCGTCCGTCGTCTACGTCGGCGAGCACGGCAACGTGGAGGTCATTATCCTGACTTGCCCCCTCCGGATCGGACGGAAGCAGATAGACTTGAATCCGATCGTCAAGCTGCTTCAGCGAGCGAGCAAGCTTTTCCAGTGCGTCTGCCTTGGGAGCAGTCTTCATGACAACAAGGTTTCGGGTGTAAAAAATCTACGGGGCTGTACGTCAGCGACGGAGAGACGTTCGGGATTTCGGACGCAATCTTCATCGACGCGTGGAACGACTGGGCGCGGGGATCCTCTCCCCCTCCCCCATTCCCCACGTCCTCACTCCTCCGGCGGCTGCAGCTCCCGAA
Organism: Bacteroidetes bacterium QS_3_64_15; assembly: GCA_003022565.1. Taxonomy (GTDB): domain Bacteria; phylum Bacteroidota; class Rhodothermia; order Rhodothermales; family Salinibacteraceae; genus Salinibacter. Next base: position 25,363 of record PXTN01000066.1, on the reverse strand, counting down.
GCCGGTCCCACCGGTAGATGCCGCCGCTGTGCCCGTCGTCCCACGTGATGCGGAGCCCCACGCTGCCCGCCTTCTCAATGTCGACGTGCGTCCAGCGGTTTTTCTGGCGGAAGATGTGGAGGAAGCCCGGCTTGGGGATGCGCTCGACCGTCTCCCCTTCGCACTCGGCACAGGGGCACGCCTGCCGCAGTCCATCGAGCGGAAAGACGGAGGCGTGCCCGTCGGCCCACTCGATGTTGAGCCGCTGCATCTTTACGTCGAGGGAGACACGTTCGGGGGCGGGAACGTCCACGGCGACGACGAGCGGGGGTGAGAATCCTTGAAACGAGGTCCTCCCTCCATGACGACAGAGCTTCGAGGCACGAAGCGGGAAATCGTTTCGTCCCACTCAGTGTCCCCGGTGCCCCCTCCACGTGCCCCAGCGCCGCGAGCGTCTCCAACAGGGCCTGCACGTCGGACCGGCGGGCGCGCTGGAAGTGCTGGGCGACCTGCTCGACGGTGAGGGACTCGTCCGCGTGGGTCGTAACGGCGCGGACGGCCTGAGCATGGATTCTCAGTGGGTTCTACAGCTCTTCCTCCAGAAGGCGGTTAAAATGATCGAGCGTCTCCGGATCGTTCACCTCGTGCAGGCTTACACCAGCCTTCCGCTCGATGCTATCAACGAGGTCTTCGACAGCCGGCATCGGTGGAATCACGATTTCGCTGTCATTCGGGTCGTCGACCCGAATCCAGTAGGAATCAGGTTCCTCGTCAACGCGAACCTTCTTCTTTTCCAGAGGCGGATCCCCATGCAGAATCCGGACCTGATGCTCCTTCCAGTCCGCCTCGTAGACGGGGACTGAGGGGGCTTGATCGGCCTCCGTGTTTGCGGAGGATCGTTCCCACTCGATTCGGCCTCTCTTCGTCAACCGATTCAGATTCAGAACGATGTCAAGGTGCTTCTGGGTCGCTGGGTACTTGCTCGTGAACTTCATATCTGTTCCGCCTTCTGTTGGAGGATCAAATTATTGATCTCATTGATCGCCGCTTGGACCCGAGCGTAGATCTCTCCGGCATCGTCGACCGTTGCCTGATTCCACTGTTTCCAAAGCGTCCAGCGGAGCGGAATCAAGGCTCGCCATGTAGACCAGTCGAGTTGCTTCGACAAGCCCCGCAGGGTTGAACGACATCCCCGTAGAACGGTTTTCCGCTCCTTCTCGGATAACTCCTCGTACCGATTGATTTCGCTCCCGTATTCTCTCAGCTCATCGAGGAGGTCGGACCGCGGAGAAGGAGCAAGTACCGTCGTCGTGTTCGCAGTTGAGTGACGGCTGCCCAGATCGTAATGAGAAATCCCAGCACCGATCCGACATTCGCGTAGAAAGGAAGCTGGGTGAGGAGTTCAGGGAGATTCATTGCGTCCGTCGAGACAGATCACAGCGGTCAACGAGCCCCGAACCGGTAAGGGAGAAAAGGGGACTGTCTATCAGACACGTGTCCCCCTGTCTCATAACGTATCTTGCCGGATTCAAACTGGACGAGAGGCTTGAAATCGTAGATCGCAGCGCCTGTTGCGCCGCATACGCGCCGTCCCCCGTCTCCTCCACGTGCCCCAGCGCCGCGAGCGTCTCCAGAAGCTCCTGCACGTCGGCCCGGCGGGCGCACTCTGAAAGCACTTCTTCGCTTCGCTCAGGGCGCGGTGGAAATGCTGGGCGGCCTCCTCGACGGTGAGGGGCTCATCGGCGTGCGTCATGACGGCGCGGACGGCCTGAGCCCGGGCCTTGAGGCCACTGGGCCAGTCGAGCGGCTCGGCGGGGGCGTCGAGGCGCTCCTTGCGGTGCGCGTTCAATTGATCCTTCGAGGTCGCGGATCCTGACCTTCTGCGACTCGCCGGGAAGAAGGAGATGGATCCACCTCCCACACTGACCTCTGCATCACTGCGCCTGCGACATTCAGAGCGCGTGCGACATGGAGCATTCCCAGGTGCCTCCGCCCGTTCCGCTGGTCCCCTCACGCAGCCTTCGTGGCCCGAGCGACCTCTCCGTCCTTGGCCGGGCGCGCCTGATCGGGACGCAGGTCGACCACCGCGCGCGTCTCGCCCGTCAGATACGTAAACTCCGCCGTGTACCCTTCTGGACCTGTGTAGTCATCCTCGGGTTGGTGCACCATCACAATGGTTCCCAGGTCCCCGGCACTCAGGCCGTGTTCGGGCAGGTCCTCCGTCAGTACGAAGCGGTCGAGCTCACTCATCATTCGATGGGATACGCCGTGACAAGTCGTGGAAACGATTCACCGGTCCGGATCATCCAGACGCTCCGGACGAGCGCGCCCGACAGGGGCGCTTCTATAACGTACCTCCTGCCGTGCCGGGTTTCTTCAACGTCAGCAACCTCCCCCTGGGCATGCCCGAATAGATCGTCTCGCAGACGCTTCCAATCGCGTCCATACCGACTGCAAAAGAACGCACTCTTTCCCTTGGCGTCTGGATGATTTCGATTCAGGAGATACTCCGCAAGCTTGCGGCGGTCGATGTGTGCCTCGTCGTGGTTGGGCAAGGACATAAGGCCAACGGTGGACCGGTGGTATGGAAGAGAGGTGACTACGTCATAAACGCTCCCTCCTCCGTCCCCTCCACGTGCCCCAGCGCGTCGAGTGTCTCCAACAGGGACTGCACGTCGGCCCGCCCGACGGGCGCGGGGAGCATGCGGATTCCAGTTTCTCACAGGATGGCGATGAAAGGGAGGGTAGCGAACCTGTAGTTTGGGACCTGGAGAAGGGACTTATGCCCGACCGGTAAGGATCCGGAAGTCTTTACGACTCAGTTGCCGAACAGTAAGAACAAACCACCCCCACCCTTCACTCGCGTCGCTTTCCTCGAATGCTTCAAGACGCCTTCGAATCCCCTCGGTCACCTCGATCGGCTCATCGTAGAGACTGGCATTTTCGAGGTCGACGATGTACGGATAATTGTCGGCATCAGGAATTTGGAGCTCTGCAGACGGGTCTTCAGCATGATGGGAGCGACCGGCAACTGTCGCGTCCGCGACAATACCGGTTCGACTTCCATAGAATGAAAGTCGATCTCCGGGCCGAGGACGCATCTTCTGAATCGCATCGCTACTGAATCCGAAGGCCCCGTTTCCGACGGTTTGCACCACCACCTCTTGAGGCGAAAGACTGCCTCGCTCCGCGACGGGCGTGAGCCAGTATCGCGTACTGAGTCCCTTCGATTCGGAGGTCTTCCGGGAGGTCGAGGAGCGGGAGGAACTGGGGGCGTTCGCCGTAGAGCGGACATCGGCACCAGGTGAGACGGGCTCTGCCACCTGAGCGCCCTTCCGCCGGTTGTGATAGCGGCAGAGCACCTGTCCGTTCTCCACGACCGTTGGTCCTCCTTCGGCGTGTGGCGTCACGTGATCCGCTTCGAACTCTTCCCACAGGACCTTTGCTTCCGCCTCCGGCTTTCCTTCGTCGAGGCAAAGCTGACAAAGCCCACTGTCTCGCCGATAGATCCGAATTCGCTCTGCCTCATCGAATCGGCGCTTCTCGTCCTTCGTCACCATCTCGTGATCCTGTCGCTGGACGTACTCAAAGAAATGCTGTCGTATGATTCGCTGTCGGGTCGCGATCTCACCAGCGGATTGCTGACGTTTGTTCTGAAAGATTTGGATGTCCTCTTCCTCTCCGTTTCGCCACCGATCATAAAAGTCGTACGCAAAATCTCGGAAGAGCATCCGCTCGGTCTCGCCAAAGGCATAATGCGCCCGTAAATGACGGAGTAGGAGATAGAGGGAGATGATGAAGTACTCAACCTTGAGGATTGGGATGCCTTCTCCCTCTGCCCGGAGCGGGTCGTCCGCGAATACGTCGTAGAATGCCCGCATGTTATCGAGCGTATCCTGTGCGACATCGGTTTCCTCGAAGGCCTCCGAACCGATCCCGCCCTCGACTTGGTGCTGGTCAATGTACGCCTGGACATCCGTCTGTTTGATGTCGGCCGGGCCGTCAGCCTCCTCCAAAATCAGAAACCGGGTGAGGAGAGCCATGTGCTGCATTCGATTGTTCTTCCGTCTGATAGTCGAAAAGAACAAATGCTTCGTCGGATTTTCGCTGACCGGTCTATATGCGTCGTAGTCAAAAGTCTGGTCATCAGCGTACTTGACGACGAAGTTGCGTGCCGTACTGGAAAGGCGTGCGTGAGCAACCTCCATGTAGTTGAGCGATTCGCCCTGCTGGAGACGCCAGAAGATTTCGGTGGCGATCTGCTGATGTCGCTCTTCGAAGGGGTCGTCGATCTGAAGAACAATATCGGCGTCGTAGGAAAGTCGGTCGACAAATCGGCGCACCTCGGAGGAGAGTTCGCTATAGGTCGATCCGGGAAGAGATCGTCGAATGTCCTCCAGACTGCTCGGAAGCTTGAGTTCATCCGCGAAGAACTTCTGAGCTGTTGTGATGCGCTGCTGACCGTCGATGACTTCTTTGACGGTCTCCTCTTCACTCAACCGCACCCTGCGGATGACGATGCGCGGGACGTAGTATCCCCGGAATAGACTGTCGAGAAGGGCCTGTTGCTTATTACGACTCCAGACATTCTTCCGCTGATAGGGCGGTCGCGTCACAAACTCTTCAGGATAGTCGTGGAAGTCTCGGAGCCGAATCGAATCGCTGGTGATGTCGTACTCGGTTTCCGGGTTGAAGCTGGGCATGAGAAATGGTTTGATTGAGATGGCTCGTACGGGTTAGATGCTGTACCAGGAAGGTTACGTCGCATACGCCCCCTCCACCGCCTCCACGTGCCCCAGCGCTTCGAGCGTCTCCAACAGGGCCTGCACGTCGGACCGGCGGGCGCGGTAGAAGTGCTGGGCGACCTCCTCGACGGTGAGCGGCTCATCGGCGTGCGTCATGACGGCGCGGACGGCCTGGGCGCGCGGCTTGAGGCCGGACGGCCAGTCCAGTGGTTCCGCAGGCGCTCCATCGCTGCCAATGTCGAGATCGAGGTCCATCTCGGCCTGCGTCTCGACGGTCTCGGGGGCCTGGTATTCCGGCCGGAGGTAGCGAACGTGCCCCTCCTCTTCCTCGGCCCGCCGCTCGGCGTTGAGGTCCACGAGGTTTTGGAGGATCTCCTCTTCGGACAACCCGGCGTCCCAGCCGTACGCGTCGGCCACGGCGGCGTCCAGGTCGTCGTGCAGCTCCTTGAGGACGCCGACGAGTCCCTGCTCGTGGATCTGGCGCTCGGATTCGTCGAGGTCCTCGCCCCGGCGCTCTTTCTTGAGCACGTTGTAGAGCGCGGTCATGGTGAGATCGTCGTGGGGGTCGAGGCGTTCTTTGCGGTGCGCATCGAGTTGCTCCCCGAGGTCGCGGATCGTGGCCTTTTGCGGCGCGGTCGCCGCCGGGAAGGGGAAGGGGTCGAAGCATTGCGTCTTGAAGTATCGCGGGTCGTTTCCAACCCCGAGTCTACCGCCAGCAGCGAGTGACCAGACGACATGGATCCGGCTGGAGAGAACGCCGAGATGGTAGGCGTCGTCCAGTGCGATATTGACCAGTGCGTTGTCCGGGAGAATTGTTGCGTCGAGGAACTGAAAGAACCGGTGTTTCGCTGTCTCAGGAGTTGCGATAAATCGGTCCAGATCCTCAAGCATGTCTCGAAGCTTCGGATTCGGTTCCCCAAACAGCCACCAGTGTTTTCGTCGCCATTCCCGATTATTTTCCTTGCGCTCAGGCTTGACGTGCTGCTTCACATGCTGGTACACCGCTGGAAAGTGCTCACGCACTTCTTCTTTTTCCAGGCCGTAAAGATCAATCACCATTTGGTCCCGCGACTTCTGCGTGAGGTCGCGGCCGTTCCGATAGTGTCGAATGTGGTTTTCCAGCTCATCGACTTCTCCAAGTCCGAGCGCACGGGCCTTCTCGGGGGAAACTTCGAATCCTTTCCCGAACAGACAGACACCACGATTCGCAAGGTCCTCATTCGCTTCGAGGGGTTCCGCGCCGGTCACATCGGCGCCGATCGTCAGGTCCGGCAGGATATTTCCGGTCTGCTCGTCCAACTCCACCTCCCAGTGAATGCCCTTTGACTGCTCCTCCCGGATTACCGTCTGCAGCGTGCCGGGCTGATC
>PXTN01000066.1:0-19259 GCA_003022565.1 Bacteroidetes bacterium QS_3_64_15 | reverse complement strand
GGCGGGCTGCCCTTCATTTGCTTCTCCATCACCTTCCGGTTAAAGGTCTGCCGAACGCTATTCGTCGTGATCAGCCCGAAGCGCTCGGCGGCCTCGTCCCACCCGTCCAGCTTTCCGCGTACGGCCTTCGCGGCCTTGTACCACCAGAACATCACGAAGTCGGCGCTCTTGCGCACCTTGTAAAAATAGGCGTCGCGCACCGCCTCGGTGTAGCCGTCGCCCAGCGCCTCGCGCATGTCCTTCGCTCCAATGAACGGCGGGTTGCCGACGATGAAGTCGGCCTCGGGCCACTCCGCAGGTTCAGGATTCTCATAATCGTAAACCGGCACCTGGGCGCTCTCGTCCGGCACCCTCTCGCCGGTGGTGGGGTCTTCTTTGTAGGTGCGGCGGTCCCACATCGTCACGGGCTCACCGTCCTCGTCGGTGCGCTCGTGCTTGTCGTCGTAGGCGAGGACGGCGTCGCGCGTCCGGATGTTGTCGATGTCCGCCAGGAGGGGCGGGTCGAGGCGGTCCGCGTCGCCGTGGGTGCGAAAGTGCCACTGCAGGTACCCGATCCAGAGCACCACGTCGGCAATCTTGGCGGCGCGGGGGTTCACCTCCAGCCCCCGCAGTTGCTCGGGCGAGACGCGGTAGCCGCCCTCCATGTCGAGCGCCTGCTGCCCGCCGTAGTCCGCCAGCGTGGACAGCACCTCGGCCTCCAGGCGCTTCAGGTGCTCCAGGGTGACGTAGAGGAAGTTGCCGGAGCCGCAGGCGGGGTCGAGCACGCGCACTTCGCAGAGGCGGCGGTGAAACTGCACGATCTCCTCGCGGGCGGCTTCGTCGCCCCCGTCCGCCTCTAACTTCGTGGCGGCGGCCTGGGCGGCGTCCCACTCTTCGCGCAACGGCTCAATGACGGTGGGCACCACCAGGCGCTCCACGTAGGCGCGGGGGGTGAAGTGGGCACCCAGCTTGTGCCGCTCGCGGGGGTCGAGCGCCCGCTCCAGCAGGGTGCCGAAGATGGCGGGCTCCACGTCCGACCAGTCCGCTTCCGCGGCCTTGATCAGGAGCTCCAGCTGCGCCTTGGAGACGGGGAGGGCATCGTGGTCCTCAAAGAGCGACCCGTTGAACTCGCGCACGTCCTCCATGATGCCGGAGTCGAACCCGCCCGCGTCCATCGTGGCCCACAGGCTGTCGAGGATCTTGGGGAAGGCGTCGAGGTTGCCGCGACAGCGCTCCAGGAGCTCCGTGAAGGAGCGGGACGGCAGCAGCTCCACGTCCTCTGCGAACATGGTGAAGAGGCACCGCATGAGGAAGCCCGCCACGCGGTCCGGATCATGATTCTTCTCCAGGGACGCCGCCACTTTTGCCAGGTTCTCCGCAAGTTGGCGCGTAACGGCGGTGGAGCGGCGGGTGGGGTCGAGCGAGAGGGGATTGGTAACGACGGCCCGTAGCGTCTCGCGGGTGTCGGGGTCGCGCAGGTCCTCCAGGAGGATGCGGTGGGAATTGGGGTCGGGGAAGGGGACGTAGTTTTTGCCCTGCCGCGCGAAGTCGGCATAGAGGTCGAAGCAGTACCCCACGTCGACGGCCAGGAGGAACGGGGGCCACCCTTCTTGGTCAGGGAGACCGCGGGCGTAGCGGTAGGCCTGGTTCTTGGCCCGCTGCATGGCGCGCTCCCATTCGCGACGGTCGCGGCGGGCGGTGCCGTAGCGGCGATTCGGCTCATGCACCTCGAGGCGCTCGGCCTCGGTTTCAGTGGGAGCGTCGCTTCCCTGCTTCGCCTCCAGCACGAAGCAGCCGCGCTTGTAGAGGTCGATGTAGCCATGCTCTCGGTCGTCCTGGTCGGGGTAGTCCACGCGGCGCTCGAAGACGTACTCGTTGAGGCGCGTGTCCGGCCCGGCAGGGTCGGGGGGCGGCACGTCGAGCAGGTCGCAGAGCTCACTCAGAAAGAGCGTGGCGTTGCCGTGCTCGGAGGCGCCGGACGCGCCCCAGCGCTCGATAAAGGCGTCGACAGTCATGAACGATTGGAATTGCGGAACTGCCTATGGATGGCCCGGACAGAGGGCCGCCGTAACGTACGCTCACAGACGCCGAGGATCAACGGGACGAAGGCCCGCCCATGAGGCCTTCAGCAGGTCCCCTCAATGCCGGCGCTCCACGGGAGCACTCCGGAACTCTATATTCCGTAACGACCAGGACTCTGTGCGCTCCTCAAGTGTAAAGGGAACGGAATAGAGTCCACTCACCCGAAATTAACGACCTGTCCGTGCGTTTCCCGCGTATGCGAGATTGTCAAATGACACCGACCGGGGCCAGGGCACCCGTCCCGCGTCCGCCCGGACCTGTCTTCCTGTTTTCGTTCCACACCGACCCCAGCCAATGCCCCTCCCTCAAATGAACACAGCGGTCTTCATCGCGGCCCTTTTCTCTGTCGTTTCCGGACTTCAGACGGCCTCGGCCCAGCACGTTTCCGCTGCGATCGATTCTACCGAGAGCGTCATCGACTACACCGGCACGGCCCCGCTCCACAGCTGGACCGGCACCAGTCGCAGCGTGCAGGGACAGTTTGTCCTGGATCCGGACGCCCCCGACAGCAGCCGTGCGGTGGTACGAGTGCCGGTATCGAGCTTCGACAGCGGCAACGACCGGCGCGACCGTGGGATGCGCGAGGTGACCGAGGCGGAAGAGTATCCGTTCGTCACGTTCCGGGGCACGGACTTTTCGCCCGTCCTCTGGGGCCGCGGGGCCGAGGGCTACCGCGGGCGGTGGACCGTCGCCGGGGAGCTCACCTTCCACGGCCGCACTCACCCCCTTGCCGATACGGTGTCGGTGCGAGTGTCCGGCGACACCGTCCGGGCCCGGGCCCAGTTCAAGGTCTCGCTCACCCGGTTCGACGTCGAGCGGCCCGGATTCATGGGCTTCACGGTCGGCGACACGATCCGCATCGACGCCCGTCTCGCTGGCCCCATCGCGCCCGACACACTCTCGATCCGGCCCGACACGCTCTCAGCCCGGTAGGCCCTTCCGCTGGGACGCCGGGCTCGCACTCCTACTGATCGGCCTGCGCGCGCACTTGCTTTGCGATAACGTCGATCTGATCCTGGGCGCGGGCCAGGAGCATCGGCACGGTACGGCGGCGCACCTCGTCCTTGTGCGCGAGATAGGTGTCCAGCTCGTCCTCCGTGAGATGGCCCACGACCATGCCGAGGAGCGTGCGCTTCAGGCGGCCGTCCTCCTTCATCAGGTTGCGGAGGCGGTCGCGCTGGTCGGTCCGATCCATCGCCGCAAACCCAACGCCGTAGCGCGCCAGCCGTGCCGCCACGAGCCGCAGGATGGTCGGGTTCAGCAGCTTCAGGATGGGGCGGAGCGTCTCATTCTGGAACTGTTCGACCGGCCGCGACTCCGTTGTGTCGAGGTCGAGCACGGGCCGGACGCGTTTCAGTCGTTCGGCGCGGGTCGTGGTGCTCCAAAGCGAATCGCTCACCAGCTCCACGCTGTTGCCGGCGGGGTCGCGGACGTACAGAGACCGCTGGCCCTCGTCCCACTGCTTCGTGTGCTCCACCGCCACGTCGTGGCGATTGAAGTGGCGCCGCCACGCCGCGAGCTGGTCCGTGGGGACACCGAACGCGACGTGGACGGGCTCGTCGGCGCCGTGAGCGGGGAGCGAGTCCCGGTCGCGGCTGGACGACGGATCAAAGACGTGGATCACGCCGGGTCCACAGCGGAAGGTGACGTGATTGCCCTCGGTGCGGAGCACCACGTCGAGCCCAAGCACCACGTCGTAGAACTGCTTGGCGGCCGCCAGGTCGTCGGCGTAGAGGCTCGTTTCCAGGACGAGGCGGGGAGGCGTTGGCACTAGCGTGTGGGCGGGTTTGCGTATGGGCGTGACTGAGTGTGGGCGTGCTTGCGTACAGGCGCAAGAGCATAGAATCTGTGCTGCCCCAATCAAGTCCGGCCGTAGCCCGCTCACTCTTCGCCCATCTCCCTCATTCTTCCACGCCCAAACGCAAAACCGCCAAAACGCCTATCTCGTTGTCCGGACAATCTCTTCGAGCTGGAGGTTCTTGTACGTGACGGTGGCCGGGGGGAAGAGTCGGTTGCCGTACGCCATGCGCCAGTCGCGATGGGTGGCTAGCTCAAGCTGTTGCGGCGGGTGTACCTCGAAGACGACCGTGTAGGGATCGTCCGCCGCGCCGGGGAGGGCGATGTTGCGGGCGTAGTGGACGTTGTCGGACTGGTTGACGTGAGGGACGAGCGTCGCCTTCGTCACCTGCCCCGTCTCTTCGTTCTCGACGGTCGCAAAGAGACGCAGGGACGGCACGAACCCGCCCGCCGGGGCGCCCACCTCGTCGCTCGCCTCTTCGGTCCACCCCGCGAGCACTTCCAGGTGCAGGTCCGACCGCGCCTCGGAGAGATTCTGCGCCGCCGGCTCCACGTCGCCCGACGGCGCGACCAGGAAGGTGATCTTTGCCCCCGGCCCGAGCACCTCCTCGCCAAAGACTTTCTCCTGTGCCCGGGCGGCCTGACTCTGGACGAAGAGTCCGACCACGAACAGCAGAAGGAAGAGACGAAGATGCTTCATGTGGAGAGAGGGCTGAATGATACGAGCGATGGAGGACATCAATTCTGAGCGACAGACAGAGACGACGCTGCCAGTTTATATCGATTCTAAATTAGGATCATAGAATAGGCTCCAGGAGCGGTGGCGTCAAGGCATTCGGGAGGTCACCTCGGGGAAGATCAGGCGAAGGTCTCTGCATCGACGCTCACGTCCAGGTCGCGAATGCGCCCATTGTCCAGCCGGTAGATCCAGCCGTGGATTCTGAGGTCCTTTGCGTCCTCCCACGCCCGTTGCACCGGAGCGGTGCGAGCAATCTTCTGCACCTGCGCCGTCACGTTCAGCTCACAGCCCCGGTCCCAGCGCGCCCCATCGCTGAGTCCCTCCAGTTCGTCGGACTGCCGGTGAAGAAGGGCACGGAGGGGACTCAACCAGTCTCGGAGCGGTCCCTCACCCGAGTCATCCAGGGCGGCCCGGACGCCCCCACAGCTGTAGTGTCCAGCCACGATGATGTGACTGACGCCCAGCGAGTCGACGGCGTACTGCACTGCTGACATGCTGTTGGGGTCCGATGCGTCGATCAGATTGGCGACATTTCGGTGAACGAACAGATCGCCGGGCTCGCAGTCGACGATCTGGCCGGCGGGCACGCGGCTGTCGGCGCACCCGATCCACAGCACATCCGGCGACTGGCCCTCAGACAGTTCATCGAGGAGGTCGGGAAACCGTGCTTGCATCCAGTCGCTCCAGGCATGGTTCTGGTCGAGAAGAGTTTGGGGCGCGGTCATTATCGGGGAGGCGGTGTGAGAGGCAACGCGGGCTGCTCGTATGCATCCCAGCCGGCAGCGTTCGTCGTTGGAGTTACGAGCCAGCGGGCTCTTCCGGGGATCGGGGGGCGCTAGGTGCAGGTTGGGAGAATGGAATTGAACTGGTGCCCTGGAGAAAAGCCAGCAGCACGCCGCGCGGCACGTCCGTGTCCGACAGAGCGAGGTGGGGGCGCAACGGGAGCAGCGACAGCGGCCCAATCAACGTCGGGGCGGTGGTTCCTCGTTCGTGCGGGGCGAACAGCCAGGAGCGGAGGCTACCCGGAGGCGCTCCGCGGGGCCGCAGAATCAGGACCCGCGGGAATTGCGGACGTTTCTCGAAGAAATGAGAATAGTACGTCCCGGGGCACGTCCGTATCCGACAGATCGAGACGAAGGATCGCGCGTCCATTCTCGCGCTCCACCCTCGTGAGTACAGGGGGCGCCGGCCGGAGGTGACGCGCTGCAGTCCGATCCACGACGAGCTCAATCGTCCGCCCGTCGTCTCGGGGACGAACGGTCCTCACGTCGGCCCAGTCAATCCGAAAGGTCGTGTGCCCGTCGGCCCGCATCAGCACCTCGGATTGCGTAAGGCGCACCATGACGTCGGTCGCCTCGTCCGGAAACTGCCGGGCCAGGAGGACAGCGATCCCTCCGGCCACAAGCGACGCCCCGCCCACCGCCAGGCCAATCGTCCACACGCTGGAGGCGGCCCACACGTCCAGGGCCTCCAGCACGAGGAAGAGCCCCACCGCCACCATCCCTGCCAACACCCGCCAGAGGTACCCGCTGCACCCTGCCGGGGCCTGCTGGTTGATCGTCAGGCCGTCCGGCAGACGCTTACGGGCCGCCCGCACATCGTCGTACTGCGCGCGCCGCTCCGGATCGCGCAGCACCTGATAGGCTTCCTTCACTTTCTGGAACCGCTCGGCGGCTGCCGGGTCGTCCGGATTCTGGTCGGGATGGGTGGCCTGCGCTTTCTCGCGGTAGGCCGCCCGGATTTCCTCCCTCGACGCCGAGGGCCGCACCCCAAGCCGCGCGTAGTGGTCGGGCGGGGGTGCATCGGGGCGGTCTGTCATGCCGGTACGTGAAGGCGTATTGGAGCCGTTTTCTCCATCCCGTAGTGTAGCGGGAGAGAGGCATACGCAGTTCAGTCCCTGTTGAGCCCCGTAGGCCCGATTTGCGTCAGGGAAATCCGGCCGAGAGTCATTTATGGACTGTAATTTTACGTCTCCCAACTCATCATCGGTCCAAGTAGAGCCCCTGGTCGCGCCGAAAACCTTCGGCACTTCTTCCAGTCGCCGAACGAGGCCACGCGACGGACGAAGACGGAACTCGAAGTGGGGGCCTCCTCTCGAATGAGACCTGTCAGGTCTCCCCAGACCTGACAGGTCTTCTCCCCCTTACGACGCCTCGACCGTAGATTCGAACGAGGGCGTCACGAAGGCTTCTTCACTCGATGCTACGATACGGTGCGCCTGCCGAATGCCCTCCCGTCCTCCAAAGTGGTCCAGCACAAACTGGCGCTCCAGCCGCGTGTCTTCCCGACTCTGCAACGATGCATACGACGTGTATATCCAGTCGCGGAAGTCGCCCACAAGCCCGTGGCGCTCAGGATTCTGGTGGATGTAGCGAACTACGTGTTGAAAATAGCGGTCGCTGTCGATCTCGACGCGCTGGAACGGACGCTCAAAGAGACTTCCGGTGCGCCCGTACGCCTTGTTGATCGCCTTGGCATAGCCGCTGAAGAGGTTGGCAAACGCTCGCGAAACGTGTTTCGGTGTCAGCACCGTGTCCGTGCCGGCGTTGATCGGTTTGCAGGTGTGAATCTCCACCAGCAGGTGAAAGTGGTTCGGCAGCAGGGCGTACGCAAACGTTTTGGCGACGGACGGGACGTGCTGCGCGTACTTCTCGAGGAAGTAGCGGTAATTGCGCTCCTCCCGAAACAGGTCTTCCCCGTTGACGCCCCGATTATAGACGTGGTAGAACCGTCCAGGCTGGAGCGGAGAGGAAGACGACATGACGATGAAAATGACTGTGTTTTCTCTTGATTCAGACTCCAGACCTGCCAGGTCTCTGCGCTGTGCGTTTGGGCACCTGAACCGGACTGCTTTTGAACCGGGCTGCTCTCCTCTGGTGCTCACGCTCATCCCTGATGGGCGGGCGTCTCAGGCGGCGACCTCGACGGGCGCTCGGACATCGAACTTGTCCGGATCCGGCACCACAGTGTCGAGCACGCGGGCCGACGACAGGACGCCCGGAATGCCGGCGCCCGGATGCGTTCCGGCCCCGGCGAAGTACAGGTGGTCCACGTCTTCGCTCCGATTGTGTGGGCGGAACCAGGCGCTCTGGGTGAGCTTCGGCTCCACGCTGAAGGCCGCGCCCTTGAGCGACTTGTAATCGGCCCGGAACTCGCGCGGCGTCAGCATGCGGCTGGTGACGAGGTGTTCGCCGAGATCGGGCAACACCGTGTCGGCCAGGGAGTCCTCGACGGCCTGCCGGTACGGCTCGGCCTGTGCGCGCCAGTCGACGCCGCTTTCCAGGTGCGGCACGGGAGATAGCACGTAGAAGGCGTCGTGCCCCTCGGGCGCCATCGACGGGTCGGTCTTCGTGGGGCGGTGCAGGTAGAGGCTAAAGTCGTCGGCCAGGGTCTTGCGGTCGAAGATGTCGTCGAGCAGCCCCTCGTACCGCGGCCCCAGGAGGATCGTGTGGTGCTCCACGTCCTCGTACGTCCGATCGGTGCCGAAGTACCAGACGAACAGGCTCATCGAGTAGTCCATGTTCTCCACCTTGCGGTCCGTCCACGTGTCGCGGTGTTCGGGCGCCACAAGGTGGCGGTAGGTCCAGCCCACGTCGGCGTTCGAGACCACGAGATCGGCGGGAATGGTCTCGCCGGAGTCGAGGCGCACGCCGCATGCGGTCTCGTTCTCCACCAGAATCTGCTCCACCTCCGTGCCGTAGCGCTGCGTGACCTTGAGGTCGCGGAGCAGGTCTGACAGCCCCTGCACGAGCGAGCCGGTGCCGCCCATGGCGTACCACACGCCCCACTTCCGCTCCAGGTGCGCGATGAGGGTGTAGATGGAGGTGGTGCTGAAGGGATTGCCGCCCACCAATAGCGGGTGGAAGGAGAGCACCTTCCGGATCTTGGGGTGGGAGATGTACTTGGAGACGAGGCTGTGCACCGTGCGGTGGCTCTCCAGCTTCATCATCGCCGGGACGATGCGGAGCATGTCCGACACGTTGTCGAACGGCACGTGCCCCAGCTCCTCAAAGCCGACCTCGAAGATCTCCTCGCTCTTTTTCAGGAAGCGCCGGTATCCGTCCACGTCCTCCGGGGCGAAGCGGGCAATCTCCTCTTCCATTTCCTCCGCGTCGCCCGTGTAGTTGAAGGCCGTGCCGTCGTTGAAGCGGATGCGGTAGAACGGATCGACGGGCACGAGCTCCACGTCGTCCGACAGGGTGCGGCCACAGAGCGACCAGAGCTCCTCGAACAGGAAGGGCGCAGTGATGACGGTGGGTCCGGCGTCGAACGTAAAGCCGTCCTGCTCAAAGACGCGGGCGCGGCCGCCGGGCTGATCGAGGCGGTCGACGAGGGTGACGCGGAAGCCGCGGGCCCGCAGCCGGACGGCCGATGCGAGACCGCCGAATCCGCCCCCCACGACGACGGCGTGGGGCGCATCCGGCCCGGCCGGACGAGGGGCGGTGCGCGTGTTCAGGGAGGCGTCGTCGCGGTGGGCGAGGCGGGTGAGCCAGCTCATGCGCGTAGGGGGAAGGTCGTCGACTGAAAACGGATCCACCGAACGGGCCTGCGACAGCGGGAGTTCGTCCCCCATCGCCACGGTTTGGTTACGTGTCCGATGCACGAGTAGTGGTCTCTGGGACGACCTATGCTTTCAGAAAGACGGCGGTCTGCGGACCGCGGTCGGCCGTCACATCAGAATGGCCGCATGTTGCAGCGGGCTTGCTACTACACCGCAGGCTCGTTGGGGCTGCGAAGGGCCTCCTTGAGCGCCCCCCGCAGCTTCTCCTCACTGAAGGGCTTGGCGAGGAAGGTCTGCGCTCCGGCATCGAGGGCCTCGTCGGTGCGCCCGTCGGCCACGCCGCTGGCCGCTACGATGGGAAGGTTGGGGTGTTGCTCGCGCAGGGTGCGGATGAGTTCGAGTCCGCTCATGCCCGGCATGCGGAGGTCGGTGATGACGAGATCAGGGGCGCCCTCTTCTTTGTCCACCATCCGCAGGGCCGCCGCCGCGTCGAGGGCCGTGTGCACCTCGTAGCCGGTCGACGTCAACGCCTGCTCGGCCGACTCGAGCACGAACTCCTCGTCGTCCACGACGAGCACGCGCTCCCCACTTCCGCCGGACGGGGGCCGCTCCGCGCGGTCCTGCCCGTTGGAGGTCGACGGCGCCTCCGTCGTGTCCGCGTCCTCGGCGACAGGGAGATACATCCAGAACGTCGTGCCCTCTCCCTCCTCGCTCTCCACGTCCAGGAAGCCGTCGTGACTTTGAACGATGCTGTAGGCCGTGGACAGCCCCAATCCAGTGCCCTCGCCCTCTTCCTTCGTGGAGAAGAAGGGCTCGAAGATCTTGTCGGCCACGTCGTCGGGCATGCCGGTGCCCGTGTCTTGCACCTCGATGCAGACGTACGGCCCTGGCTCCGCGTCGATGTTGCGACGGGCCTCGCGTTCGCTAAAGTCCACGTTTCGGGCTTCGATGGACAGGGTGCCCCCCTCGGGCATCGCGTCCCGTGCATTGACGCACAGGTTCATGAGCACCTGCTGAATCTGTGTGGCATCGCCGACGACTGGGCGCAGGTCGTCGTCCGTGTGCGTCCGCACCTCAATGGTGGCCGGAAAGGTTTCTTCCGTCATTCCCTTCACCTCGTCGACGATTGTCTCCAGCTGCAGGGCCACCCGCTCGCCCTCTACGCCTCGGGCGAAGGCGAGGACCTGCTCCACCATGTCGGATCCGCGCTCGGCGCTCTTCCGGATCATCGAAAGCGTCTGGGCCACCTTCTCGTCGCCGTCATCCACGCGGCGCTTGAGCACCTTCACCCCCAGCGTGATGGGCACCAGCAGGTTGCCCAGGTCGTGCGCAATGCCGCCCACGAGCCGCCCGATGCTCTCCATGCGCTGGGAGCGCAGGAACTGCGACTCCAGCTGCTTCCGCTCGGTGATGTCGGTGTTGATGACGAGGACCTGCTTCGGATCGCCGGCGCTGTCGCGCACGAGCGACCAGCGACTCTCGACAATTCGCTCCTCTCCGTCTTTGGTGCGCATGCGGAGTTCGCCCGTCCACTCCCCCTCCTCCATCATCGTCTCGTGGCACTGCCGGAGTTTGTCCTCCTCGTCGGGATCGTAGAGGCAGTCGCGGGCCCATTTGCCGAGGATCTCGTCCTTCGACCAGCCCGTGAGCCGCTCCGCGCTCTTGTTCCAGTACACGATCCGGCCGTCCATGTCGTGGGCCAGAATGGCGTCGCGCGCCTTGTCGAGCAACTGGGCCTGCTCGCGGATTTGCTGCTCGGCCTCTTTCCGATCAGTGATGTCCCGGTAGGTGACGGCCACTCCGTTTTCCACCTTCACAGCCATCACTTGAAACCAGGCGTCGAGGGTGTCGTAGTGGACCTTCATCTCGGCCGGCTCGCCGGTTTCCACCACGTTCCGGTAGGCCTCGAACAGGCCCTTCTCTTCCTGCTTGGGCATTGTTTCGCGCAGCCGTGCGCCGACAATGTCCTCGGCGGTACTGCCAATGAGTTTCTCGGCCTGGGGGTTGACCAGCGCACACTCGAAGTCGACGATGGCCTCGTCTTCGTCGCGGACCGCCGAGAAGACCATGATGCCGTCGAGCGAGCTGCTGAGCACGCTCGACAGCAGGTCGCGGGAGGCTTGCAGGGCCTCTTCCTTGAGGCGCTCATCCGTAATGTCGTCGAAGGAAACGAGGACGGCGTAGGGGGCTTTCTCAGTGTCCCGGAACAGCGGCTGGGCATTCACCCGGATCCAGCGCGGCGGCGCGTCGGGCGGATAGATGCCCATCACCTCGTCCTGCACCGGCTCACGCTCCACGTAGGCGCGCCAGAAGGGAAACTCGACGTTGGGAAGAGGCGTGCCGTCCTCGCGGAGCCCGTTCCAGATGTCGTCGTCGAATCGGCTGCCGATAATCTCGTCGAGCGGCCGACCCAGAATGTCCTGAGCGGTCTCGTTCCCGTCCCGGAAAACGCCCTCCTCGTCCATGAGGAGGACGCCTTCGCTGATCGTGTCGACGAGCGCGTCGAACCGGCGGTCCACCTGACGGCGCAGGCTCTTGGCCTGTCGCTCCTCGGTCCGGTCGACGACCGACAAGAGCACGCCCCGCTCCGCTCCATTTTTGGTCTGCCACGGGCGTACCTCCCAGTCCACCTGGTAGGTGGGGCCGTCGGACTGGGAGAGAGCTCGTCCGTGCCCCTTTCGGCTGCTCTTGTCCTTCAGGCTCTGCACGAACGTGTCGTGCCACTCGTCATCGGGGTCGGCAAACACGTCGAAAAAGACGCGCTGATCGGTCGGGAGCGGGAGGGCCTCCTCGGGGGACGACACCTCCCCTTCTAACTCGACGCGGTCGAGGGCGATGGGCTTCCGCGCCTCGGCCCCCTCGTTCCGGAAGACCTCCAGCCACTGTCGGCTGTGCGTGACGATGCGCCACTCGTCATCGAGCAGGGCGACGGGGCCCGGCGTCGCCTCGACGAACTCTTTCAGCGCGCTCGGGGGCTCGACGAGGGGACCGGTCGAGCGTTCGTCAACCTCTGGAGACGAGGAGGGACGGGCCATGACGTTCGAAGGTTGAGGAGAGTAGGGGCTCTGGACCGGGCGGCAGGCCGTTCACGGGACCGGGAGACAATTCGGTGTCAGAGAATTGAAAGCGCACGATGCGTCGCCGTTTCCCCGTCGGTCCCGCGTCCCGCCTATTCCTCCGTTGCGTCCTCGTCGCGGGCCGTCTCGGCGTGGGCCGTCCGGTCGGCCTCAACGTGGCGACGAATCTCGGGCACGGAGTCGCCGCCGTACTTGCGGAGGAACTCGTTGGCGACCGTGTAGGCGACGGTGGCCTCGGCGACGGTGGACGCGGCCGGGACGCTCGTAATGTCGCTTCTCTCGTAGCGGGTGGGCTGGGGCTCACCCGTAGCGGTGTCCACGGAATCGAGCGGCTTGATGAGGGTGGGGATCGGTTTCATGTAGCCGCGCACCACGAGGGGCATGCCGGTGGACGTCCCTCCTTCGGTACCACCGGCGTGGTTGGTGCGGCGCGGGTACGCCCGCTGGCCGTCCTCCCGCGGCTCGATGGGATCGTGCACCTGCGAGCCGGGGCGGCGGGCATTGTAGAAGCCGTCGCCCACCTCCGCAGCCTTCTGGGCCTGGATGGAGCAGATGGCCTGTACGAGCTGTCCGTCGAGCCGACGGTCCCAGTGCACGTAGGAGCCGAGGCCCGGCGGCACACCGGTGACGACCACCTCGTAGGCCCCACCGAGCGAGTCGCGCTCCTTCTTGGTCTGGTCGATGTGCTCCACGCAGCGCTCCGTCATCTCGTCGTCGAGCATGCGCGTGGCGCTCTCGTCGGCCGCCTCGTAAATTGCGCTCGCCCCACCCCCTTCCTCGATGAGTGCGTTGCGGCGATCCACCCACTCCTCCGGCTCGTCGAAGCCCACGTCGCCGATGCGCACCACGTGGCTGCCCACCTCGATGCCGAATTCGTTGAGCAGGCGTCGCGCGATCGAGCAACAAGCCACACGCATGGCCGTCTCGCGGGCGCTGGACCGGTCGATGACCGGGCGCATGTCGTCGTGCTCGTACTTCTGCTTCCCCGCCAGGTCCGCGTGGCCCGGCCGCGGCATCGTCACCGTCTCCATGTCCTCCGGCGGGTCGCCCTCGATGGCCATCTTTTCCGGCCAGCCCGCCTTGTCCTTCTCGTAGGCGCCGTTGTCGATGCGAACGGCGATGGGGCTGCCCAACGTTTCTTCGAACCGCACCCCCGAGTAGATGTGCACCTTGTCGTTCTCGATTTTCGACCGGCCGCCCCGCCCGTAGCCGAGCCAGCGTCGGGCCAGGTGCTCGTTAATATCATCGGGCGCGAGGGGAAGCTGGGCCGGGGCCCCTTCCAGAATGCCGATAATGGCCTCCCCGTGCGACTCACCGGCGGTCAGGTATCGAAGCATGCTATTTTCGTTTGAACGTGATACGTTACACGTTGAACGTTGAACATTCCAACGCAATTAGTCGATTTCGTAGAAGGCCGGGGTGCCGTCGCGGCGCTGCACCTGCACGAGGACCGATCCCGTCGTCTCCGCCAGGTGCTGCACCACGTCGGAGGGCGTTTCAATCCGAGTGTCGCTCGGCCGCCACTCTCGACGTATGCCACATACGCCCCTCCGTCCACCCCGAACGCAGAAGCCTCGGCACCCGAAAGCGTACGGAGGCCCGCGCCCCATTCGTCGATTTCCGTGACGGCCGTGTCGTTCTGGCGATCGTCGGGAGGCTGGTACTCGGGAGGGGGCGACCCGGAGGACGGCCCGGAGCGAAGATCGCTCAGCCACTCCTGATACGCGGACGTATTCTCCCCCATGAGCGTCACCTCAAGGGTTCGCTGCGTGCCGTCCCGCCACACGCTAACGGTCACCGTGTCGCCCGGTCGACGACGGGCAATCAGGCTCTGGAGATCGTTGAGTGCGCTGACCGACTCGCCCATGATGGACGTCACCACGTCCCCGTCCTGTAGGCCCGCCCGGTCTGCCGCACTGCTGGGCTGGACCTCTTCGATGTAGACCCCGCGGATGTTGCTGAGGCCGAGATTGTCGGCCCGCTCCGCGTCCACTGGACGAATGCTGACGCCCAAGTAGCCTCGCCGCACCTCCCCGTATGCAATGAGGTCGGTACTCACCCGCTTCACCAGGGCCGACGGGATCGCAAATCCGTAGCCCTCGGTCCGCCGACTCCGGCTGGCGATGGCGGTGTTGATGCCCACGAGCTCTCCCTGAAGGTTCACGAGCGCTCCGCCCGAGTTGCCGGGATTGATGGCGGCATCGGTCTGGATAAAGTTTTCGACTCGGAACTGATCTTCGATGATCTGGAGCTGGCGCCCCAGGGCACTGACGATGCCGGCCGTGACTGTGGAGGTGAGTTGCAGCGGATTGCCGACCGCCACGACCCAATTGCCCACCTGGACGCGATCGGAGTTTCCGAAGGGGACGGCGGGAAACGCCCCCTCCCCGTCGATCTTGATCACGGCGAGGTCCGTCGAGGAATCCGTGCCCACGGTACGGGCGTCGAACTCTCGCTTGTCGGCCAGACGCACCCGAATGCGCTCCGCGCCCTCCACGACGTGATTGTTCGTCACGATGTACCCGTCCGGGCTGATGAGTACGCCGCTTCCCAGGCTCTCTTCCGGGCGTCCAAGGGGGGATTGCTCCGCGGAGTTTTCTCCCGATTCGACGCGGATGGAGACGACCCCGGCGGTCACCTGCTGGGCCACGTCGCGGAACAGCTGGTTGAGGGCCGCGGGCGGCGGTCCTTCGTCGCTCCACTCGCTTGGGACCGACGCGGTTTGAGTCGTGCCGGCCTGCTCTGTCGTCCCGACACGCTGGACGACTCGGGTCACCGAGGACGTGTCTGGGTCCTCGTCCACGATCAGCATGACGAAGATCCCTGCCAACAGTCCCACCAGCACGAGGCCGATCCCAGCGAGCAGCCGTGCAGTACGCCTCGACGAAGACATTCGGGGACGGGCGACAAATGAAGAGCTGGCGGTTCACCCTCCACCTCAGTTTCGGAGAATTGTTTCGGTCCGGCGGTCCCCTGCGGGGCGAATGGAGCACCAAATCCCCCTCATCGTGTGAAGCGACTGCGACGATTCAAGGCCCGCCCACTCGGGAGGAAGGTCCCCGCCGCTGCATCTGACTCTCGGGGGCCCGCTGCACGACCATTGCCCATCGCGGCGAGCCTCATTCCACCGTCCCCGTCTGCGAGGCGTCCGCCGTCGAGGCCGTCTTCGAGGAGCGAGGAAATTCCACCGTAAAGGTGCTCCCTTCCCCCTTCTCCGTGTCGACGTGGATGGTCCCATCCATCTGCTCGGCCAGACGCGCCGAGATGGCAAGGCCGAGTCCATTCCCCTCGTACGTCCGCGCCCGCCCCCGGGACTCCTGCTTATATTCCTCGAAGAGGTTCGGGAGAAAGTCCTCATCGATGCCGATGCCCGTGTCCTCCACCTCAACGTACACCTGGCCATTGGTGCGGCCGGCGGAGATGGCGACGTGGCCGTCGTGGGTGTACTTGATGGCGTTCTCCACCAGGTTGCGAATGATCTGCTCGAGGTATTGCCCGTCGACATCGGCCTGTACGGGCGCGTCCGGCGTGTCGACCTGGAAGGACAGGCCCTTCTCCTCCGCGTCGTCCCGGAGGTCCGACGCCACACGGCGCACATACTTATCGAGGGGCGTTGGGGTCAGCTCCAGATCTTTCTCCCCCGATCGAAGCATCGACAGGTCGAGGAGGGCGTTCAGCGTCCGCTTTAGCCGCTGCCCGTTCGCTTCGATCATGTCCAGGAACTCTTCCTGCTCGTCTGTCACCATGCCCCGCAGCACTTCGAGCGCCCCGAGAATGTTGGTAAGCGGGGTGCGCAGCTCGTGCGAGGTGGTGGCCAGGAAGTCTTCCTTGAGGCGATTGGCCTCGCGGAGGCGCTCGTTGGCCTTCTTGAGCCGCTCGGCAACCACGCGCTCGCGCTCCAACTTTCGCACCCGCTCTAGCGCACGCCGATTTTCCTCCTTGATCTGGTAGTACCGCCGATAGCCAAGGGCGAGGGCGAGGAACGCGATGCCGTAGGCGAAGAGGGCCCACCTCGATCGAAACCACGGAGGCTGAATGTGGAGGGGTAGCATTCCCACCTCGCTCACCTGGCCCCGATCATTGCGGGCCTGAACGCGGAAGCGGTAGGTCCCCTCCCAGAGATCTCGGTATCGCTGGCTCGCCTCGGTCGTCCAGTCGGTCCACTGGTCGGTTCGCCCCTCCAGCTTGTATCGGTACTGGTGGGGCTCCATGGTGCCGTAGAGCGGGGCCCCTACGTCGACGCGCAGGTCCCGGCCGTACGGGACCGTCAGTGTGGACTCGTCGGCGGGACCGGAGCTGTGCCCCCCGTACACGATTCGCCCCCTACGGAGCGTCGTCACCTGGCGCACGAGGGCCGAGAAGTCGGTCGTCGGAGGCTCAATGTCGCGACCCTGTCCCAATGCGTACCGGAAGAGCCGTCGCCCGTCACCGAGCCACACTGTGCCCTCCCGGCCAATGGAAAGAGTGGGCCTTTCCGACTTCGGGAAATGAAGTGGATCGACGGCCTTCCACTGGTATGACCCATCCTCTTTCTGTCGTCCCAAAAAAACGCGCTTCTTCAGGACCACCCAGAGCTGTTCCCCTACATTTTCGATCGCCTCAACCGTAAGCGTGTCTGCACCCTCAATGTCAGGCAGAAGTGACGGGCGACGGGTAAACTGCCAGGCCTCAGGCGCCTGATCCGCGTCATCAACCTGAAAGAGGCCCTTTTTCGAAACGACGGTGACACGTCCATCAACGACCTCCATCCCTTTGTATCCCCGAGGAAGTCCGTCTTGCTCGCCGTATCGCGTCGTCGACTTGGCGCGCCGACCGTCAGCCGCCAAAGTGACCCGAAGGACCTCGCCGCTGAACGTGCTCGCCCATAAGGTTCCCTCGTCCTCCATCGCGAAGTTCCGCACTTCCGCCTGTATTTCCTCGACCGAGAAGGGACGCCATCCATTCTGCGTCCGTCTCAGCCCCTTCAGCCCTGAATTCGATCCCGCGTAGACAATGTCTCCGTTCCTCGCCTTCAGAAGGTGGTTTGTAACCGACCAACTAGCAACTGACCGCCTGCTACGTGTGTTGATGTGAAACACTCCTCCTTCCTGGGTGCCAGCGAGCAGGCTTTCCCCAACGGGCAGCATGTCTCCAACCAGAGGAAGGTCTCCCCGTTTCTCGAAAGAAGCACTTCGCTCACCGAGCACCTGATCCTCCCGACTCTTGAGCACGTACAGCCCGCTCCCTGTCGCCACGTACGTCGTATCTCTATGCTTTTGGATGCTACGGACCGTGCCGTCGAGGCCGGTGCGCTCGTCGTGGATGGTCAGGGGCGCAGTCATATCTGCTCGGAACACCCCCCCGCTATTGAGCGCCATCCACAGCTGCCCCTCCCGATCCGCGTACACGTGGTTCACAACAGGATCGGGAAGTCCAGATGAGTCGTCCAGCACACGCACGACCTGTCCCCCGGCGTCGATGACGACGACCCCTCCTCCGAGCGTTGCCAGCGCATATCGATCTCCAGGAAGCCGACATCCGTGGTATAAATCATTCTCTTGAAGGTACGACGTGAGTTCGGGAGCGAAAGAGCGGAACGTTTCCCCATCGTACAGCAAAAGGCCCCTCTTCTGCGTACCGACGAGCAGATCGCCGCTCGGGTGACGGGCCATCATGTAGATCGGGGTTTTCGGAATCGTCTCAAGTCCCGGTGCGGGGTTCAGTGAATCGTCCTCCAACCGGAGCAGTCCCCTCCCAGAGTCGCGGACGTAGAGCGTCCCGTCGACGGCGAACGACGTGTGGAAGCCCGCCTCGCTGGTCCAGGTCGTGATCTTGGTCCCATCCCACCGGAAGAGGCGTTTATTGGTCTGATAGTAGACCCCCTCGTCCAAGACGTGCGTCCCCCACACGTCCTCGAAGTCGCGCTCGTCCTCGGGAATATGCTCGTAGAACGACGTATAGCGGAGCACGCCTAGCGAGTCGGGGCGCAGGACCCCGAAGTCCCCCTTCGCCCCCACGTAGACGAGACTATCCGCCGCCAAGGAGCGCACGAATGTGCCCGCGGCCGTAGGGACGAGACGCCACCGCTCGCCGTCGTACTGCAGGATGCCGTCGTTATTCGCGACGTAGATCAGACCCTGGCCGTCCTGGACAACCCCCCAGTTCTGAGGATCCTGCTGATACTCCGGCGGGGCGTAATGCTCACTCGGAAATGGAATGCCGAGCTCCTCTTGTCCGCCCGACTGCCCAGCGGCAATACGGGCTCCCGCTAAAAGCAGGATAAGTGTAATTTTTATCCACTTACGTGTCATAACTACCTACATCACGAGAAAAGTCCGCATAGGATCTTGTAATCCCGCTCATCCTCCTCTATCTAGGAAACGCTGTTCTACCGCTAATTTCATGCCAACAATCCCGCAGTCCCATGGAACGTTCTTCCTCCACAACCCTCGGCTCCTTCTTCACCGCCATCCTTCTCGCTGGCGCGATTCTGCTCGGCGGCTGCAGTGACAGCTTCACCGGCGTAACGCCGCCGACCGCCGAGGAGGACGTGACGGTGCAAAAGGCCGCAGGGCACAATACAAATGGTGAAGGTACGGACACCAATCCACACGCCAATCACAACACGTCGGAGCAAGACTAGCTTGTCGTCTCCTGCATAGTCTATCCGCTGATCACATATCTTGTGTTTCGCCATGATTGATTCCCCCACTCTCAAGGCCCTCGCCTCGACGATTGCTACGTTCGCGGTCATCGTCGCTATCGGGGCCTTCACGAGCGCCATTGGCCAGGACACGGCGCCGCGCGCCACAGCCCCGGCGGCGAGTCCGTACGAGAACGTTGATGCGGAGGCCAACACGGCGATCCACAATCGCCCGGATCGGCCTGCACCGTCTACGGAGGCTGTCCATAACACTCCGTAGCAAGGAGCGGTGGTGGATTTCTGTTTGCCGTTCCGCTCCGGGACCCTCGTTCGGCGCATTCGCGTAGGGCGTACTGTTGAGCCTCTCACTGGTTCTGCGAACCGGTCCGTACGCCCACGACGACTCGAATGCGTGCCAGCTACTGCGACGGCTACTACGTGCCTCTCCCCGAGGGCCATCCC
>PXTN01000065.1 GCA_003022565.1 Bacteroidetes bacterium QS_3_64_15 | reverse complement strand
TCGCTGGCTGAATCAGTATGTTGAGCAGGATTGGGCGCCAGACGACCTGGCTGAGCGCCTCACCATGGCCGGGCTGGAGGTGGAGACGGTCGAGCCCGTTGGCCAGTCGCTCAACGGCGTGGTGGTGGGCGAGGTAGAGACCGTCCGCGAGCACCCGAACGCCGACCGCCTCGTGCTCTGCGACGTGGACCTCGGCGACGGGGCCCCTTCCCAGATTGCCTGCGGCGCTCCCAATGTGGCCGCAGGACAGAAGGTCCCGGTCGCCACAGTGGGCACCACGCTGTCGCTCCCCGACCCGGACGACCCAGAGGAGCGGCAGGAACTGACGGTAGAGGCCCGCACGCTCCGCGGCGAGGCGTCAGAGGGGATGATCTGCGCCGAGGACGAACTGGGGCTGTCGGGCGACCACTCCGGCATCATGGTGCTCGACGACGACACGCCCGTCGGCACCCCCTTCCCGAAGTATCTCGACGAACGCGGAATTCCCGCCACCGACGCGGTGCTCGACATCGAACTCACCCCCAACCGCCCCGACGCGGCCAGTCACATCGGCGTGGCCCGCGACGTGTCGGCCCTCGCGGACAGTGAACTCCAGCGCCCTAAGGTGGAGACGCCCTCGGACGGCGGCGAGGTCGCCGAGGAGATCACCGTGAACATCGAAGACGAGGCCGGGTGCCCCCGCTACGTCGCCCTCCTGGTGCGGGACGTGGACGTGCGGCAGTCGCCCCTCTGGCTGCGCCGCCGCCTCACGGCTATCGGGCTACAGCCTCGCAACCACGTGGTGGACACGACCAACTTTGTGCTCCACGAGTGCGGCCAGCCGCTCCACGCCTTCGACCTCGACACGATCGCCGACGACACGATCGTCGTCCGCCGTGCCGGCGAAGAGACGACCTTCACGACGCTTGACGACGAGGAGCGGGACCTTCTCGAAGACACGCTCCTCATCTGCGACGCGGAGAAACCGGTGGCCGTGGCGGGGGTGATGGGCGGGGCCAACTCGGAGGTGTCCGCCGACACCACAGACGTGCTCATCGAGAGCGCGTACTTCGACCCGTCCACCATTCGCCGCACGGCGAAGGCGCTCGACGTGCAGACTGACTCGTCGTACCGCTTCGAGCGGGGCGTGGACCGCGACGGGCAGGTGTGGGCCGCCGCCCGCGCTGCCGAACTCATCGCCGAGCTGGGGGACGGCACCGTCGTGCCCGGCATGGTCGACGAGCACCCCGCCCCGCCCTCCGCCGAGACGGTGGCCCTCCGCCCCGACCGGCTCAACCAGGTCCTCGGCATGGAAGTGCCTACCGAAGAGGCCCAGTGCCTGCTCGACGCCATCGGCTTCGACATTGAGGAGGGGGAGGACGCACTGCACTGCACTGTGCCCACCTGGCGCCCCGACGTGTCGATTGAGGAGGACCTGATCGAGGAGGTGGCTCGCCTCCACGGCTACGACCAGATTCCGGAGCCGGAGCGCGTGCCGGTGCCGAGCTGCACGCCCCAACAGCCGCCCGAGGAGATCCTGGAGCGGCAGGCGCGCGGCCTCCTAAAGGGCCTCGGCTACCGCGAGATCTACACCAACAGCATGCTGCGGACGGAGCGGGCCGAGCGGTTCAACGCGCCGCCCGCGGGCGGCGACCGGGCACCGGTGGTGGAGACGAAGAACCCGATCTCGGAGGAGATGGCGGCCCTCCGCCCGCGGCTGCTGCCGGGCACCCTCGAGGTGATGCAGCACAATCGCAATCACGGCCAGGAGGCGCTCCGCGTGTTCGAATTGGGCCGCGTCTTTCGGCGTGCCACCGAAGAGGACGACCCGATCGTCCCGGGCTACTGCGAGCACCCCGCCCTGCTAATCGCCCTCAGCGGGCCCCACGCGCCCACCAGCTGGGACACCGAGCCCCGCACCGCCGACCTCTTCGACCTCAAGGGCACCGTCGAGATGCTCCTCGACGACCTGCGCGTGCCGAGCGTTCGGCTGACGCCCCGAGACGGCGACGGTGAAACGGACGGGGCTGCTCCGGTCACCCAGCACCACCTCGACATCGCGTCGAGCGATACGCTCCTCGGCACCCTTGCCCGCGTTCGCGACGACGTGGCCGCCGACTTCGACCTCGACACGCCCGTCTTCGTGGCCGAGTGTGACTGGGCCGCCCTCGTCGACGCCGCCGAAGCGGAGCAGCACCGCGACTACGAGCCCGTGAGCCGCGTTCCGGTCGTGGACCGCGACCTCGCCGTGCTCGTCCACACCGATCAGCCGGTGGGGCCGCTCCAGGACACGATCCGCGACGCCGGGGCGCCCCTGCTCCGCCGTGTCGACGTGTTCGACGTGTACGCGGGCGAGGGGATCGCGGAGGACGCCAAGAGCGTCGCCTTCACGCTCCGCTTCGGCGCCGACCGCACCCTCACCGACGAGGAGGTGGATGCCCAGATCGATACCATCGTCGAGGCGCTCGAACAAAATTACAACGCTCGCCTCCGACAGTAGCCTCGGAAGGAGGTGGGCAGGTGCGTTCCTCCCTTCCTCCATTCTCTCACACCCCCACCCCCCTCTCGCCCACTCTCCCTTTTCCCATGAGCCGCCGCCTGCTGTATCCCTACCTCGTGATCGCCGTTCTCGTAGTCGTCCTGCTGCTTTTCGGATAGCGGTGCCACAGGATACCTCGCGACGGAGCAGCAACAGCCCTGCAGCGCATCCGCACGCGTTACGCTGCCATTCTGCATCGAAGACACCGAGCACGCCATGACCTGCCGCTGAACGAGCCCCCCGTCCCTCGGTGTTCTTTTGCTGGCACTACTCCTCGCTGGGTGTGATCACTCGCCGGGTGTGATCAACAGAGAGCTGATACCAATTATCGGGGATCGCTATGCACGTTACCAAGCGCTCCGAATCGGTCTGGAATGCCTTTTTCGATCGGCGAAGATTCCGGCTCGGGAGCCGGAATGGACCAGTCCTCTTGGGAGAGCGCTTCCTGTAATCGAGAGAGCTCAACCGTGCACAATGATCTTCGGCAGACGGTATGAGTCATTCTCTGTCGAAGTGCGCGTGGAGAACCGGCAAGGAGAGTCCGTGGAAGGCGCATCCATCGGCGTGCGTGTACGCGTATGGGTGCGAGTTCGGAGGCTCTTCCAGCGCAACAAAGAAGACTCGGCAATCGAAGGGCGCAGAACTCACCTCGTTTGAAGGGACAGTTCAGGAGGGGAACACTGCGCTGCTGAGTTGGGAGACCAAAAGTGAAACGAACCTCGCGATTGAATTTGTCGAAGGGGCAGGCACGACGAAAAAAGTGGGCGGTGCTGGATTCGAACCAGCGACCCCCTGCTTGTAAGGCAGGTGCTCTACACCGCTGAGCTAACCGCCCGACCGATTGGATTTTAGACTGTGGATTTTGGATTTAGGGGAGAGCGACGGAATCCAAACTCCAAAATCCCCAACCCAAAATCTGAAATCCAAAATAGAAACGGAGCGGGAGACGGGGATCGAACCCGCGACCTTCAGCGTGGGAAGCTGATGCTCTGCCACTGAGCTACTCCCGCTTCTGAGTGCGCGTCGGTGCCCAATGCAAAACTCGGATGTCGGTTCCCGGAAACGATCCCAGACCCTATTGCAATTTGACGGTGTCTTCGTCGCGCAGGGACAAAACAAGGCGTGGGGCCTGTCGTTGGAATCTGTTGCAGTAACTCACTCACGCACCGACTCGACCGTCGTCATGCCGAAGCGGACCTACCAGCCCAGCGAAAAGAAGCGCAAGAAGAAGCACGGATTCCTCGAACGAATGAAGACGGAGGAAGGCCGAGAGATCATCAAGCGCCGCCGCAAGAAGGGGCGCGAGAAGCTCTCGGTGAGTGACGAGGATACCGGCAAGCCCGTGTAGTCGCACACCTTCTGTGTCCGACCACTGCGTCCGCAGCGACGAACGGCGTCGCACATTCCCCCCGTCGTATCGCTTGAAGCGGCGGCGGCTTATCCGGTCGCTGTTCGACCGAGACCGAGAAGACGTGCAGACCGTCGCGACAGGCTGCGTGCGGCTGCTCTACCGCGTCGTCAATCGGGA
This sequence comes from Bacteroidetes bacterium QS_3_64_15, assembly GCA_003022565.1. GTDB lineage: Bacteria > Bacteroidota > Rhodothermia > Rhodothermales > Salinibacteraceae > Salinibacter. The sequence goes on along the minus strand of PXTN01000065.1, from coordinate 12,098 downwards.
CGCACTCGGGCACGACGTGCCGCTCCAGGTCGGGTTCGCACCGGGCCCCCGCGCCGAGAGCGGCGTTCAGCGCAATCGGGTCCGCCGGCTTCTCCGAGAGGTCTACCGGGTGCACCAGTACACCCTGGTAGACCTTTTCGTATGTCGCCCCGACGCGCTCATTGTCATGATGCTCTTTCGGGGCGCGCCCGAGCAAGCCGAGGACGGCATCGAGCGGGACCTGCCGCGGGCCATGCGCCAGGTCGCCGCTCGGTTTGAGGAGGGAGACGCGACATGAAGTCCAGGCGGGGCCCGAAGCGGAAGCATTCTGTGATTTCTCCGCCGATTCCGAAGCGCCCCTCGGCACGTTGGGGGACGCCGCCCGTACCTTCCCGCCGCAATGATCCCACTGTCTGGCGGAGCAACACCCTGAATGGGGCGTGATCGTTCAGCGGTCGGCGTGCGTTCGCATTCACCGATTTCTCTTTGTCCCTTGGCTACCCCGCTCCGCAACAATCCCGCGCCGGAAGATCAGCGCAACGTGATCATCGCGACCATCCTCGTTGCGGTGATCATGTTCGCCTGGATGTTCTGGTTTAGTCCCCCGCCGCAGCAGCAACAAACGGCTGCTCCCGACGACACCACGCAGCAGACCGAACCGCCAAGTGCAGAGGCGGACACGGCCCCCGCCGATTCCCCGGCCGACACCGGCGAGTCCCCAACGGCGGAGGCCCCGGAGGAAGCGCCGCAGGATCAACCGGAGGTCTCCGACCAGGCCGCGCAGCCGGAGGCCCCGGCCGCAGACTCCGTGACGGCTACGGCGCTGAAGGGCACCGCGCGCGAGATCGTCGTCGAATCGGACCTGTACACGGCAGTCCTCTCCACGAAGGGTGGCACCCTCCAGCGCTTCACGCTCAAGGAGTACAAACAGTTTAATCAAGAGGACCCCGTCCAGATCGTCGACACCACGGCGGGGGGCACCCTGTCGCTCTCGTTCACGACGCCCACCCGCCGCCGGGTCGACACCCGGACGCTCTACTTCTCGGCCAGCACCGAGGCCGACACGGTGCGGGTCGAGGACGAGTCTCGGACCCTTGCCTTCGAAGCACAACTCGGCGACGGGACGCTTCGCCAGTCGTACACCTTCCACCCGGACGACTACGACCTTGGGCTCGCCATCGAGCAGGAGCGGCCCCGCAGCTTTTTGACGAGCGACGGGTATGAGCTGACCTGGCACGGCGGTGTGCCGTACTCGGAGGGCGGGGAGGAGAGCGAGCTGCGATACACAGGCCTCTACGCCCGCAATGGCGGGCAAATCCAGAGCCTCACGCTGTCGGGTGAAGACCAAAACGAGAAACGAATCGACGGGGACGTGTCGTGGATGGCGGTGAAGAACAAGTACTTTACTGCGGCCCTTATGCCCGATCGTCCAGAGACGGCACGAGGGGGCGTGCTGTCCGGAAGCAAGGAGGGCCGTGTCAGCAGTGAGGCGGCCTTCAAAAACCTCACGGGCCGGATTCAGATGCCGCTGCCGCGGGAGGCCTCCCATGTCGATGAGTTCCATCTCTACGCCGGCCCCATCGACTACTACAACCTTTCCGCCTACGGCCGGAATCTCTACGGGATGGTGGACTATGGCTGGGACTGGTTCGAGTGGTTGACCAAACCGCTGGCCAAGTACCTGTACATCCCCATGCTCACCTACCTCGGCGGCGGCCTGCCGGAGACTACGGTCGCATCGCTGGGGCTTCCCGCGTGGCTTGCGGCGGGAATCCCCTACGGCATCGTCGTCATTCTGATGGCCATCTTCATCAAGACGCTCGTCTACCCGCTTACGAAATCATCGTACCGCAGCATGGCGAAGATGCGGGAACTGCAGCCGAAGATGCAAGAGATCAAAGACAAGTACGACGACGATCAGGAGAAGCAGCAGGAGGAGATGATGAAGCTCTACCGCGAGACGGGGGTGAACCCGATTGGGGGCTGTCTGCCGATGTTCCTGCAATACCCCATCCTGATCTCGCTGTATCAGTTTATTCCGAAGTCCATCCAGCTGCGGCAGAAGAGCTTCCTGTGGGCGGCGGATCTCTCGGCGCCCGACGTCATCCTGCAGCTTCCGTTCACGATTCCCTTCTACGGCGACTACGTGGCGGGCTTCACGCTCCTCATGGGCCTGGCCATGATTGTCACCATGCGGGTGCAGTCCACCGGCGGGGGCGCCGCAGGGGGGCAGGCCAAAATGTTCATGTACGCGATGCCGGCGGTCATCTTCTTCATCTTCAACCGCTTCGCGTCGGCCCTGAGCCTCTACTACCTCTTCTACAACCTCGTGACTGCGGCGCAGCAGAAGTGGATCAATATGCAACTGGAGGAGGAGAAGGACGAGGAAGGCAAGCTCACTTCTCGGGGAGATGGGGAGCCCAAGGAGGAAAAGGGATTCTTCGGTCGGATCATGGAACGGGCCGAGGAGGCGCAAAAGCAGCAGCGGTAAGCGTTGGAACGTTGGTACGTTAGTACGTCGAACGTTGGAACGTCTGCATGCGGGTCCCCGGCAAGCACTCTGCTTCGTTTCAATCCGGCGCGTCGAACGTTCAGAACCTGTTTTGCGAGCGAATGGGAAAGCCGAGACACAGTGGGCGACGCCGCAATGAACCGCTCAAATGAACCTTGTAGCGGAGCTACCAGGTGATATGCCGAAGGTTCATTGCGCGAGATCCACGAAGTCGCAGGCCGCAGGCGTCTCGCCAAACAGGTTCTCAACCTTCAACGTGCTAACGTTCAACGATGAGCCAGACGGATACGATTGCGGCCATTGCGACGGCGCGGGGACGAGCGGCGCTGGCCGTGGTGCGCACCTCCGGGCCGGAGGCCGTTGGGGTGGTCGATCGGTGCTTCCGGGGCGAGGATCTGACTGAGGTTGAAAGCCACACCGCGCACGTTGGGGTTCTGGTGAACGAGGCGGGGGCGGATATCGATCAGGTCGTCGTCACCGTCTTCCGCGCCCCCAACTCGGCCACGGGCGAGAATGTCGTGGAGGTCTCCTGTCACGGCGGCGACCTGGCACCCAAGCTGACGCTGCAGAGCCTTCTCGACCACGGCGCCCGCATGGCTGAGCCCGGCGAGTTTACCGAGCGCGCCTTCCTGAACGGCAAGATGGACCTGGCGCAGGCCGAGGCGGTGGCCGACCTCATCCACGCCTCCTCCACGCAAGCGCACCGCGCCTCCCTCACGCACCTCAAGGGCCGGTACTCCGAGCTGCTGGAGGACCTCCGCGAGGAGCTGCTCAATCTCTGCTCGCTGGTGGAGCTGGAAATCGATTTCTCGGACGAAGACGTCGAGTTTGCCGACCGGGAGCGCCTGGAAGAGCTGCTCGACGAGACGGAGGAGATCCTGCAGGACCTGCTCGACACCTATCCCACCGGCGAGAAGTTGAAGGACGGCGTGCGAGTCGTGATCGGCGGGCGGCCCAACGCGGGCAAGTCCACTCTGCTCAACGCGCTGGTGGGCCACGACCGCGCCATCGTGAGCGAGACGCCCGGCACTACGCGCGACGAGATTGAGGCGGAGGCGGAGATCGAGGGGGTGCTCTTCCGCTTCGTCGACACCGCCGGCCTGCGCGAGACCGCCGACGAGATTGAGGCTGAGGGCGTGCGCCGCGCCACCGCGTCGATCGAGGAGGCCGACGTGCTTCTCTACCTCTACGACCTGACCGTCGGCCTCGATTCCGAAGAGATCGACTTCCTCCAGGACCTCGCCGACTCGGAGTCCGACGTGCAGCCCGTCCTCATCGGCAACAAGGCCGACGCGGCGCCCGACCTGCCCGTGGCCGATCTCGACGACCTCACGGCCCTCAAGCTTTCGGCCCTCGAGGCCCGCGAGAACGCCGATGAACTCGAGGGGCTGCTCGACCGGCTCACGGACACGGTGGCCGAGCACCTGAGCCGGGCCGAGGCGTCGCCCGTCGTCATGAACCAGCGCCACCGCCAGCACCTCCAGGACGCCCTCGACGCCGTCCGGCAGGCCCGCGACGCGCTCGACAGGGGCGTCTCCGGCGACATGCTCACGCTCGACCTCCGCGCGGCCCTGCAGGAGCTGGGTGCCATCACCGGCGAGATTACGAACGAGGACGTACTCGATCAGATCTTCTCCCGCTTCTGCATCGGGAAGTGATCCCGGACCGCGAGTGGGAAGGCAAGGGGGGGGGCACGAGGGGCGTTCGGGCTCGGGAATAGCCGGGCTTGACGGCTGGGGCGACCATCTGTTTGTTGGGGGTCCGGCTGCACTTGTCCACACCCGTCGAATTCGAATGTCCGATCATTCCCCGCTTTTCGACCAGCTTCGGGACCTCGCCACCGAGCAGAAAAATCCCCACTCCACCCACATCGACACCGCGTCGGTGGAGGAGATCCTGCGCGTGATCAACACCGAGGACCACAAGGTCCCGATTGCCGTGCGCCGCGAACTTCCTTATGTGGCGGAGGCCGTAAAGATTGTGGTCGAGGCCTTTCAGAACGGCGGGCGGCTCTTTTACGTGGGTGCCGGAACCAGCGGGCGGCTCGGCGTGGTGGATGCCTCGGAGTGTCCCCCAACGTTCGGCACCGATCCGGAGATGGTCCAGGGCATTATCGCCGGGGGGCGCGAGGCCGTCTTTCGCTCGCAGGAGGGCGCGGAAGATATTCCTGAAGCGGGTGCAAAAGCACTGGAAAAACATGGGGTTACGAGCAACGATGTGGTGTGCGGCATCGCGTCGAGCGGGCGCACGCCATTCGTGGTAGGGGCCGTGGAGCACGCCCGCGATGAGATTGGGGGCCCCACGCTGTTCGTGACGACGGTGCCGCGGGAGGAGCTCGACGTGAACCCGGATGTGGCCATTTGCCCGGTGGTGGGGCCGGAGGTGATCATGGGGTCCACGCGCATGAAGAGCGGCACGGCGCAGAAGCTTGTGCTCAACATGATTACCACTGCCGCGATGGTGCGCCTCGGCAAGGTCTACGAGAACATGATGGTGGACCTCCGGCGCACCAGCGACAAGCTCGTGGAGCGCGGCATCCGCACGGTGATGATGGTGACGGGGGTCGACTACGACGAGGCCGACGCGGTGCTCGACCGGTGCGACGGGCACGTGAAAACTGCAATCGTCATGCTCCTCGCGGATGTAGATGTGGAAGAGGCTCACCGTCGCCTGGAAGAAACCGACGGGTTCGTGCGGCCGGCGATTGAGGTGGACCTGAGCGTGGAAGACTGACCTGTCCCTTCAGGCCGATTCGAGGAGGATTTCTGCTGCTTCCACGAACGACCGCGCTTGCTGAATACACGCCTGCGCCCGCTCCTCGCTGGGCTCACTCAATTCGTAATCACATCCTTCACGTTCTTTCCGGAGCCGGGAGAAGATTCTGGTGTCGATCTCTTCTCTATAGTGAAAGCCGAGACGATTCCCGACCCCGGCGTGCGTTGATGTCTTCCAAGAGCAAAAGGGTACGCGCCGCTTCAAAAACTCCGTAGTAGGCCCGGCTAACAGCATCGGGGGCGTGCCCGCCCTCAAAGAGCGTTTTGGCAGCGGCCAACCGATCTTGAGCGCTCTGTAGTCGTCGGCGAACCTCAGTCAAACCGCACCCCGTGCTTTTTCATTCGTTTCGCGACCGCTGAGTCGTGGGCGACGTGGTGGGCCGTAATAGGGGCCCCCCAATCTGTTTCGTCTAGAACGTCGTGCGTGATCTTCGTAACCGTGTCCGTTTCCTTCCAGTGCTCGTACGGCCCGTGGAAGACGATGATGACGTGCGTTCCGAGTTCATTTGCCCCATGCTCCGATTCGTACGGATCGTCCTGCGTAGCGTACAATCCCACGAGTTGATCGTCGTAGTGCTTTCGGAAGCGCCGGGCCAGCATCGCAAGCACATCTGCTCTCGTTGCTGGAGGCGCCTGGGAGGTTGAGGCCATTTCTTGTCGTGCTTCTAGGAGGTTCAGGAGTCGTCTCTACTATACCATAGGTCTCTCTCGGAGTTCGACCCACTTGTCGAACTGAGACGATCGTGCCCGTTCCCTCGTCGTCTTGTATCAGCTTTCAACTCCGTCGGCCTCAATTCACTGAGCGAAGTCTGAATTGTGCGCTGCGTGACGAGCAAAAATCCCCATCCACCAGTCGTATTCCTCCGTCACGTCCATCGCAATGTCTACCACCGGGTCCATCTCTTCGAGGGGATCGTACGGGTCCTTGAGAAGGACGACCACCTCGATCGCTCGCACGTCATCGTCCTCCGTTTTCTCGGGCCCCTCGTCGGCAAAAGGAAATTCGGGCACCGCGTAGATCCCCACCAGCCGGTCGCCGTAGTGCTCCCGGTAGCGGCGAGAGAGCATGGCCAGTACGTCGGCAGGGGTGCGGGTGTGCATAGGTTCTTCGGATCAGTGTTGGTGTCAGGCTTCCCTTACAGCGAGGAGCTCCGATGTGTCCGGGACCTGCTGTCCTTTGTCCTCCCGCATTTTCCGTGAAGTCCTCTACGCCCCGGCTACGACAGGCCCCGCGCCGAAGCGAACCGTCAAAAGCCGCGGCGTCTTGTCCCTGTCCGGCCACCACTCCCTCATTTGCTGCACCGCAAATCTGGCCTCGACACCCGTATTCACGAATTCCGACACCGAGTGCGTAAAGGCATCGATCACGACCGTCTCGCCGGTGGTCTCATCCTCGACGTGTGTCTGCGTGCCGTCGAACTGGCGATACGGGTGCAACTCCGCGAGATAGAACGTGCCTCCGTCCCGCAGCACCCGACGCGCCTCTCGGAAGGCCGGGCCGAGGGGGGATAGGCGTTTGGGCGTGGAAAGCAGCAACGGAGCCGCCTGAGACCAATCGAGACCCGTTCGCCCAACTGTCCCGCCCCCACGCCCATACCCACATCCGTTCCCGGCGCCCCGACCGGAGGAAGCGCCCCGAGCAGCGCGAGGAAGTACTTTCAGAGTGGAAGTAGTCTCCGGGCTGCATGTCCCAATCAGCAGCAGAGCCGCTCCCTTCTCCATCAGGCTTGCTGCTAAACAACTGGGCTCACATGAAACATCTGCGACTCTTCGCCGCCCCTGGCCGCGACGTGCCACGACAGCGGAACCTCCCCGCTCATCCGTGTCGTTGACCCCTTCGAAGCGAACACTCCTACCTTCTGTGTCCGGGTCCGCCCCGCCCTCCCCGACCGTCGCTAATGGCGCGGCGTCGGGCTTTCGGTGTTTGGCGTTTGCGAATGGGCGAGTGGGAGAAAGGGAGAATAGGAGCAGACCGATTGTCTTCGAGATTCGCTTTCCTCGCCCTCTCCCCCCATTCTCCCTTTCGCCTCCACTCGACCTCGGGAACGGCTGTTTTCACGCATCAAGAACTCCACGACCGCCTGTGTCCCTCTCCGCCATCGCCAATCGCATTGAGACGACCGCGGCGGTGACGCGCCTCCGCGCCTGGACGGCCGAGGCGCAGCGGGGCGACCGCACGCCGACGCTCCACGTGAACGGCGCGGCCGGCTCCCTCCCCGCGTTTCTCCTCTCCCACCTCCACCGCGAGCCCGGCGCGCCCCTCTGCTGCCTTGTGCCCGACGAGGACGCGGCGGCGTACCTCCAGAGCGACCTGGAGCAGCTCGTGGCCGATCCGGAGGATGACATCCTCCGCGTGCCCGCCACGCAGAAAACGCCGTACGATCCGGGGCAGATGACGGACTCGACCCCGCTCATCGAGCGGGCCGACGCGCTGCAGCGGCTGGCGGAGGGATTCGACGGGATCCTGGTGACGAGCGTGCCCGCCATCGGCGAGCTCGTGCCCCCGCCCCGGGCCGTGCAGCAGGAAACGCTGACTGTGGAGAAAGGCGAGGAGATCTCGCTGGAGGCCCTCGCCGACCGGCTCCTGGAGCAGGGCTTCTCCCCCGTCGAGTTCGTGGAGGAGCCCGGGGAGTTTGCGCGGCGGGGTGGCATTCTCGACGTGTTCCCCTACGCCGGCACCTACCCGGTCCGCATCGACTTCTTCGGGAACGAGATCGACGGGCTGCGTGAGTTCGACCCGCAGACGCAGCGCTCGGTGAGCCGCCTCACCACGGCCCGCCTCGTGCCCAACCTGGAGCGCGAAGAGCAATCCCGACCGCTGTCGGGATCGATCCCCCTCTTCGAGTACCTGCCCGACGACGCGGTGCTCGCCACCGTCGACGAGGCGCAGGTCCGAGAGGGCGCGCAGGCCCAGTACAACGAGGCGGCCGAGGCGTATCGCGAGCGTCGAACAGCGCTCGACGAAAACGACGAGGCGGACGAAGATCCGGATGATCTCACGCCGCCGGACGACCGCTTTCTCGACGGCGATCAGCTCGCGGAGGCCCTGACGCGACATCCGCGGCTGCAGTTTGGCACCTTCACGGAAGACGTGTCCTCCAATGGGACACCTACCGACACGCTCGACCTGGAGGCCGATCCGCAGCCGTCCTTCAACAGCGACATGGACCTGGTGCGGAAGCGGCTCACGGAGAATAGTGACCGGGACCTCGACACGTTCATCCTCTGCGACAGCCACGGGCAGAGCTCCCGCCTCCGCGACTTGCTGGAGAAAGAGATCGACCATGGCTGGGCCCGGCTCGTGGTGGAGTCGCTGCACGAGGGCTTCGAGTGGCCCGGCGCTAAGCTGGCCGTCTACACCGACCACCAGATCTTCAATCGCTACCATCGCCCCTCCACCAAGCAGCGCAAGGGGCATGCGGATGGGATGAACCTCCGCGACATCAAGAATCTCACCCGGGGCGACTTCGTGGTGCACGTGGATCACGGCATCGGGAAGTTCGCGGGGATGAAGAAGATCACCGTCCGCGGCAAGCAGCAGGAGGCCGTCCGCCTCAACTTTGCGGACGACGACGTGCTGTACGTCAACGTCCACGCCCTCCACAAGCTCAACAAATACACCGGCAAGGAGGGCCACCAGCCCACCCTCACCAAGCTCGGCTCCGAGCAGTGGGAGAAGAAAAAGAAGCGGACGAAGGACAAGGTGAAGGACATCGCGCGGGATCTCATCAAGCTCTACGCGAAGCGGAAGGCGTCGGACGGCTACGCCTTCTCCAGCGACACCACGTGGCAGCGCGAGATGGAGGCCTCCTTTGAGTTCGAGGACACGCCCGATCAGGCGGAGGCCGCTGAGGCGGTGAAGCGGGACATGGCGGACCCGGTGCCGATGGATCGGCTCGTGTGCGGCGACGTGGGCTTCGGCAAGACGGAGGTGGCGGTGCGGGCCGCCTTCAAAGCCGTGCAGGACGGCAAGCAGGTGGCCATGCTCGTGCCCACCACCATTCTCGCCCAGCAGCATCACGCCACGTTCAGCCGCCGCCTAGAGCGCTTTCCGGTGAACGTGGAGGTGCTCTCCCGCTTCCGCAGCCGCGCCGAGCAGACTGAGGTTCTGGAACGGCTGGAACAAGGGCAAGTCGACATCCTCATCGGCACGCACCGCATTACGAGCGACGACGTCACGTTCGACGACCTCGGTCTCCTCATCATCGACGAGGAGCAGCGCTTCGGCGTAAAGACGAAGGAGACGCTCCGCAAGATGCGGGAGGACATCGACACGCTCACGCTGACCGCCACCCCCATTCCGCGAACGCTGCAGTTCTCGCTCCTCGGGGCGCGAGACCTGTCGCTCATCGAAACGCCGCCCCCGAACCGCCAGCCCATCGAGACGGAGGTCCACACCTTCGACGAAGACCTCATCCGCGACGCCATCGTGTACGAGACGAGCCGCGGCGGGCAGGTCTTCTTCATCCACAACCGCGTGAAGACAATCAACGAGGTGGCCGAGATGGTGCGCGCCATGGTGCCCAATGTGCGGGTGGGCGTGGGGCACGGGCAGATGAGTGCCGGCAAGCTGGAGGACGTGATGGTTGATTTCCTCACCGAGAAGCTCGACGTGCTCGTCTCCACCTCCATTATCGAAAACGGGCTCGACATCTCGAACGCCAACACGATGATCATCAACCACGCGGGCGAGCACTTCGGCCTCTCGGAGCTGCACCAGTTACGGGGCCGCGTGGGGCGGTCGCAGCGGAAGGCGTTCTGCTACCTGCTCGTGCCGTCCGTCCACAGCCTCACCGACGACGCCCGCGAGCGGCTGAAGGCGGTGGAGCAGTTCTCGGACCTCGGCAGCGGGTTCGACATTGCCATGCGCGACCTCGACATCCGCGGCGCCGGGGCGCTCCTGGGCGCCGAGCAGAGCGGCTTCATCGAGGACGTGGGCTACGAGACGTACCACAAAATCCTCGATCAGGCCGTGAAGGAACTGCGGGACGAGGAGTTCGACGACGTGTTCGACGGCGAGGCCGTCCCACCGGGGCCCGAGACGTCAGTGGACGTGGAGGAGGACGCCTACATCCCCGAGTCGTACCTGCGCGACAACACTGAGCGCCTCAATCTCTACCGCCGCATCAGCGACGCACCGGACGAGACGACGCTGGTGGACCTGCTCGACGAGATGGAAGACCGCTTCGGCGACGCGCCGGAGCCGGTGCAGAACCTCCTCACGGGCGCCCGACTCCGCCTCCTCGGCGAGCGACTGCGGATGCCGAAGGTGGTCTACAAGAACGAGCGCCTCTTCCTTTACCTCCCCAGCGAGGACGCCGATCCGTACTTCTACGACGAGGTGTTCCATCCGCTCCTGGAGAAGCTCGCCCTGCTCGACCGCGAGTACGTGATGAAGGACGACGTGGAGGGCGGCCTCATGCGGGCCATCGTGCAGGACGTGCCTACACTCGATGACGCGCTACAGATCATGGAAGGACTGCTGCTGGAGGAGACGGAGACCGTCGCCACCGTAGAGGCTTGATTCCAGGTCCCAGCGAGGGGCGTCTCGGAACGGTCCGGTGCCTTCGATCAGACCAGCACGACCTCGATCGGGCCTTCGTAGGCCAGCAGATCGTGATCGGTCGTGTACAGTTCGTCTGCGTCGTGCCGCAGGGCCGTGGCGAGAATCATGGCGTCGGCCATCGACAGGTCGTTGCCATGGGAGAGCCGCGCCGCCTCGTCGCAAAGCGGGTCGGAGAGATACCGATCCACCTCACAGGCATCGCCGACGATCTCGGCGAGCCACTCCGCGTCTTCCATGTCGAGAACGCCGCGGTAGCCCAACTTCTTCAGTTCTTAGACCACCAGTCCGTTCGCGACGCCCAGCCCATCCTCCTGGATCAAACTTCGGAGTGCCCGGCGATGGGACTCCGAGAGCTCTCCGGTGGCATACTTGACGAAGTATTCGGTATCGAATCCGCGCCGCATATGAGCCTCGATGGAGATGTGATTGAGAAGCAACGCTACGACCGCTCCGAGTCGTCTTGCCGGATGTCATCGAGCGCCTCGTCGAAACCCCCGTGGAGATCGACGGCCCCAGCCTGACGGTCGAGCTCATGGATGGCACGGCGGCGACGGATGCGCTTCAGGTGCGCCTCGGCCGCTCGGACGTAGAACTCGCTAATCGAGAGATCCTCCTCTTCGGCCATTGCCTCGACCGCCTCCCCAATTTCGTCACGGATGGATACGCTGTGGCGCATGAGAATCTCGGCAGTGGATGGAAAGTGCTGTGCATAATCCGATGCATAAACCGACGATGAAGAATAAGGTTCGTGCCCGGCAACGTTACGGAAGGCCGGCCTCAAGTGTCTGTCGGATAGAGCCGTTCCTCTTCACCGTCCCTCCTCACTCCGTGAAACGATTCCTCAACTGTCCTCTCGGCGCTCGCTCCCGACGATGCGACCCTCACGACTACCGCGGCGGCGCCTACTTCGTCACGACGAACACGAAGCAGCGCACTCCGCTCTTCGGCAGTGTCAAACGCGGACGGATGTATCTCAGTGACCTCGGGAAAATCGTGGCCGAAGAATGGAAGCGAACCGGCGAACTCCGAGACGAGGTCTCTCTGGATGCCTTCATCGTGATGCCGGATCACGTTCATGGCCTCCTTTGGATCTGTCAATCGGACGAAGAGTCGGAGCCAGAGGACAATTGCATGGGATTCGGGAAGGAGGGTCGCGAGGCGCGCCTCGGTACGTGTTTAGCGATTCCGCAGGTTCGTCTGTAGGTTGGAGCGATGGCTGATTCAACTGATCACATCGACCGGAACGCCCGTCTTCGGGAGATGCTCG
>PXTN01000064.1 GCA_003022565.1 Bacteroidetes bacterium QS_3_64_15 | reverse complement strand
ACGCGTGAACAGGCCGAAGCGTACCTCGACAAGACGTTGCAGGACGCAGACACCCATGCCTAAGCAGAGTCAGGAGCCGGCGCTGCGAATCCTGTTGGACGAGAACGTGGATCGTCTTCTCAAGTCGCACTTCCATTCGGATTTTGATGTGACGACGGTGCCGGAGGAAGGATGGTCGGGTGTCAGCGACGGTGACTTGCTTCGGCGCGCAAGTGATCGCTTCGATGTGCTCATCACGATGGATCAGGACCTTCCTTACCAACAGAATTTACCGACGTTTGGGGTAGCCGTTGTGGTTGTGAAAGCGTCGAGCAATGCGTTTCCCGATGTCGTGGAGTGTATGCCGGAGGTGAACGAGCAGGTTCGCCATGCTGAAGCAGGAGAGGCAACAGTTGTGACTGCATAACACAGTCGCTACAGCTGACAAGAGGCGGGTGCCGGTATTGAGCGAAGAGAGCCAAGCGTGTTCGACGCCAGTGACCGAGAGTGCTCACGCAAGCGGACGGATACTTCAGTGGGCGGAGTCGCTTGGCGAAGCAGCTTCTATTCGGCGAAGGAGAGCCCCTTGCATGAGCTTCACGTTATACGGCCAGAGTTGAGTACTCCCCGAACTGCGCACTGGGCTGAGCGTTGAGACCAATCCGGACCGAGAAATATCTCTCACCATCGGATCTCGTCTCATGAGCGTGACGGAGGAAATGAACGACCAGGTTCAGCAACTGCCGGAGCGAACGCAAGCCGAAGGACTCGACTTTGTGGAGTACATGCTCGCAAAAGCAGAACGGGAGCAGGCGCGCCGCGAGGAGCGGGAGTGGTCCCGACATTCCTTATTGCTGGCGATGGGAGGAATAGAGGACGAGAACGGTCCTGAGTACACCGCAGAGGATCTTGACGAGCACTTCTCCTCGTCGTGAAAGAGCCGGGCCAGGTCATTCTGTTTCGGTTTCCGCGAGCGGACCTGTCAGAAGGCAAGCTTCGCCCGGCGCTGCTGCTCAGCGAGGTTCCGGGTCCGTACGAGGACTGGCTAATTTGCATGATCTCCTCGCAGGTGCATCAGCGAATCGACGGATTCGACGAGTTGATCGAGGAGGCGACGAGGATTTTGCCCGTTCGGGACTCAAGGTAACGAGCATGATTCGGATGGGCCGTCTGGCTGTTGTGGAAGGGGAGATGCTAGAGGGAAGCATTGGCATGATCAGCCCAGAGCGGATGCGACGGATCCGGAAGAGGTTTGCGGAGTGGGTGGGCGACAGCGGGGAGCGTTGAACGGAGGCGTTGGCCGCATAACACATCATTGCAGCTGACGAGGGGCTGATGCCGTCTTCAGTCGTTTTCGTCACTTCTGTTCGATTCGTAGCTTTTCCTGCCCACGGCACCTAAACTTGGCGCTATGCAGAAGCGGGCGATTTGCTCTTGAGCTTTTTAGACAGGGTGCTGATCGCCACAAACAAAACGCGGCATCGCCGCTGGCCCGCGTCGATCCACCACGGGGACAACGATCGGGTCGGAAACGGGTTGTTGGGACCTCACGGTCGCCAAACCGCAATCACCCGCAGCCCATGCCATTTCTCTCGTTCGACGACCTCGACCGCTCTGAAGAAATTCCCGGGTACCTCGGCGCCTTCGTGCACGGCGAGAACATGACCGTGACGAACTGGTCAGTAGAGGCTGGCGCCGAGTTTCCTGAGCACGAGCATCCCCACGAACAAATCTCGATCGTGGTCGAGGGCGAATTTGAGCTCACGCTGGGCGGGGAGACCGACGTCTTGCGCCCGGGCCGAATCGCCGTCATCCCGCCCGAGACCCCGCACTCGGGGCGGGCACGAACCGAGTGCGAGATCATTGACGTGTTCAGTCCGGTGCGGGAGGACTACCAGTAGGCGTTTCAAAACTCAGCCGGACCGTATGGGTTGGGCACTGTTCCATCCTCTGCGGAGCAAAACCGTCCACAGCGATGCCGGATCTTTTCGACGAACAGGCCGAGCAGGCCCGCCAGGAGCGCGCTCCGCTCGCCGACCGCATGCGGCCCCGCACGCTGGGCGAGTTTGTCGGACAGGAACACTTCATTGGGGAAGGGAAGCTCCTGCGCCGCGCCATCGAGGCGGATCGGGTCACGTCGGTCCTCTTCTACGGCCCCCCCGGCACGGGCAAGACCACCCTCGCCCGCATCATCGCCCGCACCACCGAGGCGCACTTCACGTCGCTCAACGCGGTCCTGAGCGGCGTCAACGACCTCCGCGAGGCCATCCAGAAGGCCAAGAATCGCCTCAAGCACCACCAGACGCGCACTATTCTCTTCATCGACGAGGTGCATCGCTTCAACACGGCCCAGCAGGACGCCCTGCTGCCGCACGTGGAGGACGGCACGGTGACGTTCATCGGGGCCACGACGGAAAACCCGTACTTCGAGGTGAACGACGCGCTGGTGAGCCGCTCGCGCGTCTTTGAGTTGGAGCCGCTGGAGGACGAGCACCTGCGCCAGGTGGCGGCCATGGCCCTCACCGACGCGGAGCGCGGCTACGGCGACCGCGACGTGCAGGTTACGGAAGACGCGCTGGACCACCTCATCGACACGGCCAACGGCGACGCCCGCTCGGTGCTCAACGCCCTGGAATTGGCCGTCGAGACTACCGAGCCGGACGCCAAGGGCACCGTCCACATCGACCTTCAGGTGGCCGAAGACTCGATCCAGCAGCGCGCCGTCCTCTACGACAAGGAAGGAGACGCCCACTTCGACACCATCAGCGCCTTCATCAAGAGCCTGCGCGGGTCCGATCCCGACGCGGCGCTCTACTGGCTCGCGCGCATGCTCTACGCCGGGGAGGAGCCGCGCTTCATCCTGCGCCGCCTGCTCATCTTCTCCGCCGAGGACGTGGGCCTGGCGGATCCGCGGGCCCTGCAGGTGGCGCAGAGTGCCGCGGAGGGCTTCGAGTACGTGGGCATGCCGGAGGGGCAGTTCCTGCTGGCGGAGTGCTGCCTCTATCTCGCTACGGCCCCGAAGAGCAACAGCACGTTCGCGTACTTTGACGCCCTCGACCACGTCCGCCAGGAGCAGACCGAAGACATCCCGCAGCACCTGAAGGACGCGAACCGCGA
This sequence comes from Bacteroidetes bacterium QS_3_64_15, assembly GCA_003022565.1. Taxonomy (GTDB): domain Bacteria; phylum Bacteroidota; class Rhodothermia; order Rhodothermales; family Salinibacteraceae; genus Salinibacter. The sequence goes on along the minus strand of PXTN01000064.1, from coordinate 13,128 downwards.
CAAGGAGGGGCTGGGCCACGGCGAAGGCTACAAGTATCCCCACGCCTACCGCGAGCACTACACGCCGCAGCAGTACCTCCCCGGCGAGATGCAAGGGACCTACTTCTACGATCCCGGCGAGCAAGGCTACGAAGAAGAGGTCGCCCAGCGGCTGGAGCAGTGGCGTGAGCGCGACTTCGACGCAGACGTGGTGAAACGGGCTCAGAAGTATGCCGAGGCGTCGGAAGGGGATGAGTCGTGAGTTTGGGAGTCATGAGTGGGGAGTCATGAGTTGAGGGTTACGAGAGGAAGGCAGGGATACGTGAGGCGGGAGATGATGGGAGGCTTGCACCACTTCATGACAAGGTCCAAACGCCTGTAGCGGACTCGAAACCCATTTCGCCGTCGAGGGTTGAACGAGGCGTTGCATTCAGACGATCTGCCCCTCGGGCAGTGTCTTCGTCTACTTTTGCTCGGATCGCCCTCACGCACATGCGTCACGCGAACGTGCGCAGTTCTCGCTTCTCGTCCACCGTCTTGACTCTCGCTGCGCCGGCGTGTCTCTGTTCGTGTTTGTATTGCAGGACGGCGTCCTGTCGCGGATAAGATCCTCCCGCCGGGCATAACTGCCCCTGCGCCGAGGGTAGGCGTGCGCAGCAGACCCTCCCTGTCTCGCTGGGATCAAACTGTACCTGCGTCGGACGAACCCGCAGGGAAACTGCCCACGCCTCGGGTGCCGAGCGGACATCCAGCCCAGGGCCGAGCGGTCCAAACCCCCGATGATGCCCCGGATCGCCCTGTGCGAACGCCCGTGAGCACAAACACACTGTTCGTCCTGCGTCCCGGCGCTCCGATCCTCCCCGCCCGTACGGTCCCGGACTGCTCCTCGCCGTATTCGGTCCTCAATCCCACGAACCCAAAACTCACGAACCTGGAACCCTCACCCTACGACCCACAGCCAACCAAAAACCAACCCCAACCATGAGCACCTACGCCAACCCCGACGTACTCGTCTCCACCGACTGGGCCACCGATCACCTCGACGATTCCAACGTGCGGTTCGTTGAGGTCGACGTGGACACCGCCGCCTACGAAGACGGCCACGTTCCCGGTGCTGTCGGCTGGAACTGGGAAACCCAACTGGCCGACACGCAGACGCGCGATCTGGCCTCGAAGGAGGACTTTCAGGACCTTCTCCGCGAGTCGGGCATCGACGATGACACGACGATCGTTCTCTATGGCGACAACGACAACTGGTTTGCCACCTGGGCCTTCTGGCAACTGACGTACTACGGTCACGACGATGTCCTCGTCCTCGACGGCGGGCGGAAGAAATGGCTGGCCGAAGACCGTCCGCTGAGCACCGACGAGCCGGACTACGACCGCGGCAACTGGACGGCCACAGCCCCCGACAACTCCATCCGCGCCTTCTCCGGCTACGTGCAGCAGACCCTCGACCGCGACGACGTGGAGCTGGTCGACGTGCGCTCCCCCGAAGAGTTCAGCGGCGAGAAGCTGGGGCCCGAGGGCCTCAACGAAGGCGCGCAACGCGGCGGCCACATCCCCGGCGCTCACAACATCAGCTGGAGCGAGGCGGTCAACGAGGACGGCACCTTCAAGAGCGCCGAGGAGCTGAAGGAAATCTACGAGGAGCGCGGCATCACGCCCGACAAGGAGACCATCGCCTACTGCCGCATCGGCGAGCGCTCCAGCCACAGCTGGTTTGTGCTCTCGCAGCTGCTCGATCATCCACGCGTCCGCAACTACGACGGCTCGTGGACCGAGTGGGGCAATCTCGTCGGCGTGCCCATCGAGACGGGGCCCGACGAGGTCGCAGCGTAGGGTCGATTCTCGTGCATTTCAGTTCGACTCCCAGGGCCGTTTCCACTCCCGACAGTCGTCGGGATGGGGGCGGTCCTTTAGTACTGAAAGGGACGAGTACGGTTTGCGGATTCGATGTTCAACTGGTACCCTTGCTGTGGACGTAGCGCTCTGCAATCGACCCAACTGCACTCGACACATGGACCGTTGGCTCCGGTGGGCTCGCTACATCGACCGCTTCAACGATCGGGTGGGCCGCACGCTGTACTGGCTCACCCTGGTGATGGTGGGGGTGGGCGCCTTCAACGCCATCGCCCGCTACCTCGACAGGTACACGGGGCTGGGGCTGAGCTCCAACATGTGGATTGAGATGCAGTGGTACCTGTTCAGCCTCGTCTTTTTGCTGGGGGCGGCCTACACCCTGGCGTACGACGATCACGTGCGGGTGGACGTGCTGTACAGTCAGCTCTCCCGGCGCGGGCAGGCCTGGATCAACCTTCTGGGGACGGTGCTTTTCCTCCTCCCCTTCTGCGGGGTGGTCCTGTGGGTGTCGATTCCGTTTGCACAGAACTCCTGGGCCATCCTGGAGGGGTCGCCCGATCCCGGTGGACTGCCGCGCTACCCGATTAAGACGGTGATCCCACTCGCCCTCCTGCTGCTGGTGGCACAAGGCGGGGCCCTGATCATCCGGGAGATTGCCGTGATCCGGGGATACGAGGTCACCGATCCCGCCGATCGAGAGTCGCGGCCCCGGATTGGGTGAGGCGAGCGTGCCTGGCGCTGCCAGAGCTCGTTCCCGATGCCGCTCTCCAGTTCTGACTGCGATCCCTAGGTGGAAAGTAACGAGTGATGCGTGAAAAGTGAGGCGTGATGCGTTGTGAGTGAATAAAGAGGATCATGCAGGTACGCCCGAGTCCCGGTTCGTGCGTTACGAATCACGCTTCACGCGGCGCGCCGACGTAACTCTCCGAGACGAAGACGCAATTCTCCATGGGTGTCGACCTCCTCGCCCCCCTGATGTTTGCCGGGGCCCTCCTGCTGATTTTTTCCGGGTATCCGGTGGCCTTCGCCCTCGGAGGCACGGCCCTGCTGTTTGCCGCCATCGGGGAGCAGGCAGGAGTTCTGAGCTGGGGACTCCTGCAGGCCCTCCCGTCGCGGATTTTCGGCGTCATGTCGAACTTCATCCTGCTCGCGGTGCCCTTCTTCATCTTCATGGGCACCATGCTGGAGAAGTCGCGCCTGGCCGAAGACCTGCTCACGACAATCGGACAGCTGTTTGGGGTGGTGCGAGGCGGGCTTGCGGTTGCCGTCGTCTTCGTAGGGGCCCTGCTGGCGGCGGCCACCGGCGTCGTGGGGGCGTCGGTCGTGGCGATGGGGCTCATTTCGATGCCGGTCATGCTGCGCTACGGCTACTCCGAGGAGCTCTCCTCGGGCGTCATCACGGCGGCGGGCACCCTCGGGCAAATCATCCCGCCCAGCATTGTGCTCATCGTGCTGGCCGATCAGTTGGGCATCAGCGTCGGCGACCTGTTTATCGGCGCGCTCGTGCCCGGCGTCGCACTGGCGAGCCTCTACGCCCTCTACGCCAGTGGCATGGCCTTCATCTGGCCCGACGCGGCCCCTGCCCTCCCCGAAGAGACCCGGGACATTCCGGTGGGTCGTCTCCTGCGGCGGGTGCTCCTCGTAATGCTGCCGCCGCTGGTGCTGATTCTGCTCGTGCTTGGCAGCATCTTCGCCGGCCTGGCCACGCCGACCGAAGCTGGAGCGCTGGGGGCCGTGGGGGCCATCGCCCTCGCCGCGGCCAACGGCCGCCTCTCGATGACGGCCCTGCGGGAGACAATGGACGAGACGATGCGGCTGACCTCGATGGTCATGTTTCTGCTGGTCGGGTCTACCGCCTTCTCGCTCATCTTCCGCGGCCTGGGGGGCGACTTTTGGGTGGAGGACATGCTGACAAACCTCCCGGGCGGCGTCATCGGCTTTCTCATTGTGGCCAACCTGGCGATCTTCCTCCTCGGGTTCTTCATCGACTTCTTCGAGATCGCGTTCATCATCATCCCGCTGCTCCAGGCGCCCGCGGCCCGGCTGCTGCCGCCCGAATTTGGCGCCACGGCCGACGCCGCGCTCGTCTGGTTCGGCGTGATGGTGGGGATGAACCTGCAGACCTCGTTTCTGACGCCGCCCTTCGGCTTCGCGCTCTTCTATCTGCGCGGCGTAGCGCCGGACGAGGTGCGCACCACGCAAATCTACCGCGGGGCTGTCCCCTTCATTGCCATCCAGGTGCTCGGCCTCATTGCGATGATGCTCTACCCCGAGATGGTGACGTGGGCGCTCTGACGAGTTTGGGGTTTGGGATTCGGAATGGGGAATGTGGGGTGGGGACAGGCCCGATTCTGCATTCCACCCTCCGCCTCCCACATTCGTCAGGTCAGGGTAGCCAGGTGCCACAGGAAGGCGAAAGACACGCCGTACCGCATCGCAAGAACGAGCACCGTGGCGCTTACAAGAGCGAGGGGGCTCAGCAGGCTGAGGGGAACGAGGACCCATCCAGGGACGCCGGTAATGGACCAGTAGTCGAAGAGCACGCGTCCGGTCGTGTAGAGGAGGGCAAGGCCTCCGCCGATCAGCAAGAGAACGGCCAGCCGGAAGAGCGACAGTGGGGTGTCCGGGCCTGCGGCGAGGGCGAGGGGAAGGGCCGGCAGGGCGGGCCAGCACGGCCACGTTACGAGAACGAGTCCTTGAGCGAGCGAAAGTCGCGTCTGCAATCGGGCCGCGAGCACGAGCGCTCCCATCCAGAGGCCAAGAAGGCCGAGCGCCGTTCCCCCGACAGCGACGCCCATCCACACCGGGTGGTCGATGCCTCCGGCCACGGCGCCCCGCACGGCGTGGGGCAGGGCGGCAAGCACACGGTCGGTGCCGGGGTGCGCGGCCCCCTGCCGGGCCACACAGACGGCTGTGATGCCGAGGACTCCCGCCACGACGCCCAGGAGCAGTCCGTTCGTCCCCGGGGCGAGGTCGCGGCCATCCCGAAGGGCATCTCGGTAAAAGCCGGGGGCGGTGAAGTACCGTGCCACGGTGCGACGGACGAAGAGGCTGCGGGCGTACAGAACGCCGAGTAGCGCGACGAGGCCCCAGCCCAGAAGCACGAGCCCGTATGGTCCTGCCGCCGGAGCCGCGCCGTTGGGGAATGCGAAGACGTCCCGGGTCCCCGTGTAGACGCCCTCGATAACGCGTGCTCCCGGGCGCGCCGTGCCGTCGGATGCGTGCAGCCCGTAACGTCGGGACGAAAGGAGGGGACGATCTTGCCAGCGGTAGACGAAGAGGACAGGGGGCGACCGTCGGGTGGAGTCGAAGAGGGAGGAGAGGGCTCCTTCCAGGTCCCGAGCTTGTCGCTCCGGGGAGTGGGGCACGCGCAGGCCGGATTCGGCCGCGGGGGCCACCCAGGTCCCGACCGCACCAAGGCCTGCCGATGCCGTACGGTCTCGCCATTGATGCCATCGGTCTGCAGGCGCCGGATGGTTGCGCACGTCGAGCAGGGGGCGGTCGACGGCTTCTACACAGCGGTCGGCCGCGGCGGAAAACGGCGTGACGTAGTAGGTGCGGAGCGCCGCGGCCCCGGCATGCACGCGATCGGTCCACCGGCGAAGCGTCTCGCAGGCGCTCGGCACCGTAGTATCGGCGATGCGGGCCAGCCCAACGTGGGTGATGGATGGGTGCTGCCGCGCAAGAGCCTGAAGGCGCTCCAAGGTCGGGGCGGCCTGCGCGAGCGTGTCCGGAAGCTGCTGAGCCGACACATGGGCCACGGGCAGATCGACGTGAAGGTTGAGCCCGAGCGAATCGGCCCGGGCCGCAACGGTGTCGGTGGGCAGTCGCGTCAGTCGGACGGCCGTGGCCCCGAGGGCATCGATCCGGGCCAGTTCGCGGAGGGCCGAGTCGGGCTGGGCGGGGGGCGTCCAGACCACCCCGAGGGCGGTGGTGTCGGGAGCAGGCGAGGACAGGGCGGATTTTGGCGTCGCCTGGGCGGCGGCCAGGCCCGTCATCACCAGAATGATCAAGATGGCTGAACGGCGAAACCACCGGGCCGGAACCATGAACAATGGGGAGGAAGAACAAAAAAAGAGCGCGGCCTCGACACGGACCGTCAGGATACGGACGAGAATCGTGAGATTCACCCGCGCACGGGAGAACGTCTCTTTTTCTCGTGCCGAAACGTGTCGTCTGATCCCTGTTGGCTCTTGCGCTGGGAGGGCTCCTCGCCCAGACCTCCGCGGCTTACTCGGTGGCAGACGACAGTCTTCAGTCGGGGCCGGCAGAGCCCATCGCGGACGTCCGGATCGATGAGGACGGTGATCGGGTGCCGGATCGAATGGGCGATACCGTGATGGTTAGGGGGCGGGCCACGGCGGGGCGGGGGCGTCTGACCGTTCCGGTGCCGGAGGCTGCCACGATTCAGAACAGAACAGACGGTATTCACGTCCTTCTGCCGAACGAGCCGATCAAGAAGTTCGCCGCACAAATCCGGAAGATGAGTGCCCGCGGGCCTACTGCGGTTCTGCCCGGAGGGGCATCAGGCCGGGGCGCCCCGGAGGAACTGCCGGACGGGCGCGACGAGGGCTCGTCCCTTTTCCTCCGGTACATAGTGTCCAACCCTGGGATACCGGCGAATCTCCGTGTTCGGGAAGAGGCGCTGCCAGCGCCGCAGGCACGCCTCGGTGCCGAATGCAGGATCGGCCATGCCCCAGCACAGAAGGGTCGGGCGGTCGCGAATCCGCGCCCGATGGGTCCACAGCGCCCGGAGCCAGTCCGTCTCTGTCCGGAGGGCCCGGGCGAACGCCCAGCACGCGCGACGGCGGGGGCGAGTGTCCAGGGCCGCCGCGTATGTGCGAATCCAGTCGGGCCGGAGGGGTCCCGAGGACCCGGTCGTTGCGGGCATGATGACACGGGCGAATGCGTTGAAGCGCTCGACGGCGAGGCGGCCCAGGGGCGTGGCGAGGAGGCGACTCGCGAGCTGAAGCAGGGGGCGGTGGGTGAGCGGCCACGCCCAGGTGTTCATCAGTACGAGGCGCTCCACGGTGTCGGGGTAGCGAAGGGCATAGGCGAGGCCAATGGGACCGCCCCAATCGTGCAGCACCAGGGTGATGTTCGACAAGTCCAGGCGACGAAGAAGCCCCTCCACTAGAGTTGCGTGGACGGGCGGGCGATAGGAGAAATCCGCCGGGGCTGCCGAGCGGCCGAACCCGAGGTAATCGGGGGCGGCACACCGGTAGTCCGGGGCCAGGTCGCGAATCAGGTGTCGGTAGAGCCGGGCGCTCGTGGGGTTGCCGTGGAGAAACACGACGGGCGGCCCGTCGCCGATGTCGGTGTAGGCCAACGGGCCGGCCGAGGTGGGATGCGTGTGGGCGGCGGGGCGTATGAGCGTGTCAGGGTTTGAGTGTGGGGAAATGAGAACGTGGGAATTCTCAACCGAGCAGGGTCGGGGCCGACTCGTACTGGTCGGCCACGGCGCGGGCCTCGGCGGCTACCCGCTCGCGGAGCGCCCGTGGCTCGAGGATGTGAGCATAGGCGCCCCAGCTCAGGAGCCAGGGCATGACTTCGAATTCGTAGTCGACCGCTACAGTGAGCAAGAGGCGGCCGTCGGCCAGGTGCTCCCGGCTCGTTGCCTCGAACGACGGGGGCACCTGCACGGACGCGGCCACCTCTCCGGCAAAGACCACGCGGACGCGGCGCCGCGGCTCGTCCGCCGGGCCGTCTGAGGGCGTGCCATAGCTGGGGGGCCGCTCGAAGGTTGCGTCCGTCAGTTCGAGCGTGTCGATGCGCTGCAGACGCAGGTGGACCACGCGGTCGCGGTCGTGCCCGTACCCCACGACGTGCCAGGTGGTGCCCTGTCGCACGAACCCGTACGGATCGACCCGCCGACGGGCCGACGCGTCGTCGGAGGCCTTCATCGTGACCGCTAAGGTGCACTCTTCCACGAGGGCGTGGCGCACCCGGCGCAGACGGCCATCCTTGGCCGAATCGCCGAACACGCTGGGGGGTACCAGCGGCACGGTGCCCTGGAGGGAGAGAGCACGCTCTCGGTCCTCGGGGGACAAGACCTCCTCGATCTTGTGCTGGGCCGCCCGGGCCGCCGCCTGGTAGCGGCCGCCAACGTTCCGGGCCGCATAGGCGCCGCCCAGCACGAGCATGATCGCCTCGTCCGTCGTTAGCTGCACGGGAGCCAAGAGGTAGTCCTCCGGCAGCCGGTAGCCCTTGCCCGGCACGCCCTGCAGCGGGATGCCGGCCTCCACCATCGCCTGCACGTCGCGGTACACGGTGCGCTCGCTGACGCCGAGGGCACGGGCCAAATCCACGGCGCGTGTCCAGGCATCCGGGGCCAGTTGCAGCAGAATGGCGGGCCAGCGCTCAGAAGGCGTCATGGGCGGCGGGGCGATTTCATGAGCGCGATGCGGGCCCGCCAAGATAACGAAGTTGACCCCGGAGTGTCATCCGGTTCCGGTGCGTGTCAGGACGATTGCCTGTTGGCGTGCCGAGTGAGCCCGGGTGGCTCTGCTGGGAGGTGTGGGGGTGTGGGCGTATGGCGTCAATTGATCTGCTTTACACGGAGCTGAGATCTTGATTTCGGGAGGAGATTGCGATTGCCCGGCGGTGTGCGTGCGGTCTATCTCCGCGTGTGTGGAGGCACCCGCCTCCGCCGCTCGGGTCTACGCCCACCACAAGGTCTATCTCCGCGTGTGCGGAGGCACCCCGGTCGAAAGATTGAGCGTCCAGGTGGCGTACGGTCTATCTCCGCGTGTGCGGAGGCACCGGCTGGGCGTATTCGACTGGTTTCTCAGCCAAAGGTCTATCTCCGCGTGTGCGGAGGCACCCGATACGTTTTCCGGCGTGATCGAAGAGCTGAAGGTCTATCTCCGCGTGTGCGGAGGCACCAGATCCGACCTGAGCGGGTGGAGGCGTGAGGCGGGTCTATCTCCGCGTGTGCGGAGGCACCAATGCGGGACGTACGTAGGAGCAGCGAGCCGACGGTCTATCTCCGCGTGTGCGGAGGCACCGCCTTAATCCGGCTCAAGACCCCCTGCCAATCGGGTCTATCTCCGCGTGTGCGGAGGCACCCACGTCCAGCGGCGTCTTTGAACTCGTAAACGAGGTCTATCTCCGCGTGTGCGGAGGCACCAGCGACAAGTCAACAATAACTGTGATTGAGTACGGTCTATCTCCGCGTGTGCGGAGGCACCAATCTGTCTCCGATCCGTCCGAGTCGATCCGGAGGTCTATCTCCGCGTGTGCGGAGGCACCCCTCAGGAAAATCTGCACCGGGCTTGCCGACCAGGTCTATCTCCGCGTGTGCGGAGGCACCCGGCCCGGTCGTGGAACCGAACGTCCCGCAGAGGGTCTATCTCCGCGTGTGCGGAGGCACCAGTCAAACGGATCGGGCGGATCATCGCCCGGATGGTCTATCTCCGCGTGTGCGGAGGCACCTTCCTTCGGGCCCGCGCGTTCTACGATCCAGAGGGTCTATCTCCGCGTGTGCGGAGGCACCAGGACCTTGCACGCTTTATGGAACTGAAAATTAGGTCTATCTCCGCGTGTGCGGAGGCACCGCGGCAGATGTTGAACTGAAGAATAACCGGCAGGGTCTATCTCCGCGTGTGCGGAGGCACCTGGTGTGATCGGGTCCATAAATCGCCGCCGCAAGGTCTATCTCCGCGTGTGCGGAGGCACCCCGGTGGCGACGTCTGTGCGACCGTCCTCTGTCGGTCTATCTCCGCGTGTGCGGAGGCACCTTCTCGACGGCTCGAAGAGTTGCGAAACCCAGAGGTCTATCTCCGCGTGTGCGGAGGCACCCACTGGGAGCAGGTCGATGATGGCGGGCCTGGGGGTCTATCTCCGCGTGTGCGGAGGCACCGACACGCTCGGGTGCATCCTGGTCGGCGCGCGGGGTCTATCTCCGCGTGTGCGGAGGCACCTCGAGCAGTCATGCGACACGGTAGAGAAAACGGGGTCTATCTCCGCGTGTGCGGAGGCACCACGATCCACAATGGGGACCCGGACCATTCGAGGGGTCTATCTCCGCGTGTGCGGAGGCACCCCGGAGGCACCCGGTCCGGAGACTCTGGAGGGGGGTCTATCTCCGCGTGTGCGGAGGCACCAGGAGATCAGCGGGCGAGCGGCCATGAACAAGAGGTCTATCTCCGCGTGTGCGGAGGCACCTGTGGTTTGTCGACGCGAAGGGTGACGACCTCAGGTCTATCTCCGCGTGTGCGGAGGCACCTGGGCCCGCTCCTGGCGCCGCTCCTCGCGCTCGGGTCTATCTCCGCGTGTGCGGAGGCACCGGCTACTCGTCGCCACCGATCTCGAGGATCGACGGTCTATCTCCGCGTGTGCGGAGGCACCCGTCGAATGCCCTGGACTACTGCCGCCGCCGACGGTCTATCTCCGCGTGTGCGGAGGCACCGCAAGTACGATCGGGTCCGTTGAAGACTCGTTGGGTCTATCTCCGCGTGTGCGGAGGCACCGACGACCGACTGGGGTTGTACGTCCAGAAGAGGGGTCTATCTCCGCGTGTGCGGAGGCACCCGTAGCCTTGTAGGCAGCCTCCATGACTTCAAGGGTCTATCTCCGCGTGTGCGGAGGCACCTGAGTAAACTGCTCGGTGATGAGCGGGATCTGAGGTCTATCTCCGCGTGTGCGGAGGCACCGTGAGTACGTCGTGGTATTTCCAGTCGCGATCGGGTCTATCTCCGCGTGTGCGGAGGCACCACGGATCCAATCTTCAACAACTGCCTCCAAAGGGGTCTATCTCCGCGTGTGCGGAGGCACCTCTTGCTACCGAAGCGAGTCGTATCGGATCTCGGGTCTATCTCCGCGTGTGCGGAGGCACCACAATCCGAAGCAAAATCCCGTCCGTGATTTATGGTCTATCTCCGCGTGTGCGGAGGCACCTTCTGGATCTGATTCTGAGCGACGGAGTGGCGGGGTCTATCTCCGCGTGTGCGGAGGCACCTCAATATCACTGAGCTGGGAGCAGAGGGTCTGAGGTCTATCTCCGCGTGTGCGGAGGCACCTCATCCCTTCGGGAAAAGTTTCGTTCATAAGAAGGTCTATCTCCGCGTGTGCGGAGGCACCTCGACGTGAGCGACACTGAAGCGGCTGAGGTCGGGTCTATCTCCGCGTGTGCGGAGGCACCCTAGGGTGGGTCTTCTGGCGGGTCGAGCTCGCGGGTCTATCTCCGCGTGTGCGGAGGCACCCATCCTCGACCAGCTGGACGAGCTCAAGCCGAGGGTCTATCTCCGCGTGTGCGGAGGCACCTAAAGCTTTTGATCGGTGGGGTCCCACGCAATGGGTCTATCTCCGCGTGTGCGGAGGCACCGCTCATCAACCACGCCGCCGGTGTCGCGCATGAGGTCTATCTCCGCGTGTGCGGAGGCACCGAGTGGCGGCGGACCTTCGTTGTAGCACCGAAGGGTCTATCTCCGCGTGTGCGGAGGCACCTTCCGCGCCCACTGCGACCGCGCACGGCAGGTCGGTCTATCTCCGCGTGTGCGGAGGCACCCGGTTTTTACGATGCGTTCTCGGGTTGTCTCGGGGTCTATCTCCGCGTGTGCGGAGGCACCCTTGACTTCGTGGACTGTACGGCGGGGGTAGAGGGTCTATCTCCGCGTGTGCGGAGGCACCTGTGCGCGGATACCTCGAAGATGCGTCGGAGAAGGTCTATCTCCGCGTGTGCGGAGGCACCTCGAAGGAGGCGCCAAGCTCCTGCCGCCGAAAAGGTCTATCTCCGCGTGTGCGGAGGCACCTTTTCCAAGTCCGAGACAGCTTTCTCGTAGCGGGGTCTATCTCCGCGTGTGCGGAGGCACCGGAAACGCTGGGGACAGTGACGAAAATCCCCGAGGTCTATCTCCGCGTGTGCGGAGGCACCTCTACTACGGCTTAGGACCGGAGTGTAATGCTAGGTCTATCTCCGCGTGTGCGGAGGCACCTTCAGGCGGCGCCGGTTGTCGGGGTAGGTTACAGGTCTATCTCCGCGTGTGCGGAGGCACCATCACCGTGCGGCCAATCGTAAACTCGTTGGAGGGTCTATCTCCGCGTGTGCGGAGGCACCCAGACGTAGTGCCGGTGCTCTGGCTGGGACGTGGGTCTATCTCCGCGTGTGCGGAGGCACCGAACCGACATGTTATGCTCGGTGCTCTGCTCGAGGTCTATCTCCGCGTGTGCGGAGGCACCGGTGGCACCTCCTCGAAAATCTGAAACGGCCGCGGTCTATCTCCGCGTGTGCGGAGGCACCGTGGGCGAGGAGCTCTCAGCGTGCTGAGGGCGAGGTCTATCTCCGCGTGTGCGGAGGCACCGTCGAAACAGCTCTTAACGGGAGGCCTTACGAAGGTCTATCTCCGCGTGTGCGGAGGCACCTTTTAGACAGCATCAGCGGGAGCGACTACCTGTGGTCTATCTCCGCGTGTGCGGAGGCACCGGAAGAGTGGCCGTTTCGTTTGGGGTAGCTGGGGGTCTATCTCCGCGTGTGCGGAGGCACCATGTCCAGGCGCCAACTGGATCGGGAAAGACTGGGTCTATCTCCGCGTGTGCGGAGGCACCCAGTGCAATCGGAGTCGTAGGAATTGGGGGGAGGGTCTATCTCCGCGTGTGCGGAGGCACCTGGCGCGAAACCGAGGGTTGATCTTCCGGCAAGGGTCTATCTCCGCGTGTGCGGAGGCACCAAAAAGTTCGAACCCAATGTTGCTGATTTCCGGGGTCTATCTCCGCGTGTGCGGAGGCACCTCATATATACCAGGAGCCTTGATGTAGACACCGGGTCTATCTCCGCGTGTGCGGAGGCACCATGTTAGGACAACTGAAACTTTTCACCGGCACAGGTCTATCTCCGCGTGTGCGGAGGCACCCAGCATCAAAGCGAAAAGAAGCGGAAGGAAACGGGTCTATCTCCGCGTGTGCGGAGGCACCAAAAGCCTCAATATTCCCGGTAGAAACGACCGGGGTCTATCTCCGCGTGTGCGGAGGCACCCCTGGATGGCCTCCCGCCTCATCCCGACCTTAAGGTCTATCTCCGCGTGTGCGGAGGCACCCCTGCTACAACTTGTCAGGAGCAGGGCGCTACGGGCCTCTCGCTCCGTGTATTGCTCCAAAGAGCGACAGTCTGTCGCAGGGCGTGTTCGCCCCACATACTGAGGGGCACCATAGGTGGGTGGCCTACGTGATGCGGCAGAGGCATGTTCGCCCCCTCAGTACATGACAAAAGTCGGTCGATCCTTCAAATTCTTGGCGGATGGTCCAAAGCAGGGTCGCTCACCGGCCTGATACCGACCCTGCTACAAACGC
>PXTN01000063.1 GCA_003022565.1 Bacteroidetes bacterium QS_3_64_15 | reverse complement strand
ATGCGTGAAGAGTGATGCGTGAAGGGGGACAACCCTCACGTTTCACGAGTCACGCATTACGTACAAGCCATTCGTCATTCGAAAATTGAACTTCGAAATTGTACATGGAAACGAACGGGACGCCCCAGACCCAGACCAAGGCCGGCGACTGGCGCTCGTACGACCGGGTGCTGCTGCCGCCCGTCGAGGACCTTCACAAGCTGGAGGTCTACGAGGAGGAGGTCAGTGGATACGACCGGCTCCGCACCGTCCTCGAGGACGACGGCCTCGCTCCCGCCGACATCACGGACCTTATCAAACAGTCCGGACTGCGGGGACGAGGCGGGGCGGCGTTTTCGACGGGGATGAAGTGGAGCTTCATGCCCGAGCCGGGCGAGCGGCCGCGCTACCTGGCCTGCAACGCCGACGAGAGCGAGCCGGGGACGTTTAAGGACCGGCAGATCATGGAGTACAACCCGCACCTGATGTTCGAGGGGATTCTGATTGCGGGCTATGCGCTCCAGATCGACACCTGCTACGTGTACGTGCGGGGCGAGTACACCGACTGGATCGTGCACATGAAGGAGGAGCTCGAGAAAGCCTACGAGGAGGGCTACGTAGGCGAGAACATCATGGGCTCGGACTTCTCCATGGAGGTCGTGTTGCACAAGGGCGCTGGGGCCTACATCTGCGGCGAGGAGACGAGTCTGATGGAGAGCGTGGAGGGCAAGCGCGGCTATCCGCGCTACAAGCCGCCCTTCCCCGCCCAGAAGGGCATCTTCGGCTGCCCCACCACGATCAACAACGTGGAGACCTTGGCCTGCGTCCCGCTCATCATGGAGAAGGGGACCGACTGGTTTGCCAACATGGGGGCGGAAGACCACCCTGGTCCCGTCCTGTACGGCATCTCGGGCCACGTCAATCGGCCCGGCGTCTACGAGTATCCCACGGGGATGCTCGTTACCGATCTCGTGGAGGAGGTCGCGGGCGGTGTGCGCGACGATAAAGCCCTGAAGGCCTTCGTCCCAGGCGGGGCCTCGACACCGCCCATCCCGGGCGACTGGGTGGAGGGCGTCACCATGAACTCGAACAGCCTGAACGAAGCGGGGACGATGTTCGGGACAGGAGGCATCCTCGTGCTCGACGAGGACACCGACATGGTGTCCTGGCTCCGGCGCGTGACCCACTTCTTCCAGGACGAGAGCTGCGGGCAGTGCACGCCCTGCCGGGAAGGCACCGGCTGGCTCGAAAATCTCGTCACGCGGATCGACGAGGGCGAGGGCGACATGCGCGACCTCGACCTCCTGCTCGACCTGTGCGATCAGATGGAGGGCCGCACCATCTGCGCCTTCGCCGACGCGGCGTCGTGGCCGGTGCGCTACACCGTGCAGCGCTTCCGCGAGGACTTCGAAGCGAAGTGCACGCCCTCGGTCCACCCGGTGAGCGCCGATGTGTCGGCCGGGGCCGAGTCGGCGGTGGCGGCGACGGAGTAGTCTCCTCGTGCGCTGTCTGAGGCGCTGGTCAAGGGACGAAGTTCTCAGCATTAACCTTGTGTCGTCCCATGCCCCGACGCGCCCTCGCGCTTCTTGTCGGCCTCCTGCTCGGGGCCTGCGGCTCCGGGGCCTCCGATTCGAACAGGGCCGACACGACCTACGGCGTGCCCATCGACGCGACCGATGCGATGCCCGCTCCCGCCGTCGCGGCGGAGGACAGCTTGTACCGCGGCCACAGGGTGACGATTGACGGCCGCATCACCGCCGTTCGGGCGAGCGGCTGCGACATGCAGTTGGCCACTGACGCGACCCCGCTCGTTGTGGCAGCGCCCCGCACCGACGCGGGCGGCTGCGCCTGGCAGGTGCCGGGCGACGCGCAAGGTTTCGTGGTCGCTGCGGGGACACTGCGTGTCGCGGCAGATACCCTGCGTCTGACCGCGAACGGTGTGCGGGTGACGCCCGTTCGTATTCCAGAACCGGATTCCTAAGGTCCAGCTTTCAGTCTCATGGCGACCGCGACCCAGGCCGCTCCGCCCCCCTCCATTGCCCGTCGCGTCGTCAACGACGAGCCGGTTTCCACCGAGGAGTACCTGGAGTGGGAACGCGAACAAGAAGAACGATTCGAGTACGTCGACGGACGGATTCTCGCCCTGCACGCCGTTCGTTCGGACGAGGAGATCGACACGATCCCAGGTCCAAGCCTGGAGCACAACATCATCGTCAGCAATGTGAACGCCGAGCTCCGCGAGCGACTTCGCGACGACGAGTGCCGCGCCGTGGCCCCGGCGCCACGTGGTGCGATCCCATCCCTGGAAGCATACCCCTATCCCGATCTCCTCATCTTCTGCGAATCTCCGGACGTTAAAAACGAGCATCGAGACACCATCACCAATCCCCAAGTGGTCGTGGAGGTGTTATCACCGACGACGGAGGGATACGACCGCGGCGAGAAATTCGCCCGCTACCGGGAGATCGACACTCTTCAGGGATACCTCCTCGTCGCCCAGGACGCGCCCCACGTCGAGCACTACGTCCAGCAAGACGACGCAAGCTGGCGCTTCACCGAAACCGACGGCCTCGACGCCACGATTACGTGTCCGTCGGTAGAGGCTGAACTTCCACTCGCTGAGATCTATCTTGACGTGTTCGAGGAAGACGAGTTCTCCGAGACCGAGTAACGCTCAACGTCCAACGCTTAACGCAGACATGCCGATCGTCACTATCGACGGAACGACCTACGAGTATGAAGGGGAGCAGAAGCTGCTCCAATTCTGCCTGAACCAGGGCATTGAGTTGCCCCACTTCTGCTACCACCCCGCCATGTCCATCCCGGCCAACTGCCGGCAGTGCCTCGTAAAGGTGGGCATGCCGAAGAAGGACCGCGAGACGGGCGAGGTAGAGCTCGATGAAGACGGCGAGCCGGTCGTGCAGTTCTTCCCTGATCTTCAGACGAGCTGCACGGTCGACCTGCAGGATGGCATGGTGGTCAAGACGCACCGCTCCAGCGAGGAGGTGGAGGACGCACAGACCGACAACCTGGAATTCCTGCTGGCCAACCATCCGCTCGATTGTCCCATCTGCGATCAGGCCGGCCACTGCCCCCTCCAAATTCAGGCCTACAAGTATGGGCCGGAGGGCTCTCGCTTTGAGTTTCGCAAGGTGCACAAGCCGAAGCGCGTGAAGCTGGGGCCGCGCGTGACGCTCGACGCTGAGCGCTGCATCAACTGCACCCGCTGCACCCGCTTTACCGACGAGGTGTCCGGCAGCGGCCAGCTCACGATTGCGAACCGGGGCGTCAAGAACTACCCGATCACGGCACCGGGCGAAGAGTTCGACGAACCCTACTCGATGAACACGATCGACATCTGCCCGGTGGGGGCGCTCACGTCCTCGGACTTCCGCTTCAAGGCGCGCATCTGGGAGATGAGCTCCACCCCCTCCATCGTGTCTACCAACGCGACGGGGGCCAACTGCCACTACTGGGTGCGTGACAATCAGGTGCTCCGCATCACGCCGCGGCAGAACATGGCGGTGAACGAGTACTGGCTCCCCGACGAGGACCGGCTCGTCTACAACACGTTCAACGACAACCGTCCGGACGGTCCCCACCTTCGGCGCAATGGCACCCGAACGCAAAGCAACTGGCAGCAGGCCTACGCCCAGGCGGCGTCGCTGCTCGGCGGCACCGATCCGGCACGCATTCTCTTCCTCGGCTCCGCCCGGGCCACGGTCGAGGACAACTACCTGCTCACGCAGCTGGCCGACGCACTCGGCGCCGAGCCCCCGCGCTACATTCCGCACATCGAGCCGGGCGCGGGCGACGACTGGCTCATCACCGACGACAAGACGCCCAACGCCGAGGGCTGCGAGCGGCTCGGCCTCCGCCCGGTTGACGAGGAGCTTGTCGGCACGCGGATCGCGGAGGGCGAATACGACCTCATCTACGTGCTGGAGGACGACCCGGTCGGCTCGGGCCTCTGCACAGCCGATGATCTATCCGGCCTCGACGTGGTGCTGCACTATTACAACACGACGAACGAGACGCTGCCCTGCGCCACCGCGGCCCTCCCGGCGGCCATGATCGTGGAGACGGTGGGCACCTACGTAAACCAAGACGGCCGCGCCCAGCGCGTGCGCCCGGCGAAGGAGATTCAGGGCGTCAACCGCACGCTCATGATGGAGATGGGCACCAGCCGCGAGGACAGCCACGGCACGCCGTTCGACCGCTGGCACAACGACGAGAATCGCATCAACTGCAAACCGAGCTGGGAGATGCTGCCGTCCATCGCGACGAAGCTCGGCGTGGAGA
This sequence comes from Bacteroidetes bacterium QS_3_64_15, assembly GCA_003022565.1. GTDB lineage: Bacteria > Bacteroidota > Rhodothermia > Rhodothermales > Salinibacteraceae > Salinibacter. The sequence continues at coordinate 46,141 of PXTN01000063.1, read as the reverse complement.
TGAACTATTCGAAGGGGCCGGAGCAGATCATGGACGAAGTGCAGTCGAGCTTATCGGCCTTTAAGGGCGCAACCTACGACGCGATGGACCTGAAGGGCACGCAGCTGGAAGATGTGGAGGCAGGGGAAGCGGTATAGCAAAAATAGGGTCTATTTCATTTCTCGGTCCCACACATCATTCTAACATATCCATGGCAGAGCTTCGTTCTGCTGTTCTCTCACACGACGTGGAGCACCATGAGCACCGCCAGCAAAACGGATGACCGATCCGTCGAAGAAATTATGTCGGGAGGCGAACCGTCGCTCGAAGAGAAGCGACGAGCAAAGGAACTCGCGTGGTCGAATGGACATCAACCCGATGAGACGACCCATACCATCCACCGCGGAGATGCGCGGGATGTCTTAGACGTCGTTCCATCACCGGTGCACCTCGTCGTCACCTCTCCGCCGTACTTCAACCTCGTCAACTACGAGGACACCCAACAGGGAAACGCACAGCTTGGACATCGAGACGAATACGGTTCCTTTCTCGACGAGCTGAACAAGGTATGGCGGCAATGTTATCAGCTGCTGGCTCCGGGGGGGCGCATGTGCATTGTGGTAGGAGATGTTTGTCTCTCACGCCGTGAGGCCGGTCGGCACCAAGTGCTCCCGCTCCATTCCGACATTGCGACCCGGTGCCGGGAGATTGGGTTCGACTATCTGACGCCGATCCTCTGGTCGAAAATCGCGAATGTCACGACGGAAGTAGACGGTCCAGCCCGATTCCTCGGGAAGCCGTACGAGCCGAACGGCATCATCAAGAACGATGTCGAGTACATTCTCTTTCTCCGCAAACCAGGGGGGTATCGACAGCCGACGGCGGCGCAGCGTGCGCTGAGCCTGCTCGATCCCAAGGAGCACCGCAAATGGTACCGTTCAGTGTGGACGGATATTGGTGGAGAGAGCCGGACGCTTGGTCATCCCGCGCCCTTTCCCACCGAGCTGGCATATCGGCTCATCAAGATGTTTAGCTTTGTCGGCGACACGGTTCTCGATCCATTTTGGGGGACGGGATCGACGACCGCTGCAGCGATCAAGTCAGTGCGGTCAAGTATCGGAATTGAAATCGAACCCGAATACCTCCGAACCGGACGAGAACGTCTGTCTCAGACCGAAGCTCTGACACCGGCTTGTATTTCTTTTCCTGATCTCTGACCACGTCCTATGCAGGGAGGTCAACGGTACGTCCAGCACCTCAATGAGAATCAGTACCATCCTCGCTCGGACGCACACAGCAATGCTCTCTGCCGGGCAGTACTGATCGATCTTCTCGATAACTGTCCCCCGATTGCTGAGAAGGCCGCCGACGGTCGGCTCGTGGCTCAGCTTAACCACACCGTGACAGTCGGATATCAGCGTTGGAATATTGATCTGGCACTGGGTCCACCCTCCGGCTCGCCGAAATCACCAGGGGGAGGAGAACGCATTCGTTTTGAGGTGCCGACCGTCATCGAACTGGCCGTTGAGGCGAAAGGAGTGATGACGGAGCATGGGAAGGCACGCCACAACCGGCTCCGGGACCTACAAGCCTTCCACGACCACGCCCATACCTACAATAAGAACGTCGTCGCAGGAGGAATTCTCGTCGTCAACACCGCAGATGTGTACTGGTCGCCGACCCGGGACGAGGGCGACATCACGGAGCACAGTGACATCGACCGGATTGGAGAGGAGACCGTCGAGTTGTTTCGCAACATTCCCCTTCGCAACGATCCCTCGGACAGAGGCGGAATGGAAGGGATGGGGGTACTGGTCGTGCGACACGACAATCTCGATAAGAATCCTGACCTGCCTCCGAATGCCCCGTCCAGTCAGATGACGACACTGGTGACGGACGATCCAGCTCCTTCTTCGGGCGATCCATTGAACTACTCGACCATGATCTACCGTCTCTGCCGATCGTACGAAGATCGGTGGACGTAGTACAAACGTCCCTCTTCCCCTCGCAATGAACCTCCAACCGAAAAGCCCCCTCTCCGGAAGAAGAGGGGGCTTAGGCGGTTATGCTCCTGCTACGTTCTCCCGCTCGTGGAGCAAGGAGTAGCAGGGCAAGGACTCGAAAGCGGCGACCGGCCTACACGGCGCCGGGATCGAACGTGTACGTCCCTGTGTGAATACGGTAGGCACCAAGCTCTTTCCAGTCCTTCACGATGGCGCGGGCTTCCGACTCCGATTGAGGGTTAACACCGAGGACGACGCGTCCCTCTTCGATGTCTTTCTTGTAGCGCTTGGCTCGTTCTTCCGAAATGCCAGCTCCCGCCAGCGCACCAATGATGGACCCGGCCGCGCCGCCGGTCCCTGCACCGGCCAAGGCCGCTGCCAAGGGGCCGGAGATGGCGAGACCAATGCCCGGAAGCGCCACGGCGCCTCCAGCGGCCATGAGAGCCCCTGCAATCCCCCCGATGGTTCCTCCCGTCGCGCCTCCGACTCCTGCTCCTTCGGCGGCCTTCGTTCCTTCTTCAATCTCTATATCCTCGTCCTTGTAGTGCTTCTTGCGCGTCTCGTCGGACATAAGGATGGTGACGTCGTCGTGGCCGTATCCCGACCGATTGGTGACCTTATCGTACGCGCGATCCGCCGCGTCATGGTCGTCAAATGTTGCTGTAACGAGGTTCTCGTGATCCTGTGTGCGTGCCATGGTATTACCTTCTAGTTCGTGTGAGGGTCAGCGAAAGTGAATTGCCAAATTCAACCTGATAAGTAATTCTTTCTCAGGATGTGCTCCCAACTAAGGAAGAGGGTCGATTGTGGCTTCCTTCTCCGATTTTGCCATCGCATGACGCGTTGCTCGTCCCAGGTAGGAGAAATCGATCCTTGGAGAACTGCACTCAGATTTCCAAGAAAGCCGTAAGCAGTCAGGCATCTGCTCTCTTAAACCGCCCCGGTCCATCGGAGCAAACCTGAGTCGAGGAGATTCGCAGCGACGCTCTTCGCCGCCTCGTTGTTTCCCACCAGGGAAATGATCGCCGTTGGTCAAGAGGCTTCGTAGGGGCGCCCTGATCCTTGAAGTGTTCCTAGTAGATCGTGTTGAAGGCTTTCAACATGCGCGCCGAAAGATGCGCCACGAGACCGATCTGAGAGCAGCCCCGTGACCGGCTTGTGTAAAGCGTTCGGCGACCGTTTCACCGATGTGTGTCTCCAATAATGCCAATTCGCACGATTCCTTCTACGGTCGTCGCTGGACGGATCGCTCAGTTGCGATAGAACCGCCGATGAGAAGCGTGCACGCGAGGGTCTTCGGGGCAAGCACTGGTCGTCGCCGATTATTAGAGACTTCCCGATTCGACCAAGCGTGATAAGTGCAATGCTGACTTCTCCTTCAGGATCCGGAATCCAAAATGGAATACTTTGTAAAGCGGTCGCTGGAGGCGTCCCGTCGCCGGCCAAACAGATGCGCGCGCACGATCTTGGCGGGACAGGCACTGGACACCCCGCAAAGGGGAGAGAAGACGTTCCGGTCAAGGCTTTGAGCGGGAATCGAAGATGGAGGCCCGCAGGAAAATAGAGGGTGTCCTCGCATGAGAATATTGGAACGCTAAAGAGCATGCGCACGTGTCTCACCTGATTTGATCTGTTATCCTATTCGTCCCCGATCGATCTATGAACATCGCGCTTGTCCAGGTTAATCCCACCGTCGGCGACCTGGAAGGCAACCGGGAGCTCACTCTCGACCATGCCCGCCGGGCGCACGACCGCGGCGCCGATCTCGTCGACAGCACCGAACCTCACTCTTCCACTCTGCAGTAACATACTGCTCACTCACTCCTTCCCATAACTGGATTCCGCGATGCCGTCGCCGCCCTTTGCCGACATTCGGCAGACGCTCCGCCAACACCTCCCTGCCCTCCGCGAGGAGTACGGAGTGGAGTCCTTTGCCGTGTTCGGGTCGTACGTGCGCGGTGAACAGCGCCCCGACAGCGACATCGACGTGCTCGTCACGTTCGACGACCCGCCCGGACTGCTTGCCTTTATCGAGCTGGAGCGCACGTTGAGCGATCTTCTCGGACAGTCCGTAGACCTCGTCACGGAGGACGCCCTCAAGCCCCGCATTAGAGGCCGTGTGCGGCAGGAGGCCGAGCCGATATGACCGACCGGATCTCTGTCGACCATCTCGAAGACATCCTCGATGCCGCTGAAAAAGCGCAGGGGTTTGTGGAAGGCACGACCTACGAAACCTTCGTGGACGATGACAAGACCGTCTTCGCCATCATAAGGGCGTTGGAGATCATCGGCGAAGCGACGAAGCGGCTCCCCGAAACGCTTCGCAACGAGTATGCACAGGTCTCGTGGTCGTCAATGGCAGGGATGCGAGACAGGCTCATCCACGACTACGGCGACGTCGATCGGCGAATCGTCTGGCGCACCGTTCAGGACGAACTGCCCGAGGTCCGCCGACAACTGCGCACGATCATGGACGAAATAGAAGAATGAACACTCGCCTGCTCCTCATATTTGCCGACGCACCTCGTGGACCCGATCAAACGAGGTGAGGTGCTATGGACAGGGACGTGACCGTCTGGTACGACCGCGAGGGCGATTCCCTGGAGATGCTCTTTGAGCAGAAAGAGGCTACGTTCGAGAGACCGAGTGGACCCGGAGGGGCATGTGATCGGCGTCTCCATCCTCAACGTGAGTCAGAGTCAGTCCGCGTCCCCCGTTTCGGTGACGCTGCGCGACGCAGCACCGTAGCGTCTCATTGCGTCCCTTCGTCTCGTTCCGACCCGCCGATGATCGACTGGAACTGGATCTGGGGGGCTTGGCGTTCGGGGGTGCCGTCTTCAGCCTGGTCAGAGCGCCCCCGATCGGAGGATGAGCAGCGGCATCCCGTGCACGTTTTCCGCCGCCCCGGAACGCACCATTAACACCGGGCGTGTGAGATACTCTGCGGACGATTTTCGAACAGCGTCAGCCACGCCCATGAAGATTGCGCTTGCTCAGGTTAATCCCACCGTCGGCGACCTGGAAGGCAACCGGGAGCTCATTCTCGAGTACGCGCGCCAGGCGCACAACCATGGTGCCGATCTTGTCGTCTTTCCTGAACTTAGCGTGACGGGGTACCCCCCCGAGGACCTTCTCGAGAATCCGTTCTTCCGAAAAGCCACGCAGCGGACGGTCGATTACATCGCGCAGCACGTGCCGCCGGACCTTGGGATCATCATCGGCGCGCCGGTTCCCAACCCCGATGCGTACGGCAAGCCGCTCCACAACGCTGCCCTCCTCTTCGAAGACGGGCAGCTGCAGGACCGTGTTTGCAAGACCCTGCTTCCCACCTACGACATCTTCGACGAGCACCGCCACTTCGACCCAGCCGAAACACGCGATATCGTGGAGTGGCGCGGGGTACGGTTGGGGCTGCACGTCTGCGAGGACATGTGGAACGTGCACCACCCGGAAGGCTTCAACAACGGTCACCGCTACGAGTGCGACCCAGTTGCCGAGCTGGGGACGCAGGATCCGGACCTCTTCGTCAACATCAGCGCCTCGCCGTTTTCAATCGGCAAGCACACAGTGCGAAATGAGCTGGTAGAGCACATCTGCCGCCGGCACGAGCGGCCGTTTCTCCTCTGCAACCAAGTGGGGGCCAACACCGAGATCATCTACGACGGCGACAGCCGCGTCCACGCCGCCGACGGCACGCAGGTGGCGTGCGCCGCCTCGTTCGAGGAGGATTTGCTCCTCTGGGACACCGAGGCGCCCGCCGAGGCCTGCATGACCGACCGCGACACCGTTGCCGACCTACACGATGCCCTCGTCCTCGGCATCCGCGATTACTACGAGAAGACCGGCATCTTCGACAAGGCGCTCATGGGCCTCTCCGGCGGGATCGACTCGGCGGTCACCTGCGCGTTGGCCGTCGAGGCGTTGGGGCCGGAGCGCGTCGTCGGCGTCACCATGCCCTCCGAGATCTCCTCAGACGGCTCCGTCACCGACTCGGAACAGCTCGCCGAGAACCTGGGCATCGAGTTCAAGGAGATCTCCATCGAGCCGGCGGTCGACGCCTTCGACGAGATGCTGGCCGACGAATTTGCAGGGACCGAGCCCGGCGCGGCCGAGGAAAACATCCAGTCCCGCGCCCGGGGCGTCACGCTCATGGCCCTCTCCAACAAGTTCGGCCACCTTCTACTGTCGACGGGCAACAAGAGCGAGATGGCCGTCGGCTACGTCACGCTCTACGGCGACACAAACGGCGGGGTGGCCGTCCTCAGTGACGTGCTTAAGACACGGGTCTACAGGCTGGCCCACCACATCAACGAGCGGGCCGGACGGAGCGTGATCCCGCAGAACACGATCAACAAGCCGCCGTCGGCGGAGCTGAAGGAGGGGCAGAAAGACACCGACACGCTGCTGCCCTACGAGGTGCTCGACGCCATCCTCAAGCGCTACATCGAGCAGAAGAAAGAGCTGGGCACGATTGTAAATGAGACCGGCATCGACGAAGAGCTCGTGCGCGACGTGCTCCGTCAGGTCGACCAGAACGAATACAAGCGTCGTCAGGCCCCTCCTGGCCTCCGCGTCACGGAGAAAGCCTTCGGCATCGGCCGGCGTATTCCCATTGTCATGGAGTGGGACCGCGAGGTCGGGGAAGCCCTCGCTGCCGAAGAGGCGGTCTCACGCTCGTAGCACCGTCGGCGCTACACGCCATTCTTCCATTGCGGGCGCTACCCAAGCACGCGTCCCCCGCTCCCTTACTCCTCTCATCCCACTGAATGATGCGCGTCTTTTGGATTTCCGGGGCCATCGTACTCCTCGATCAGGCCACCAAAGCGGCGGTCCTGCAGTTCATGTACCGCGAGCAGTCCATTTCGCTTCTCGGAGACTGGCTCCGGTTGACCTTCACGGAAAACCCGGGGATGGCTTTCGGCATCAGGATTGGCCCGCCCGGCACCGTGACGGCTCTCTCGCTCGTAGCGACCGTCCTCGTGGCCGCGTACGTCTATCAGGTGCGGAACGACTACGCCCCCTATCGCTGGAGCCTGGCCTTCATCCTCGGCGGAGCCCTCGGCAACATCATCGACCGCGTGTTCTACGGCGTCCTCCTCGATTACGGCCCCTGGTTTACCGGTCGTGTGGTCGACTTCATCCACGTGAGCCTCTGGCAGGGCTTCATTCCGCGGAGCATTCCCTTCGTGGGGGGCTCGTACCTGGAGCTCTTCCCGATCTGGAACGTCGCCGACATGTCAATCGTCCTCGGCGTCGTGGGGGTCCTGATCTTCCACCAGTCCTTTCACGACCGTCGGCGGGCTGAGCGCAAGCGGAAACAGGCGGCGTCACTACGCCGGGCGGTGCAGACCCGAAAGGTGCCCTCGTCGGTGTTTTCGGACCTTGGGCGGGACATCGGCTCGCCTCCGAGCGTACCGTCGGCTCTGTCGGAGCAGGCGTCCCGCGGACGCACCAATGGAACGGTCCCTCAGAACGACGCGCCGTTCTGGACCGTGCAGGAGGAGCATACGTAGACGGTTAAGCTCCGGTGACGTCTTTCCGTCCGGGACCGCTGCGCGGCGGCGTCTAGACCTCATGCGGTCCCGATCGCGCCTCGTTCCGGGCCGTCCCGCGCCGGTGTGCAACGTGATGGGGGGCGGTCCGTTACAGCCTTCCGATTCCGAGACGCTCTCCGGGGCGGCTCACAACGATAGGGGCGCCCCACGGCTTTTCGCTGGATGTAGTTTCGATGGCCTGTGTGCCTCATGCCTGATCGTTCGAACATCCGCAATTTCTGTATCATCGCGCACATCGACCACGGGAAGAGCACCCTGGCCGATCGCCTGCTCGAGCGCACGGGGACGATTACCGAGCGCGAGATGGAAGAGCAGACGCTCGACGACATGGACCTGGAGCGCGAGCGGGGCATCACCATCAAAAGCCACGCCGTGCGCATGCCGTACATGGCCGCGGACGGGGAGGAGTACACGCTCAACCTCATCGACACCCCCGGCCACGTCGACTTTACCTACGAGGTGAGCCGGGCGCTCAAGGCGTGCGAGGGGGCCATCCTGCTGGTCGACGCTGCGCAGGGGATCGAGGCGCAGACCATCTCCAACCTGTGGCTGGCCCTGGAACAGGACCTGGAGATCATCCCCGTCATCAACAAGGTGGACCTGGACGTGGCCCGGCCCGACGAGGTGGCGCAGGCGCTGGAGGACCTGATTGGCGAGCCCGCCGAGGACATCCTGCAGATCAGCGCGAAGACGGGCGAGGGCGTCGACGAGATGCTCGACCTCCTCATCGGCCGCATTCCGCCCCCCGCCGGCGATCCGGACGATCCCCTGCGCGCCCTCATTTTCGACTCCATTTACGACTCGTACCGCGGCTCTGTCGTCTACGCCCGCGTCTTCGACGGCACCCTGGAGCAGGGCGACGCAATGGAGTTCATGTCGAACCAGAAGCAGCACGACGCCGAGGAACTGGGCATCCTGCGCATGGGGCGGCAGAAGGTGGACACCCTCACGGCGGGCGACGTGGGCTACATCATCGGCTCCATCAAAGACATCCAGGACACCCGCGTTGGCGACACGATCACGAAGGCCGACGACCCCGCCGAGGAGCCCATCCCGGGCTTCGAGGAGGTGAAGCCGATGGTCTTCAGCGGCATCTACCCCACCGATACCGACGACTTCGAGGAGCTGCGCGGCGCGCTCGAAAAGCTGCACCTCAACGACGCCTCGCTCACGTACCAGGCCGAGAGCTCCGCCGCCCTCGGCTTCGGGTTTCGGGTCGGCTTCCTGGGCCTGCTGCACATGGAGATCATTCAGGAGCGGCTGGAGCGCGAGTTCGACCTCGACATCATCACTACGGTCCCCAACGTGGAGTACCACGTAGACGTGGAGGAGCGCGGGGAAAAGAAGACGGTGACCGTAGACAAGCCCGAGGAGATGCCCCACTACGGCGACATCGAGACGGTGTACGAGCCGTACGTGGCGGCCGACATCATTACCCCGAGCGACCACATCGGCAACATCATCGAGCTTTGCGAGGATCGGCGGGGCGAGTACGGGAGTCAGCGCTGGCTCGACAGCCAGACGGTGAAGCTGGAGTATGAGCTTCCGCTTGCGGAAATCGTGTTCGACTTCTACGACAACCTCAAGAGCGCGAGCCGTGGCTACGCCTCCTTCGACTACGAGGTGCTGGAGTACCGCCAGAGTGACCTCGTGAAGCTCAGCATCCTGATCGACGAGAAGCCGGCCGAACCGCTCTCCACGATCGTCCACCGCGACAAGGCGCACGAGGTGGGGCGCAAGCTCGCCAAGGAGCTCAAGGACGTCATCCCCCGCCAGCTGTACGAGGTGCCCATCCAGGCGTCGATTGGGCGCCGCATCGTGGCCCGCGAGACGATCAAGGCCCAGCGCAAGGACGTGACGGCCAAGTGCTACGGCGGCGACGTGACCCGGAAGAAGAAGCTACTGGAGGAGCAGAAGGAAGGCAAGAAGCGCATGAAGCAGATGGGCGAGATCGACGTGCCGCAGGAAGCCTTCCTCGCCATTTTGTCGATGGACGAGGACTAGTGGTCCGTCCGGCGATGCCGAGGAGCCCAGCCTCATCGAGCGTTACCAGAGGGCTCGGCACCGGACCCTCGCGCGCCATCATTGTCAGCAGGAGGGGCGTCTGCCGGTGCATCCGCCCGTGCAGGTGCCCACCCCCACCGATTCCCTGCAGCCCCAGGCCGTCTTTACAGTACAGCGCCCGGTTGGCGTCGACGAGGTCGTCGTACAACGCCGACCGCAGAAAAGCCAAGTCATCGTTCCTCCGGCACGAGTTCTCCTTCGGCACGAGTTCGTACGCTGAGGTTCATTCGGGCTCGCGATGCAAACCACGGCCTTCTTTCTCCTCCCTTACCTCATCTTCCAATCTGCGGGCGCCGAGGTCTTGACCGTTTGGCACGAAGGATCGATCTTACGGGTCCGCTCTCTCGTCCTTCTCAACAGTCCCTCCTTCCAATGCCCGACGACAAGCAGACGAAGTTTCTTCTCTCCGAGTCGGAGATTCCCGAGCACTGGTACAACATTAACGCCGACTTGGGGGCGCTGGGCGCCGAGCTGCCGCCGGTGCTCAACCCGGAGACGCACGAGCCCGCCGGACCCGCCGACTTTGGGGCCATCTTCCCTGAGGCGCTCGTGGCCCAGGAGATGGGCACCGAGCGGCACGTTCCCATCCCCGAGCCCGTACGCGACGTGTATCGCCTCTGGCGGCCCACCCCCATGTACCGCGCCCGCCGCTGGGAGGAGCAGCTGGACACTCCAGCAAAAATCTTCTACAAGTATGAGGGCGTGAGCCCCACCGGCAGTCACAAGCCCAATACGTCGGTGCCGCAGGCCTACTTCAACGCTGAGGAGGGCACCACGCGCCTCACCACCGAAACCGGCGCCGGGCAGTGGGGGAGCGCGCTCAGCTTCGCCACGCAGATGTACGACCTCGACTGCGAGGTCTACATGGTGCGCATCAGCTACGAGCAGAAGCCCTACCGGCGCGTGATGATGGAAACGTGGGGCGCGACGGTGACGCCCAGCCCCAGCGAGAAGACGCAGGCCGGGCGTGAGGTGCTCGCGGACGATCCCGACACGAGCGGCAGCCTGGGCATCGCCATCAGCGAAGCGGTCGAGCGCGCCGCGCAGGACCCGGCGACGAAGTACTCCCTCGGCAGCGTGCTGAACCACGTTCTGCTGCACCAGACGGTGATTGGGCAGGAGGTGCGGAAACAGTTGGAGCAGGCGGGGGCCGGGGAGCCGGACGTACTCGTGGGCTGTACCGGCGGCGGCAGCAACTTTGCTGGGTTCTTCTATCCCTTTCTGGAGCGGCACGTGGACGGCGACGCATCCCTGCCCCGCATCGTGGCCGTGGAGCCGACCGCCACGCCCACCCTCACGAAGGGGCACTACGAGTACGATTTCGGCGACACGGCCATGATGACACCGATGATGAAGATGCACACGCTGGGGCACGACTTCGTACCGCCGCCCATCCACTCCGGCGGGCTGCGCTACCACGGCATGAGTCCGCAGATCAGTGCGCTCCTGGACGCAGGGCTCATCGAGGCCACGAGCACGCCGCAGATCCCGATGTTCGAGAGCTGCGAGGAGTTTGTGCAGTGCGAGGGCATCCTGCCGGCGCCGGAGGCCGGCCACGCCGTGTGGGGGGCCCGGGAGGAGGCGCTCAAGGCGAAGGAGGCTGGCGAGAAGAAGACGATCGTCTTCAACCTGTGCGGCCACGGCCACTTCGACCTCAGCGCGTACGAAGACTTTCGGAACGGGGCGCTGGCCGACTTTGAACTGCCGGACGAGGAGATCGAGGAGAGCCTTGCGGCGGTGCCGAGCGTAGAATAGCGTATTGGCGTGTGGTCGTGCTGGCGACGGGTACGAGCAAAGGGGCGGCGAACCGGGGCGAGGAGGCCTTGCCCCCAGGAGACGCTATCTCGGCGTTTCGATGAACGTGACGATGGCGCGGGGGGGAACGGTGAGTGTCGAATCCCCCTCGACGGCCGGGCGCGGCGCGAGGTCATGGGCGGCGGAGGTCACATAGGGCCGCCACACTTGCCCCCCATCAGCGTCCGGTCTGCCCGTCATTCGCAGTCGCATCGACCGGGCTTCCGGGGCCTGATTGGTCGCCACGACGACCGCACGCTCGTCGTCCGCCGCGCGGTAGGCCGACACCGTCAGCCCGTTCTTCATGCGGTGGAGGCGGGAGGTGTCGTCGGACCGGCTGACGCCTACGCGCACCGCCCCTGGGCGCAGAAAATGGCTGTAGTTGCCCACCACCCACAGCAGCTTCGAGTCGTGGAGGGCCTTCGTGTCCCGATCCACGTACACCAGTCCGTCCTTGAAGTCGCCCGGGCTGATGCCGAGCCACCACTGCCAGGACGACGCATTCGCGATTGTGAGGTCGGCGTGCAGGACCCGGGCCACGTAGAGCGCCGGATCGATGCCGAGGTCGCGTCCCGGTCCCTCGATCTCTTCGTTATCCGCTAGGATGCAGTATTCGCTCATCCAGTATTCGAGGGACGGATCCGTGGACTGAAGTTGCCCAGCCACCTTCTTGCGCTGCCGAATGAGGTCGGCCACCGGCCAGGTGGTGAAGTAGCTGTGCGCCGCCACCTTCGGTGCCACGTGCGACCGCGCCTGAAGGGCATGCTCGTCTCCAAAGAAGTGCTCGATCTGATTGTCGCGGTGCGGAAGGTCAGTGTTTGCCGAGTATAGGAAATCGAGCCGGGCCGTCTCCGGAATCTCGATCCGGGCCGCGAGGTCGCGGGCGGCAAGCTCTTGGTTGAGCGCCTCCACGAGCCGCCGGAGCTCAGCGTTCGTGTAGGGCGAGCCCTCCTGGTTGTCGTCCTGGCTCCAGTCCCATTGCGGCTCGTTGACGGGGCTAATGTAGTCGAACGAAAGGTCCTCTTCGAAATGCGCGGCGACAGCGGCCAAGAAGCGGGCATAGTCATCGAAACGGTCGTCGGGCAGGTTGGCAGTCCCCCCGCCGTTCCCGAAAGCCTTCCCGTTCTCGGTGAGCTCGACGGGCGGGCTATTGGCGAAGGCGATGAGCGTGGGCACCCCTCGGTCTCGCGCGGCCCGCGCGAACCAGCGTTGCCCCCGCTGCCGCGACCAGTCGAACATCAGCTTCCCATCCCGAATGTCCTTCAGGAACCCTTCGGCCCGACGCCACGCGCTCCGGATGCCGCTTGCGTCCCCCTGTTCGGCGCTCCCGGCCCCCACGTTGAAGCGCCAGATCGACAGCCCGATTCCCGCCGGCTGTCCGCCCGAGTCTCTTTCCTGGCTGAACAGCCAGTCGGCGACCTGATTCTTCTTCGCCGACGGCCACGTCCCCACAAACTGCGTGCTCCAAGCCCCCGATGCCCCAAAGCCACGGATCGTCTGTCGCGTCTCGTCCCAGTGGACCGTCACCACCAGTGGATCGTCGGGCGGCGTCGTGCCGGATTTCCCGGTGCCGAACGCGACTCCGAGAAGCAACAGTGTGGCAGAGAAAAACACCAGAAGGGTGCGCATGATAGCAGGAGGAGGAAAAAGCAACAAGGCTCAGAAGCTTCCAAAACTACTTCTTCGCTGCGCTCGGGGCGCAATATTGCGTATTTGGCCCACTCCGATCGTGGCACGGTACAAAATACGCAACGCTTCCCGGAGCCGGACCGGACCTCGTACTTCTCGCTGGACGCAGCGGTGGCGAAGATCGTCGAGGGCCAGCGGCCGTCTCTCGAACGGCTTCGCGACGGGGCGTCCTCCGAACCGCGAGGCGGCGCGAGCGGTCGCCGACTCCATCGTCAGCGCTCGGCCTCTGTCTCCGCTTCGTAGTACCGCTGACACTCCGCCTCCCGCCCTCGGACGACCCGGTTTCCCGCGAGGGATCCAGACGGTTCCGTGACTACCGTCCACTGGGCCTGCTGTTCGTCCTCCAGGTAGAGAACCACCCAGTCGTCGGTCTTGTCGAGCTCGTGGGCGCGGGCCGTGTTGGAGTAGAGGGCCGTGTAGTGGCGGCCGTCGCGCTCGGTGTGGAGGATGGGAAGCCACGCTTCGTCCTCCGGGTTGAAGCGGCGGGGGGCAATGCGTCGCAGTTCGTCTCGCGCGGCCTTGCGGCGGTACTCGCGGTCCACGTCGAGCAGCTCGGCCACCGGCACCGCCGCGCCCTCGGATCGACGCCGGCGCAGCCGGGCGTTCAGCGATTCCTTCACCGTCTGGAGACGACGCTCGCCAAACCCCTCCACCTCGGCGAGTCGCCCGTCGTGGGCCGCCCGCTCCAGTTCCTCCAGCGTGTCAATGTCGAGCTGGTCGTGGATCCGCTCAGCGAGTTCGGGCCCGATGCTGGCCACCTGACCGAAGATCGACTCGGGCGTGGCGGTGCCCTCCAGCCGCTCCAGGAAGCGCCACTGGCCCGTCTCCAGCATCTCCGTGATGGCATTGGTGAGGGACGCGCCGATGGTGGGAAGGTCTTTCAGGGCCTCCCGGCCGCCCTCTCCGTACAGGTCCTCAACGGACTGATCGAGCTGGGCGAGGGTGGAGGCTCCTTGGCGGTAGGCGCGGACCCGGAAGGGGCTGGCGTCCTGCGCCTCCAGCAGGTCGGCGACCTCGCGGAAGCGCTCGGCAATGTCGAGGTTGGGAGCGGGCGGCGTCGCCGCGTCGGGATCGGTCATGGCGGGCGGGGAGCGGCTGCGAGACACGTTGGCGAGGCCGGCCCTTTCCCAGAAGGCCCGGCGGGGAGGACCCGGGGAGACACATGCTACAGCGATGCACGCCGTCGTCCATGTCCTACGCCTCCGCGCTCTCCCGGGACGAGCGCTCCTCGCAGTCGGCGGTCCGATGAATCGGGCGCCGCCGCAGGCGTTTTTGAAGAGCCTCGCGCTCCAGTACGAGAAGCGCGCCATGGGCCGGTCCTTCCAGCACGCGCGGTTCGCAGCGGCGAACGGTCCAGCCCCTGCGAGCCCACCGCCGAAGGAGGCCCTCTAGGTCGGCGCGGGAGCTCCTCTCCGGCCGCCACACGATCACCGTCGTCGTCTCGACCGGGAGCGAACCGGGAGAGACGGGTCGAGCATCCGAATTGTCGGCGTTGACTGGTAGGGACATGGGGAGCTCCTTCGGGATCGTGGCTTTTAGGGCGGGCCCGCGGTCCTGAGCGAAGGCAGAATCAACACTGAGTTCCGCTGTTTCCGGCTCTGCGGCCACAGAAGCGAGGGAGAAGTAAGGGTTGAGCAGAATCGCCGTTTGCCGGCCGTGAGGGCATGCTGAGTTGCATCTCGTGAAAAGCGAATCGTCCTCAGCAGCGTCCTGTGGCTGATTCGGCGGTTCAATCCTTAATCGACATTTCTATTTTGCTCCTTCGTCCTGAAGAATAAAGGTGACCTTGGCGCGGACCCGGTAGGCTTGAATGCGTCCGTCCTCGACGACGGCGCGGTAGTTGTCGACATAGACGCTTTGAATGTTGGCAATTGTTTTGGAGGCCTCCTCAACAGCGGCTTCGGTGGCGTCCTCCAGTGTGTCGCCTTCAGCGAGAAGTTCGAGGGACTTGGCTACGGACATGGGGATGTGGGCTTATTCAGAAAAGCAGCGACGTGGGCCGGGCGCCGACGAATTCCGGCATCCATGAGGCCCGACTCCTCGGCCCTGAAATCCTCGAGGCGTTCGGGAATAGGAGACTCCCGAAAGGATACAACACGTTTGGCAGCGGTGCGGTGGGCAGAGGGCAATCGGGGATGTGGTACTTCTTTCTACAAGCGTGTGGGGAAGATGTCTACAGGCTGGCGCCTCTCCCTTGGACCCCTTCTCCCGTGTTGCTACACCCGGCCGGAGGGGCACATACGACACGGCGGCCCCCGAAAGTTTCCTCCTCAGTCGGACGCCCCCTTCCCCTCAGCCTTGCGAAATCCCCGTTCTCCAACCGGTTCAGACTCCCGGGCTTCTTCCGAGGGACTCTCCACCGTACTGGATCGTCGCCGCACTCGTCGTGTGCGCCGCGCCGCTCGCCGGGAGCATGGACGCCCATGCGCAGCGAATCGCCGTGACTATCGACTTGACTGGGAGCGTGATCGACTACACCGGTTCGGTTCCCTTCCACGACTCTCGGTCTCGCTCCCCCGCTACGGGGTGGAGCGGCCTTTCCGGCGGTCCCTGCGTCGAAGGACGCCGGCTCGACGGGAAGAGGCTCGGAGCCGCTCGCGAAGAGGACAAACCTCCTTCGGGCTTGCGCAGATCGGGAGGACCGGAGAGCAATCCCCCTGCAATCGAAGCCTTGATGGGGATTGCGCGGGAATCTCCCCGTGAGAGAACTTTCAGGAAGGTGGGCGGAGCCCCTCCCGCCGGAAGCAGCTGCGAGTGGCCGTCCCTTTCGTGACAGCTGCTCCTCGGACCGACTCACAGAATCAACCTGCAGCGCTCCGCTGCAGTCTTTGCTCGGCGGCGTGCTGCGTCACGGGATATCGAACGCCAAGATTCACTGTGCAACTTCCCTCTCTCCACATCGACCTGATTGGTCTGAACCGAGCGACTTCTCGGAACCGTCGGCGTAGTAAATCTGCACAGTGAAAGCGCCTCTCGCAGCGACCTGCCGCGCCCCCTGGGGTCCTGTGCCGCCTCCTGGATCGCCTCGGACGACAGGTCGCTCCGGCGTCTCTATGGAGTGGGCTCCGTCTGGTTGGGCGGCCCACGGACGGACGAGTATCAGGGGGGCGACACGTCTCCGCGAACAACCTGAGCTTCGGTCAGTGACTGCAGGCAGCATTTCGCTCTCTCTTTGAGTCACTGCTTGCACGCTGTCGGATGCCTGACGCGGACGCCCGCTACGCGCCCATTGAGGACTACGCCGTCATCGGCGACTGCGCGAGCGCCGCCCTCGTGGGAAAGAACGGATCGATCGACTGGCTTTGCTGGCCCCGATTCGACAGTCCCTCGATCTTTGCCGCTCTGCTCGATGCCGACGATGGCGGCCACTTTCAAGTCTGTCCGGTGGAAGACTTCACGGTGGAGCGCCGGTACCTCCCCAACACGAACGTGCTGGAGACCACCTTCACGACGGACACCGGGGTGCTTCGCCTGACGGATCTGATGCCGGTGGCCGAGCGACCCGCGTACCGGCGCGAGCTGTGGCCGACGCACGAGGTCCTCCGCAGAATCGAGTGTGTGGAGGGGACCGTCGAGGTGAGCGTCGCCTGCGACCCGCGGCTTGAATACGGACGGATCGATCCGCCGATGGAGGACCGCGGGCCGCACGGGTTTTTCTACAATCACAAGGGAACGGTCCTCATCGTCCGGAGCGAGCTTCCGCTCACTCGGTCTCGCGGGCGAGGGGCCCTCTACGCCCAGCACACCCTCCGGGCGGGCGACCAGCAATTTCTCTCCCTCACCTACGACGAGGGGGAGCCCGCCGTCCTGCCCCTCCTGGGCGAGCACGCCGAGCGAAAGCTGGCGCGATCCGTCGACTACTGGCGCGACTGGGCGTCGCAGTGTGAGTACGAGGGGCCGTATCGGGGCGCCGTGGTGCGGAGTGCCCTCACGCTGAAGCTCATGACCTTCGCCCCGTCGGGGGCCATCGTGGCGGCGCCCACCACGTCGCTCCCGGAGGCCATCGGCGGCGAGCGCAACTGGGACTACCGCTACTGCTGGCTCCGCGACGCGGCCCTTACGCTGCGGGCCCTCTACGAGCTGGGCTACGATGAGGAGGGCCGCGCCTTCTTCTCGTGGCTCCTGCACGCCACCCGCCTCACGGCCCCCGAGCTCTCGGTGCTGTACGACGTGCACGGCAATGCGGACGTGGAGGAGCGGACGGTGTCCCACCTGGAAGGCTACCGTCGGTCGCCCCCGGTCCGGATCGGCAACGGGGCCTACGATCAGCTTCAGCTCGACACGTACGGTGAGCTCATCAGCGCGGCGTACGAATTTGTGCAGTACGAGGAGCGACTGGACGGATGGCACGAACGGCTGCTGACCGAGCTCGGCGACGAGGTGTGCGTCCGCTGGCGAGGGCCGGACGAGGGCATCTGGGAGGTGCGCTCCGGTCGTCACCACCACACGTTCTCCAAGGCAATGTGCTGGGTCGCGCTGGATCATCTCGTTGCGCTCCACGAAGAGGGCTACCTGTCGGTCCCCGTCGACTACTATCGAGACGTGCGTGCCGACATCCGGCAGGCCGTCGAGGAGCACGGGTACAACGAAGGTCTAGAGAGCTACGTCGCCACGTTCGACGGAGACCAAGTGGACGCGAGCCTGCTATTGCTTCCGTTCTACGGCTACACCGAGGCCACCGCCCCCCGCATGGAGTCGACATTTGAGCACCACCATCAGGAGCTGGCTCAGGACGGGCTCCTCTACCGCTATCCGCCCAGCACCGACGACGGCCTGTCGTCCGAAGAGGGGGCATTCGGCATCTGCAGCTTCTGGGATGAGGAGATGTTTGCCCGGCTCGGGCGGATCGAGGAGGCCCGGGAGGATCTCGACCGGACGCTTTCCTACACCAACGACCTCGGCCTCTTCGCCGAAGAAATCGACCCGGAGACCGGCGCCTTCCTGGGCAACTTCCCGCAGGCGTTCACCCACGTAGGGCTCATCAACGCCGTCCTCACCCTCGAAAAAGCGTCTGACGATTCGTCCGGCCCGTCAGCATCTTGAACCGGCAGGAGTGCGAGTACAGTAGAGATGAGTCCTCTGCATTCCTTGGCATTGCCTTCGTCCATGCCACGCCGAGGCCGAAGAGGAGAAACGATTTTCTTGATTTCGGAGACGGTGTCTCCGACGGGCGTGCAGCTTCCCACCAGTGCAGCGCGGACACGTGCCGGCGTGAGCGGGGGACCCGTCGCGCCCTGTCATGGCGATCGTTTGCTCACCCGTCGTTCCGGTACACCTCCTCCACGTACTTGAGCACCATGCGCTTGGCACTGAAGGGGGCGGGCAGGCCCGTCATGGCTTCGCGCATCATGTCGATCCAGGCCGAGGGAAGGCCGTCCGCCCCGCGGTCGTAGAACGTGGGGATGACGTGCTCTTCGAGTTGCCGGTAGAGGGCGGCGGCGTCCTGCTCGTCCTGGACCGCCGGGTCAGCCTCGCCGTAGTCGCCGGTCGGCTCCGGCCCAATGGCCCAGCCGTTGTCGCCGTTATAGCCCTCGGGCCACCAGCCGTCGAGCACGCTCAGGTTGAGCCCGCCGTGGGCGGCCACCTTCTGCCCGCTCGTGCCGGAGGCCTCCAGGGGGCGGCGCGGGTTGTTGAGCCACACGTCGCACCCGGAGACGAGCATGCGGCCTATCTCCATGTCGTAGCCTTCGAGGAAGACCACTTTTCCCTCGAAGCCCGCCGTCTGGCTGATCTCATAGATGCGCTGGATGAACCGCTTGCCCCCGTCATCGGCCGGGTGGGCCTTGCCTGCGTAAAGGAGTTGGATGGGGCGGTCTGTGTCGGCGAAGAGGGCGCGGGCTCGCTCCCGATCCCGGAAGATAAGCGGGGCGCGCTTGTAGGTAGCGAAGCGGCGCGCAAAGCCGATGGTGAGGGCCTCAGGGTCGAGGTCGGGGTGCATTGGGAGACTCTGCGCCTGCACCTTCCCTTCCACGTAGTCGAGCAGTCGCTCGCGGAGCGAACACCGGTAGTTCCAGAGCGTCTCGTCGCTTAGGTCCGCTAGCCCTCCCCACTGATCTGAGTCCTGGGACATTGTAAGATCGTTGTGGATGTGATCCGCCAGAAAGTCGCGGGCCGGACCGGCCGTCCAGGTAGGAAGATGCACCCCGTTGGTGATCGAGTCGATCGGGACCTCCTCGAGCGAGCAGTCCGGGTAGAGGTCCTCCCATTGCTGGCGGGCGACGTGGCCGTTGAGCTTCGAGACGCCGTTGGCCGCCCGGGACAGTTTGAGGCCGAGCACCGTCATGGTAAACGTCTCCTCGTGGTCGTCCGGGTGAACCCGCCCGTAACTGAGCAGGTCGTGGTTGCTGAGGTTGATTTGGTCCCGGAAGCCGGCCATTGCTTCCGTGAAGAGGTCGGGCGCGAAGTGATCGTGCCCGGCCATGACCGGCGTGTGGGTGGTGAAGACGCTCCGATTGCGCACCCACGCCTCTGCCGTCTCCTGGTCGTCCCCCGCCGCCAGCCGCTCGCGCAACAGCTCCAGCATCAGGAAGGCGCAGTGCCCCTCGTTGGCGTGGTACACGGCGGGCTCCGTCTCCAGGGCGCGCAGCATGCGGAGGCCGCCGATGCCGAGGACGAGTTCCTGCCGGATACGCTCGTAGTCTCCTCCCTGATAGAGCCGGCGCGTGAGGGGACGGAAGTCCTCCGGGTTCGCGTCGAAGTCGGTGTCGAGCAGGTACAGGTCCGTGCGGCCCAGGGCCACCTTCCAGGCCCGCACCTCGATCGCATGCGTGCCGATGGGGACCGTAACGGTGAGCGGATCACCGCCCCCTTTCGAGACGAGCGAGACGGGGTGCTTGGCCGGGTCGAGAACCGGGTACGTGGATTCCTGCCAGCCGTTGGCGTCGAAGGACTGCCTGAAGTATCCTTCGCGCAGAAAGAGTCCGATGCCCGTGAAGGGAAGCCCGAGGTCGGACGCGGCCTTTGCATGATCGCCGGCCAGCACGCCAAGGCCCCCCGAATAGAGCGACAGGCTCTCGTGGAGGCCGTACTCCATGCAGAAGTAGGCCGTCTCGGGGGCGTCCTCCACGTGCGAATCCCGCTCCATATAGTCCCGGTAGCGATCGTACACGGTGTCGATGTCGTCCTGAAAAGCCGGATCGTCGAGCACCGCCTCGTCGGCGGTCGCCAGGGCGGCCTGCGGATTGTTGTCCGAGGCCCGGTAGACCTCGGGGTTGAGGCGCCGGAAGAGGGCGCGGGCCTCGGGGTCCCAGCTCCACCAGAGATTGATTGCGATCGATTCGAGCTTGTCGCGGGGCGTCATTCCGTCGAAAAACGTTGGAAAAGAGAAGCGGAGGATTGATGAAGAGCCGGGAAAGGCGCAGGCTCTTTCCGAACCACGACCCGTTCGGGGTGCAAGAAGCGTTTTCCTATGGTCCATCAATCATCGTTACAAGGGTCGCGGACCGAAATGGGTTTGCCAAGTGCCTGGCGTGAAAATCCGGTGACCCCCGGTCTGCACTCCCTTTCGGGAGCGGGAGGACGCCCCAATCGGGGCGGTGGCCTTCGCGGTCGGGTTCAACAGCCCGTCCTACTTCTCCCGCTCGTTCCGGAAGGAGTTTGAAATGTCCCCGTCCCGATACCGGGAGGGAGGAGGCAAGGCATAATCGAATCCTCACGGAGACGTCGTCCGCGGCTCCCTGGTCTGCCCTGAACCCGTCGAGTTATGCGAGGGTGAGGGCTCCGCTTGGAGGCAAGCGCCGGTTTTCGTTCCGCGAGGATCCGTCTAGAATAGAAGGACGGACGTTCGCCGCAAACGACCACACCGCCGAGGACCTTGTCCCACGCGCTCGGCTCTACGTCAGGGGCTGCCGAAGAGAGTGGGGTCCCGACAGTGTTCCCGTCTTGCCGAGTCCGGCCCTGAGGGGCTACTCCCCACTTCCTTGGTCGAAGATCCGAACCGACGTGTCGCCCTCAGTGTCGACGTGGGCCCGAAACATCCCCTGCGTGCTGAAGGGCGTGGCCATATTGCCGTCGCGGTCGAGCGTAATGACGCCCCCGATCCCGCCCAGGGCTTCAATCTCGTCGATCGTCGCCTGTGCAGCCTCGTCGAGGGACGCCCCTCCGAATCGGACGCGCGACGCGACGCTGTGGGCCGCTGCGCCGCGGATAAAGAACTCTCCCTGCCCCGTCGCCGAGACGGCACACGACGCGTTGTGGGCGTACGTGCCCGCCCCAATGATCGGGGAGTCGCCCACACGCCCAAACTCCTTGTCCGAAATGCCCCCGGTGGAGGTGCCCGCCGCCAGATTGCCCTCGTCATCGAGGGCGACGGCGCCGACGGTGCCGAACTTCTCGCCCTCCGCCGCCGATGCGGGCGGGTCGGCCGAGCCCGGCGCGTCCCCCGAGCGACGGGACGCCGTAATGAAGTAGTCGTTCTCGACCAGGTCGAGCCCCTGCTGCTCAGCGAACGCCTCGGCCCCGTCCTGCGCAAACATCACGTGGTAGGACTCCTCCATGATGGTCCGGGCCAGGCGGATGGGGTGCTTCACGGTCCGCACGCCTGTGAGCGCCCCGGCGTTGCGCGTCTTCCCGTCCATGATGGCAGCATCGAGCTCGGCGGTGTTCTCACTCGTGAGCACCGCCCCCCGTGCCGCATTGAACAGCGTGTCGCTTTCCATCGTCGTGATGGCTGCCTGCACGGCATCGAGCGCGCTGCCGCCATTTTGAAGCACCTCGTTTCCGTCCTGCAGGGCCGCCCGGAGCGAGGATCGGTACGCCTGTTCATGGTCATCACTCATCTCGTCGGGGCTGATCGAGCCGGCCCCGCCGTGAATCACGAGGGCCGTCTCGGAGGACGGCGCGTCTTGCCCGAGCGCCGTACCGGGCAGACACGCCCAGCCAAGAGCTGCTCCTGCGAAAAGCAAAATACCGTGGAGCCGGAGGGGGAAGGCGTACATGATCGTGGACGGGGAACGTATGTGTTGAGAAAAATACGCGGGACGCTACCACAAGTAGCAGAACAGAGCGGAAAATCGCCACCCGAGGTTTCCAGCAGTCCGACGAATCGTCGGGTGAGAAGCCTGCGTTCTGGACCCTCTCTGCCGTTATGGCGGAACTCGCAGACCCTTCACACAATCTTGGAGATCGCTTTTCAAAAAGCCCCCCTTTGGCCCGCAGTTTGTACTGTAATAATCCTCCACTGTTATGCGTTTAGGAACATGCAGCGAGGTAGCTAATTTGTAGCATTTTCCGCTTGCGACTTAGCGAATTCCTTCTAATATTGTGTTCTAGAAACGCCGCACTCTCTACGTTCGGCACCCCAGCACAGATTCCTTCTACGCGTATATGGCGAAGGACAAAGCGGAAGTTGTCACCAAAAAAACAACCTCGAAGGATAGCAGCGCCTTCAATCAGCACGAGGCCCTGCAGGAGATGAGCGACGAGGACCTGATGTCGCAGTTTCAGGCCGGGACCGTGGAGGCGTTCAACATTCTCGTGGAACGGTACTCCGATCGCCTGATGCAGTACCTCTACCGCTTCCTGGGTGATAAGAAGCGGTGCGAGGACCTGCTCCAGGAAACGTTCCTGCGGGTACACCGGAACCGCCATTCCTACCGGCGCATCGCGAAGTTTTCAACGTGGCTCTACACCATTGCCGGGAACCTGGCGCGCTCCGAATACCGGAAGCGGAAACGGCGGCGGATGCAGTCGATCCAGTCCGTGAACCGGGACAACGAGGAGTATGAGATGGAGATTCCGGACGAGTCCTTCTCTCCCGACAAGCATGCGGAGAGCACGATCCAAGATCACTACATTCAGGAGGCCATGAACGAGATTCCGCCGGCCTTCCGCGAGGTCGTGGTCCTGCGCGACATCCAGCAGCTCGCGTACGACGAGATTGCGGAGATCACGGGCCTGCCCATGGGCACCGTCAAGAGCCGCATCAACCGTGGCCGCACCAAGCTGCAGGCGCTGCTCGAGGACGTGTATCCATTTCAGGATGAAGAATGACACCGCCGCCGGTTCCGAGCGCATTTGGGCCTTGACACTCCATTGCCTCCCGCCGGATCCCGTAAGGGGTCCGGCGTTTTTTTATGTGGCCCCTTCCCGGTCTTTCCTGTGCTGCTGCGGATGCCTCATGAGCGTTCCCAATCCCACCCGTATTGAGGTCGACACCGACGCCCAGACCCTCACCGTGACGTGGGCCGATGGACATTCGTCGGTCTTTCCGCTGGATCGGCTCCGGGCCGCCTGCCCGTGCGCCAACTGCGGGGGCAAGGCCGTTGAGCAGGTCGCGCCGCCCGATGCCGCCGATGCGTCCCCGGACCGGCGATGGACGGACCTCGACATTGAGCCCGCGGGGAGCCTTGGCATCCGCATCACGTGGGACGACGGGCACAACGCGGGCATCTTTCGCTGGGACCGTCTGCGGCGCCTGCAACCGAAACGTGAGAAGTGAAACGTGATGCGTGATTTTTGGGAGACGAACGCTCACACGTCCCGTATTATTCCTCGCGCATCACTCGTCTGTCTCCAAAATGTCGTCGACGCGCACGAGCACGTCCTCCAAATGCCTCCGTGTGGCGTCGTCCGAGGTGCGCCGCAGGCCCTGCTCTACGTCTTCGCGTAGCGTGTTGAGCTCGCTCCGCACGTAGGCCCGAATGTCCGACTGTCGCACGTTGACCGGGGTGTCGATGATGTGGTCTTCGTACCCGTCCGGCAGATCGTCGGGCTGGGCCTCTTCAGAGAGCAGATGGCTCATGCGCTCCAGGTAGCCGCGCTGCAGGTTGCGGCGGTAGGGGCCAATCTCACCTCCCTCGTCCAGTTCGCTCCAGAGGCCGCTGCGGAGATCCCCGAGCATCGCCCCGAGCGAGTAGGGCTCGCCGTCGGCCATGGTCTCCGCCTCGAGCAGGCGGGCCATGCGCTGCGGGCGAAGAAGCATGTTCACCACGTTCACCTGCGCCTCCCGCACCCGCTCCAGCGCGCCGGATGCCTCGAAGCGGCGCAGCACGTCGGCCTCCACGAGCCACTCGGGCGGCTGAAAGGCCTGCCGGATGAGAAAGCGAAGGGCTTCGCGCTGCTCATCGGCAGACACCGACTCGTACACCGGTCCGTCCTGATCGTACGTCTTGTAGGTCTCGTAGACGCCGCCCACGTGCCGGGCCGCATGGCCCAGGTAGCGACCCCACTGGTTCACGACTGATCCGTAAAGCTCCTCCAGCTCATCGTAATTCGCGCCATCCTCGCGCGTCCATTCCACGAGGTTCGGCACGATGCGCTTCAGGTTCTCCACGCCCAGGCTGCCCGCCGCCACGACGTTGCGACCGAGGTCCTCGCTCTGCGAACGCGGGTCGACCGGCCGGAAGGTCTGCCGTCCGTAGAAGTAATGTGGGTCGCCTGCGCGCTCCAGAATCATGTCGTCGAGCCGCTGAGCCTGCTGCTCGGCCCCGTCCACGTCCGGCATCGCCCGGTAGCCCCACTGGATCGACCAGCGGTCGTAGGTCCCGATGTCCGGCGTGAACGACTCGACGCCGTCCCCCGGCTGTGCCACGTAGTTGAACCGCGCGTAGTCCATAATGGAGGGCGCGGTGCCGTGACTGGCAGTGTAGGATGGGGACCGCAGGGAGTCGACCGGCACCGCGTGGCTGGCGCCCCAGTTGTGGGGCAGCCCGAGCGTGTGCCCCACCTCGTGGGCCACTACGAACCGGAGCAGCGTGCCCATCACCTCGGGGTCGAAGTTGCGCCCGCGGGCCTCCGGATTGACCGCCGCCGTCTGCACGAAGTACCAATTGCGGAGCAGGCTCAGGACGTTGTGGTACATGCCGATGTCACTCTCCAGGATCTCCCCGGAGCGTGGGTCGTGCACGTGCGGGCCATAGGCGTTTGGGATCTCGGAAGCGAACCACCGAACGGTGGAATAGCGAACGTCGTCCGCATCGAACGTCTCCTCCACGTCGGACGAGTCTTTCGCCACGATGGCGTTTTTGAAGCCCGCGGCGCGGAAGGCCTCCTGCCAGTCCTCGATGCCCTTTCGCACGTACGGCTTCCACTTTTCCGGTGTGGCCGGGTCCACGTAGTACTCGATCGGATCCTTCGGCTCCACGAGCTCACCGTTTCGGTACGCCTCCGGGTCCGCAGGCTCCAGGCGCCAGCGCGTAATGACGCACTCCTCCGCGGCCTGCTGCGTCCCCGAGCTGTAGTCAGTCCGCTCCACGCCGAAGTAGCCCACCCGCTGGTCGCACAGGCGCGGCGTCATCGGAGCGGTTGGCAGTTGCACCAGGGAGTGGTTCATCGCCACGCTGATGGTGCTGCTCGACTCGCTGGAGGGAGGATTTTCGGCCTGGTAGGTCAGGATCACCTCCACGTCCGTGTTTTGCGGAAAGCTCTCCACCCCATCGAGGTACGTCCGGTCTTCGTCGAGCCGACGCACCTGGTACTCCTCGCGGGCCTCCTGCGGCAGGCCGAGCGACGACACATCGCTGGTATAGAGGTCCGTGGCCTCAAAGACGATCCCGGTCGAGTCTTCGTTGAGAGCCTCGACGGCAAACGACTTCAGAATCGGCTCGAAGCTGGAGTTCTTCACCGCCTGGTAGACGGGATCCTGTGGGTTGGCCGTCTTCTCATGGCTCACCACACGGAGAAGCAACTCGTCCCCGCGCCGCTGCCAGCGCAGCACCTGCGTGTTAGCTTTCTCTCCGCCATAGGCCAGCTCTGCCTGGGCCTTCGACACGCGTGATACCATCAGGAGCTCGCGCCCCAGCAGGGAGTCCGGAATCTCGAAATAGAGCTTGTCCTTGAAGCGATGGGTCGTGAGAAGCCCCTCATCCGTGCGGGCCGAGTCCGGGATGACCTCCCCGACCGGCTTGAGTCCACCGTTCTCCTCATCCGACGACGACTGGTCCTGCGTCTTCTGGGCAGCGGCCTGCCGTTCGCCGTTGCCCGACGCGCCCCCAAAAGCGGCACAGCCCATGATGAACCCAACGAGAACGGCAGCGATTCCCCCGCGCATCCATCGCGCCGAGGAGGGCGTGAAGGTGTACATGCCAATGCAGAGCAACAGTGGAAGGGTGCGACGAGAACCCGGATTTCTCACGGGACGCTACTGCGGCGTCAGCGGCGGCCCCGACGGCGGTCGAGGGCAGGCTCCTATCTGCTCATTATTGCTCCTCGACGATCCACGAAAGCTTTCGGGATCGCCTGCGGTGCGCACAGGGCATCGTGAACGTGTCCCGACCCCTGTGGGGCCGCCTCTTGTGCCTCGCTATGCCTCTCGTATGAGAACCGGGAGAAGCCGTTCGACCTCACGGCCCCCTCCCCCGAACGGCACGACTGCCCGAAGACTCTCCGAGCAACCACCGACATGAACCGAACTGAACGACCCAAAGGCAACTGCGCCGCCGGACTGGCGATGAATTGCACCTGCGCGTTGCGAATTGATGGGGCTCCTGCACAGATCGGACGAAAGTTCCCCTCCACGGGATGCTCTTTTCGCCGGATTCGAAGCGCTCCTGATCCCAAGGAGACCAATTGAGAAAGCACTGGGTCCAGAGCTACCCGCCAAGCTGAGCAATGGCCACAAAAGTGAGGATGATGACCGCGAAGACGCCCAAGGCAATCAGGATTTGACGGATCACGCGACGGTTCATAGCGGGCAGAGAATCAATGCACGACACGGACGAAGTTGGACCGAGGGCCGTGGATCTCGGGCCTCGGAAGTTATGAGACCGCTTCCTTCGGTCCGCACCTGTTAAGATTGAACAAACCACCCGTCTTTGTCAAGGGGGGCGCCCCGAGGCGTCAGTAGGACCAGTCGGGCGCAAAGCCTGGGTCGAGGATTCGCTTGTTCCCCCGAAGGCTCGAAATCGCTTCCATCTCCTCCGCGTTCAGCTCAAAGTCGAACACGTAGGCGTTGGCCGCGCGGTGCTCGGCGGAGGCGGCCTTCGGGATGGCGCTCACCGTTTCCTGCTGCAGGAGCCACCGCAGAGCGACCTGCGCGGCGGACGTGCCGTGCCGGGCGCCGATCTCTTCGAGCGTCTCGTGGCCCACGACCCGACCGCGGGCGAGGGGACTATAGGCGGTGAATGTGTGATCGTGCGTGCGAGCGCGCTCAAGGAGCGGCGACTGGTCGAGAAAGGGATGGTACTCGGCTTGGTGAGCGAAGAGGGGCGCGTCATCCGGCAGGTGCTCCACGACGTGGTCGATCTGCTCGGGCAGGAAGTTGCTCACGCCCACGTGCCGGGCCTTGCCCTCCCGCTGTAGTTCAACGAGCGTATCGAGCTGCTTCCGGAGCGGCACCCGCTCCACGGGCCAGTGGATGAGCAGCAGGTCCACCCGGTCGGCACCGAGCCGCCGCAGGCTCTCCTCGGTGGAGGTCCGCATGTCGGCAGGGGCCACGTTGGAGCGCCAGATCTTGGTGGTGAGGAAGACCTCGTCCCGGCCACGCCGCTGTCGCGCAGTCCCTGCCCCACCGCTTCCTCATTGTCGTAGACCTGGGCGGTGTCGATGTGGCGGTAGCCGAGATCGAGGGCGTGGGCCACACCCGTCCGGCACGCTCGGCCTGTGAGCTGCCACGTGCCCAGTCCGAGTGCCGGGACGCTCGCTCCCTGAATTGTTTTTTCGATCATGGAGATGCTGAATCGAAACGATGAGGAGTGACAAAACGCGCGCCCTCAATCCCCGCAGGCCCAGACGCACCGGCACTGACAGGCAAAGGCATTCACCAATCTTCGTTCCCCCCGACGGAATCAACCCGGACGCTACACCAGCCGCTTGCTGCGGAGGCACCGCTGGAGCCACTTCTTCTTGCGCTTCAGCAGCTTCAGGCTCATGTCGGACTGGGCTTTGCGGAAGCGATCCTTGGCCTCCGCGTGCACGTCGCGAATATGAATGTCCATGCCGCGATTTTCCAGGGCGTGGGCCACCTGCGTGGCGAGCTCCGAGCACTCTTTGCGCAGCTCCCTCTCCTGGGCCGAGAGGTCGAGCGAGTCGGGATCCGGCTCCTCAAAAGGTTGGCGCTGCACCTGCAGATCTGAGTTTTGGGTGTTGTCCTCAAATTTCAGCTGGTGCGTCTCAATCTTTTCCTCGTCGACCCCCGTGAGCGCCCACTCGGACCGCTCGTCGTTCTGCTCCGCCTTCTCGGGCGAGGGGCCTTCGTCCGTGCGGCGGCGCAGGCCCTCCTGCACCTCCCGCGTCATCCAGCCGAGCGTCTCGGAGAGACCCAGGTCGCCGGACGTGAACACGTCGCACACGTTGGCTGCCTCGTCCCACGCGTCGTAGTACCGCATGCCCCGAAAGATCTGTTGCAGCGTCTTGGACCGGGCACTCACGAGGTCGAGCTTGGCAATGACGCTGATGGTTTTGATGTCGGTGCCCTCCCCGATCATGTCCACCTGCACCATCACGTCCACCTCGCCGTTGCGGTAGGCCGCCAGGCGCTCCGCCCGCTCGTCGCGCGGCACGTCCTGCCCGATACGCGTGGCGCTGAGCCAGCCGTAGCGCCGCTCCATGAAGTCGAGCACGTCGGCAGCGTGGCGGTTGCTCATGCAGGTGACGAGCATTTGGTGGTTGCGCCCGGTTCCGGATCCGATGTGGCCAGCGCGCTTCTTCTGGAACTGCCCCACGGCCGGGCCCAGCAGGGTCTCGAGGTATACGGCGTGGAAGCGCAGGCTGCGGCGGGCAAAGTAGCGGTCGAGGTGCGCCGTGTCGCGGCCTATCTCGCTCTTGAGCTCGCCGAGCGTGATCTCCACTTCCTCGCCGGTGTCTTCTTCCACCATCGTGATGGTGTAGTTGATCACGTGCGCCTCGATGCGCTTCAGGATCTGGCCCTCGGCGTGGGCGTCGCGCAGGCTCACCTCGTGGAGGGCGCGGTAGTGGAGCTCCTCGCGGCCGTCGTTGGTCGGCACCACGTCGTGCGGCACGCCGAAGAGCGGCTGGCCGTCGCTGCGGAGGGGCGTGCCGGAGAGGCCGATGAGCGAGTCGTACGGCAGGCGTCCCACGGCCTGTGACCACGTGCCCTCCTCGGGCAGGTGATGGATCTCATCGAGCACGAAGAGGGGCGATCCCTGACTGCAGTAGCGCTGCAGATCGCTATTGCCGGACTGCCCACAGGCGTACTGGTACGTGGCAATGACGACGGGGATGTCCGGATTCTTGACGAACACGCGGTCCGAGTCCGCCACGCAGAACGGCAGGCGCGGGGCGCCGATCCAGCGCAGCATGCGCGCCATCTCGTCGGCGTCGGCGTACTGCTCCTGCAGGTTGCTGCGGGGGACGAACACCACCAGCGTGTCGCACACGCCCATGGCGCGGGCCACGGCGAAAGAGGCCAGGGCGGTCAGCGTCTTGCCGTAGCCGGGGACGAAGACGCCGAGATGATCGGTGCGGCCCTCCTGATAGGCCTGGGCCAGCTTGATCAGGAAGGCGAGCTGGCCGTCGCGAAACGAGAAGTCAGGGGCGGGATCGAGACCGGGGAGGTCGGCGGCGGAGACGGACGACACGGACGTGGAGGTACTGCGAGACGACAGATGCTGCGGAGTGGCGACTCGGGACGACGGCCCCGAGAAAACACCAGTCCTAACGTACAGGTCGTGGATGGGAGGCGAAAGCAGTCTGGGTAGACGTTTCGGGAAAATCCTCCAGCCCAGCTCTCGATGTTGTTCGAGGAGGCACAATCGTGGTGATACAGAGACGGGGACCATGACGCGGACGTTTTCCTGCAGGTTGCGCTTCGGCTCCTGCGAAGCCCATTCCGTCTGTAACCTTCAACCTTCCAACCTCCAACGCGAAACCAGAAGGCGGATCGATCGAGGCATGCTCCGACATTCCGTGAGACACGCTAATAGTGCCACGGCACGTCGGACCAGTCCGGATCGCGGCCTTCCAGGAATGCATCGCGGCCCTCCTGCGCCTCGTCGGTCATGTAGGCCAGGCGCGTGGCCTCCCCCGCAAACACCTGCTGGCCCACCAGGCCGTCGTCGGCCATGTTGAAGGCGTACTTGAGCATGCGGATGGCGGTGGGGCTCTTGCCGTTGATTGTTTCGCCCCAGTCAAGCGCCGTCGGCTCCAGCTCGTCGTGCGGCACCGCCTCGTTCACCATGCCCATGTCCGCGGCCTCCTCGGCCGAGTAGGTCTTGCCGAGGAAGAAGATCTCGCGTGCCTTCTTCTGCCCCACCTGCTGGGCCAGCAGGGCCGAGCCGAAGCCGCCGTCGAAGCTGGCCACGTCGGGATCGGTCTGCTTGAACCTGGCGTGCTCGGCGCTGGCGAGGGTGAGGTCGCAGACCACGTGGAGGCTGTGCCCGCCGCCCACGGCCCACCCCGGCACCACGGCGACCACGACCTTGGGCATAAAGCGGATGAGGCGCTGGACCTCCAGGATGTGGAGGCGGCCGGGCTGTGTCTCGTCGGCCTCCCCTTCGTCGTCCTCGTACTGATAGCCGTCTTTTCCCCGAATGCGCTGGTCGCCGCCGGAGGAGAAGGCCCACTTGCCGTGTTTCTCGGACGGGCCGTTGCCGGTGAGCAGCACGCAGCCAACGTCGGGCGACTGGCGGGCGTGGTCGAGCGCCTGGTACAGCTCGTCCACGGTCGGCGGGCGGAAGGCATTCAGCACCTCGGGCCGGTCGAGCGCGATGCGGACCGTG
The DNA here is from genome assembly GCA_003022565.1 of Bacteroidetes bacterium QS_3_64_15. Taxonomy (GTDB): domain Bacteria; phylum Bacteroidota; class Rhodothermia; order Rhodothermales; family Salinibacteraceae; genus Salinibacter. The sequence continues at coordinate 15,442 of PXTN01000063.1, read as the reverse complement.
CCGTGGCCGGCGGCGCGGTGGTAGGTCACGTCCTCAAGGTCAAAGCCGTCGATGGGCGTCCAGGTGTCGGGATCGAAGAGGTCAGAGACCATTGTGGGCTTGGCATGTGGAATGCGGAATGGAGAGTGGAACGGGGAGGTCGTTGACCAGGGGGGTTCCTCCCCGCACGAGTAAGGTAAGTATCGGGCGGCGGGGAGGCCACCGGACGCGACGCGTCGTTACCTCTGCGTCCCTTCGGGCGACTAAAGTCCCGACACGCCGATGCTCTCTCGCTGCACCGTCGTCGCAGCCATGGTTCAACAGGGTCTTCTCAGGGGCGCAGGAGTGCTCGTCGGTCTGTTTCTATTGCTGGGTGGGGGCGGTCCGACGGCCCAGGCGCAACTGCGGGATTCGGCCCGCCCTCCTCAGGTCAGCGACTCTCAGGTCCCCTCTCGGCTCGACCCCTATCGCCCCCTCCGCGAGCACGTCCGGCTAACCGACACCCTGTCACTCCGCTCCCCTCCACGTCCGCCCCGGTCTGGAGACTCGCCCCAACTGAGTCAGGGCCAGAAGCTGCTCTGGGGATCGGTTGGGCTCGTTGTGAATGCCGTCTGCGAGTCCCGGCGGGACCCGTACGAGACGAGATGTGAGCGCTGCGATCGGATCGGGGACCGGGCTGCTCGGTCTCTCCTCGAAGGCATAATCGGATCCGACCCGTAGCCGTCCGCGACGCCACCCTCTCATTATTCAGGGACACGATGGAGCCCGAAGAAGCTCGTCACGCTCCTCCCTGGGGAGTGGTAGCCGTAAACCATCGGCGCAGCACTGTCTCGGCGAGCTTGCCCTGTGGGGTGAAGGCGGTTGGTCCGTCGACTTCGGACGGCGGATGCCACTTCCAGATGATGCTGCCCTTCAGCCACGGCGCGCGCCCCACCGTTGACAGGAAGGCTCGGTAGCAGCGGGCTTGGAGCGCAGAGTCGGGGACGGCAGTCTCATCGCGCTCCGGCCACATCCACGGCGCCGCCGCGGCCCCGACGGCACTCCGATAGCCCACCTCTGTAAGCAGAACGGGGCGACCGGTGCGCTCGTGCACCTCGGCCAGGGCGGCCTGGTGCGGACGCCAGCCCTCCCGAAGCGTACTCAGGGACGGCGACTCGGCGTCGGTGAGCGGGAAGTAGGCCTGCACGCCGACGTAATCCAGCGCGTCCCAGAACCGGATCTGCTTGTACGCCTCGTGCCAGTTGGCCGCGTAGGTCAGCTTTCCGTCGTAGACGGTGCGCACCTCCGACGCGAGGGTGCGCCAAAAATTAGGGCGCTCGGTCGCCGCCCGCGTCAGCTCGGTGCCCAGCACGAGCACGTCGGCATCCACCTCCGCGGCGAGACGGGCGTAGAGCATGAGGAAGCGGCGGTAGTCGGCCCCCCACTCCGTCCACTCCGCCTCGGTATCGAAGCCGATCTCACTGCGATCTTGCTTCTCGTCGTACCCGCCCACCCAGAGGTGCGGCTTGAGGATGACGCCCATTCCCAGCGCGTGGGCCTGGCGGGCGAGGGTGCGGATGCCCCGGTGCGACTCGCTGTACCACCCGTCGCCCGTGTCGGCCCGGATGGTCGGCACGTCCGGGGCCCTTTGCCACCCGAACGACACCAGGGTAATGTGCGTGACGCCGAGGTCGCGGAGCCGCACGAGCAGGCTGGAGTCGGGGCGGTTCCGGGCGTCGAGCGTCACCGATCGCACGTCGAAGATCGGCTCCGCGCTCGGGAGCGTATCGGGCGTAGAGGAGGAGAAGGAGGCCTCCGTGTCGGCACACCCGGCCGCCGCGAGCAGGCCCGCGCCACCCACGAGGCTCATTGCAACGCAAAGGAGATGAAGTCGACGGTGCATGACCGGGAACGACGCTGCAATAAATACGCGCTGCCTAAACTCTCTGGGGGACCGGGTGTTGCCTGCCGTTGTAAGACCCGGGGCACTTTCGCCTTCGGTCTTCCATTAATTTTTTCCGGGGCAGGGCGCACTTTCCGGTTCGCTTTTCCTTTGTATCTTGATCGCCGTTGCTTCCGGAACCCTGGACCTCTGGATCCAAGACGTAACTGTTCACGCCACACTGGACGCTGCTCTATGCCAACCTACGACGTTGCGATTATCGGGGGGGGGATCGTTGGGCTCGCCACGGCCTACCGCCTCACCGATCAGTATCCCGACACCTCGGTCGTCGTTCTGGAGAAGGAGAACCGGGTGGCGGCTCATCAGACGAGCCACAACTCCGGCGTCATCCACTCCGGCGTGTTCTACGAGCCCGGCTCGCTGAAGGCCGAGAACTGCCGGGAGGGCAAGCACGCCCTGATCGAGTTCTGCGAGCGCGAGGGGATCGACTACGAGATGTGCGGCAAGATGGTGGTGGCCACCGACGAGAGCGAGGTGGCGGGCCTGGACCGGATCGAGGCGACGGGCCGTGCGAATCAGATCGACTGCACGCGCATCAGGCCGGAACGGCTCTACGAGCGGGAGCCCCACGTGCAGGGCGTAGCGGCCCTGGAAGTGCCCAGTGCCGGCATCGTCGACTACGAGGCCGTGGCCGAGGCCCTGGCCGACGGCGTGACGGACCGCGGCCACTCGGTGCAGACGGGGGCGGAGGTTCGTGACCTCCACGTGACCCCCAACCACGTGACGGTCGACACCACGACCGGGGCCGTGCAAGCCCGGCACGCCGTCAACTGCGCCGGGCTCTACGCCGACCGCATCGCCGCGATGAGCGGGCAGAACCTGAATACGAAGATCGTGCCGTTCCGGGGCGAGTACTACGAGCTGGTGCCGGAGCGGCGGTCGCTCTGCAGTCGTCTCGTCTACCCAGTGCCGGATCCCGCCTTTCCGTTCCTGGGCGTTCACTTCACCCCGATGATCGACGGCCGCGTAGAGTGTGGGCCCAGCGCGGTGCTGGCCTTCGCACGGGAGGGCTACCGGCTCGCCGACGTCGACTGGGCAGAGCTGTGGGAGACCCTCACATATCCGGGCTTCCAGACCCTCGCCGCCCGCCACTGGAAGAAGGGACTCCGTGAGCTGTTGCAGTCGATGAGCAAGCGAGCCTACCTGCAGGCAGCCCGCAATCTCATCCCCGAGGTGCAGATGGACGACTTCACGTCGCCGCGGGCCGGGGTGCGCGCCCAGGCGCTCCGCCGCGACGGCACGCTCGTCAACGACTTCCTCATCCGCGAGACCGACCGCGTCGTCAACGTGATCAACGCCGCCTCCCCCGCCGCCACCTCGGCCCTCAACATCGGTTCATTGATCGTCGAGAACTACCTGACGGACCGGCTGGCCAGCCTCCAGGTCCCCATCGGACCGTCGGACGCCGACTGAACGAGACCCAGTGGACCCCCTCTCGCGAGGAAAAATCGACAGACCAGCTTCTCAGAAGCAGACCTGCAGCACCGCGATGCTTCTGTATCAGGGGCAGGACAGCGCAGCGGCGCACCTCCACCGTCTATCTCTCTCAACTCAATCCCGCTCCGACTCGGAAACGAACTCGCCGCGAATGGACGCTCCCGGACGCACCTCAATACCAGAAAATAACGGACATTCCTGGGCCGCCGAAGGCCTTCCAGCGACCGAGTGCCGAACGAACCAGCCCGTAAAAGAGCGGGCCGACGAATGATGCACTCGCCCCTTATCCACATTCTGCCCACATGTGATTCTCGCTATAGAAAATAACGGAGGTCCGTTTGGGCGCGTCTGAGAGGGAGCACGTCGCCCTACGCGCCCCTTTGTTTCTGTTATTGTTAAAGACAGAGAGCTCCGGGCCAGCTCGTGAAAAGTTATCCACATATCGATCCACAGTTTGCGACTCGACGAGGACCTTGGCCTTGAACAATAACAGCAGTCCGAGTGGGTCCGAAGAGCGATCGTCGCCGGACCGTGCGAATTCTGGGCGAGGGCAGTGGCGAGTCGGTCCGGTTCGGAATCCTCTTCGGGGACCCGTCGTACGTACTTTTCCCTATGGTGGCTCTCCCGCAGCCGCCGTGCGTACTGCTCATTTCGATCCCCCGCTCCTATGGCCGACGAAGAAAGTAGTGCATATCCCGAGCCGAGTGATTTTAAAGTGATGCGCCCGACGTACCACGAGAATGACGACGGGTTCATCACGGCCAAAATCGAAATCTCTCCCTTCAGCGTCGAGGGCGAGAGCCGCACCAAAGCCGGGGCCCGTCGCGCCGCCATCCACGAGGCGCGCAAGACATATCACTCCTACCACCCCAGCTACGAGGTCGAGAGTTCCTACCCCGACCACTTCGTCGACCGGGAGGGCACGGAGTGGCATCGCCTTCCGCCCTTCCAGCGCTCCACCTATGGCGACTACAAGTTTGTCGACGACTACGGGGACGAGGAAGAGGCCGTCGAAGAGGATTACGTCGACGTCGAAACGATGCTGATGTGGGACGTCCGGCCTGAGGAAGAGCTCGACCCGGAAGAAGAGGGGGAAGCATAGTGATTGGGATGCGGCTCATCCGGGCCCAGAACGCGTTGGGGCGCACACCCTTGCCGCCGTCGTGTGAGGGTCTACAGCTGCGCGTTCCCTTCACGCGAGCCCTTCACATGGGGGGAGCAGGGCCCCTCCACGCCCAATTCAAGGCCGCGTCGAAACCCGTCCCGCGAACCTCGTGTGGAAGCACATCGCCGAAACGCCGCCGGAGGGGGGGCAGAGCCTGGTCGAATGCACCGGTCTTGAAAACCGGCGGGCCGCGAGGCCCCGGGGGTTCGAATCCCTCCCCCTCCGCTTCCTCCAGCCGCAATGCCGTCCCTGAAACCGGCATTCGGCGGTTAAGAAGCTGTTTAGCGAACAGATTCGAAGGTGAGACACAGCGGGCGAAGCTGCAACGGACCGCTCAAACGAACCTCGTAGTGGAGCTACCAGGCGATGTGCCGAAGGTTCGTTGCACGAGATCCGCGAAGTTGCAACCCGAAGACGTTTCGCCAAACAGCTTCTGAAAGTTCTGCAGGGGCAGGCCTACTCATCCGTTGAAATCCGTCATGGCCGCCTCGGCCCCCGCAGAACTGTCCGCGCTTCGCCGGTTAACGCGGCGTTACCTCCGGTACGGGACCGTAGGGCTCCTGGTGGCCCTCATCCTCATCGAGGGGGGCGGGCCCTGGCTCGTGGACTGGTTCCGGACCACGCCCGGCGAGCAGCTCTGGGGACGCCTTCTGTTTGCCTTCTGCACCTTCGCCGTTGGGCTCTGGACGCGCCTCCACCTCTGGGCCCTGCTTCTCCCCGTCGTGCTGTGGCTCTTCCGCTGGGCGGACGTGCGGGCCCGATTGAAGCGCGGCGTGGGATGGGTTCTCCTCATCGGCGTGCCCGTGGCCGTCGTCCACGTCGCCGTCGAGCGCAGCATCTTTGCCGTCGCCACGCTGACTCGGGAGGGCATCTATCCCAGCTTCACGACGTCGTTTGACTTCCAGGCCGTCGATCCCTACGGCATCGGCGGATGGCGACTGGCCGTGTTTCTCGTCCGGCGCATCATCGCCGACTACTTCACCTACTTCATTGTGGCGGCCCTCTGCTTCGCGTACGAGCACTTCCTCCGCTCGCGGGAGCAGGAGGCCCAGGCCCAGGCGCTCCAGGCCGAGCTCGCGCAGGCTCAGCTTCAGGCGCTGCGCATGCAGGTGAATCCGCACTTCCTATTCAACACGCTCAACGCGATCGCCGTCCTCGTGCGCGGCGGTGAGACCTCGAAGGCGGGCCGCACGCTCCGCCTGCTGAGTGACATGCTGCGTGCCACCTTCAAGGGGGCGGACGTGCAGATGGCGCCGTTGCGGGAGGAGATCGATCTCGTGGAGCGATACCTCGAGATCGAAGAAATTCGGTTTGAGGATCGCCTTCGGGTGGAGATCGAGGTGGACCCGGACGTGAGTGAAGTCCCGGTCCCCTATCTGCTCCTGCAACCACTCGTCGAGAACGCGGTGCGCCACGGCATTGCCCCCCACGCCGAGGCGGGCGTCGTCCGCGTGTCGGCCCAGTCGACGACCACGCAGGGGCAGAAAGGAGTGGAGCTGGTCGTGGCCGACAGCGGACCCGGCTTTCCGAAAGACCCCGAGACCCTCCCGGCCGAGAGCGAGGGGGTCGGGCTCGCCAACACGAAGCGCCGTCTCGAAACGCTGTATGGAGACGCGCACGTGTTCGAACTCGGAACAGCCGCTGAGGGCGGCGCACGGGTGACCCTTCAGCTTCCCCTCGACGCGGAGACCGAGGTGCTCGATCCGGACGCTGAACGAGACGCCGCGACGGTTCCCGGATCTTAGACGCCGAAGCGGGCCCCGCCGACGAAACGATATTGTCTCCGACGACACGAGCGCTCTTCTTCCACGCCTTCAAGCTTCCATTCCTCCAACCACAACCCATCATGTCGATTCGCGCCCTCATCGTTGACGACGAGCCGCTCGCCCGCACGGGGGTCCGGCAGCTCGTGGAGCCCCTCGACGACGTGACCGTCGCGGGGGAGGCCGCCGACGGGCCTGAGGCGGTACGGCAGATCGAAGCGCACGACCCGGACCTCGTGTTTCTCGACGTGCAGATGCCCGAAATGGATGGGCTGGAGGTTGTGCAAGAGGTGGGCGTGGAGGACATGCCGCTCACCATTTTCGTGACGGCCTACGACCAGTACGCACTCGACGCCTTCGAGGCCCACGCCCTCGACTACCTCCTGAAGCCGATCGAGGAGGAGCGCTTCGAGGAAGCCATGGAACGGGCCCGCCGGCAGCTCCAGCGGGTCGAGGCGAATGCGCTCAGCCAACAGCTCCGGGGGGTACTTCGGGAGTACACCGCCGAGGAGGAGCGCGAGGGCATCGAACGCTTCACGATCCGGAGCTGCGACCGCATCTACTTCGTCGACGTCGACGACGTGCAGTGGATCGAGTCTGAGGGCGACTACGTGGCCCTCCACGACGGGGAGGACACGCACCTCGTGCGGAAGACGATGAAGGAGCTCGAAGAGGAGCTCGACCCCGGCCGCTTCCTGCGCGTCCACCGCTCCTACATCGCCAACGCCGACTACATTGAGGAGCTCCGCCCGCTCGACCACGGCACCTACCAGCTCCGGATGGCCAGTGGCACGCCCCTGAAGACGAGCCGCGGCTACAGTGACAACGTGGACGCGCTGCTCGACGAAACGGGATGAGGATCCACGTCCGCGCACCGATCTTCGGACGCTTATCGCGTTTTTTACCAACGCCCCGCCGTCATGAACGCTTATCTCGCAGTTGTGGGGCGCCGGTCGTCCCAGCCCGTCATGGGATCGGGGGGAGCACCGGTTGACCTCACAGATACCGCTCTCCCTACGTCGGCCCGCGGGCCGGACGCGACGCGACTGTTCCGGGCCCTCGCCGACGCGCGTCGCGAAATGCGGGTGCGCCAGTCCCAGGCGCCGGCCGACGCGACGTCCGCCCTGCGGCTCGGCATCATCGAGACCGCGAAGAACGGAACCACACTGGAAGTGCGAACCGCCTCGACGAATCTCCGCACGCTCGACCTTCAGGACAAAGGCGACCGCGAGACGGTCCTCCGTGAGCTTCGCGCCCTGGAACGAGAGCTCCTGGAAGACAACTGAGGGCCGCTCAGGGGGCCCATCCGTAACGAAGTCGTGGAAAGAGCCGGCTCCGGCGCGGAGCGTCCATCCTCCGCGAATCAACCGCGATCGTCAACGGTGATGCTCATCCCAGGCGGTTTCACACATCGCCTGCATGCTGCTCGCCGTTCCGTCCGAGTCACGATTGTGTACGATGGGTGCCACCGACCACGACCACACGCAGACCGTCGACCTTCCCATCGGATACGTTGAAAAAACGGAGGGCCGGGTCGCCCCCAATGATCTCGTCTGGAGCGCCTCCGACGATGCATTCCAGGACGTCGGAGCGGAAGCCCCTGTCGTAGGAGCAGAGCTCGACGAGTTTGAGCACGTCGCCACGCCTGCCTACTGGGTGACCTTTGACCGTACCACTGGAATTGTCTGGGGGGTCGGCACCTCTCCCGAAGAAAGCCTGCGGTCGGCCAAGTTCGAGGCGTTTGGCGACGACCACGGGGCCGTGGGCTACGAGTTTGCCTGCTGGTGCGAGGAAATGAGCACGGCAGTGTGCTCCGAGGCCCTGTACGAGAAGGCCAATGAACAGGGACGGCTGTCCATTTCCGACGACCGTCTTCGGGAGCACGTCGGCGGGACGTAACGGCGGCTTCCGACGGTCAATCCACACTGTCCCTCAGACGGGACCCTGACGGGGAGGAGACGCCGGTCCGGGGGACTGATAGGTCGCATCGGGCAACGCCGCGGGTCCGCATCCTCTGCGATGAGGCATTCGTCGCACCGCACTCCCGGTTCATCGCACGACCTGCATCTTTGTGGTCGGGGGAGCGTTGGGAAGTGGCGCACGATAACGGCAGGGTCCGCCAGGTCCGTCGCACCGCTCTCTCCGTTTATCCCGCGCTTCCATGCTCTTTCGTCGACCGTCGCTCTGGATCCTTCTTCTTATCGCCACCGTCGGGCTCGTGGGATGCGAGCCCTACATGAGCCTGACCGACCGGATCCCGACGCAGACGCGGCAGGCCACCGCCCTTCTGCCGGAAGCGCCGCGCTTTGCGGGAATGGTCGACCTGGAGACGGTGATGGGAAACGTCGACACGTTCGGGGGGGCGGACCTGGTCGACAGTCTCCGTCGGGCGGAGGAGTCTCGCCTGGGCACCGTCCTCGCCGCTACAGGCATGGATCCCGAGACGGATCTGAAGGCCGTGTACGGGACTCTTGAGGACGGAGATGCGCTGAGCGCGGTCGTGTTTGCGGACCTGAGTCCGGACCAGGTGGACCGGTACCTCGACCGGGCGCCGGGGGAGGCCGGGCGGGCCGCCACCTATCGCGACGTGCCCGTCTATCATCTCGCTCTCGGGGCGTGGGCGTCCGAGGAGGCGTCTGTGCCGGACACCCTGTCGCTGGGCTTCGTCCGCAGCGGCACGATTGCCGCCGCGATGGACGCCGGTCGGGTCGAGGCCATGATCGACCGGCATCGGGACCAGGCCGAGGGGTTCCGTGACAACGAGTCGTACATGACGCTCGTCGAGCGAGTGGGCCACGGTAGCACCGCGTGGCTCGTGGGGCGCGACGTGCTACAGACCGCCCTCCATGACCCCGGAGCCAGCGGGGCAGCGTCCTCCAGCGACGCTCCGAGGGCGAACAGGACCGGGTTCCAGCAACTGCTCAGCGCGTGGGCCGACCGCATGCTGGGCCTCTCGGACGCGTCGTCGGCTTTGGAGGGCTCGGCCGGAAGCAAGATTGATCGGCTGAAAAGCCGGATCCGCGAGCAGGCCGTGTCGGTCACGCTAACCGACGAGGCCCTGGAGGGCAAAGCATACCTCACGATGCGGGACGAGACGAGCGCTGCGAACGTGGTGGACGTGTCGAAGGGCGCGATCGCGGCCCTTCGGCTCTCCGAGAAGGAGATTGAGGGAGTCACAGGCGACCTGCTCAACGAGGTGACCATCGAGCGGGACGGCCCGGTCGTGCACGTTCAGTGCGCGGTGGATCGGGCGCGGGTTCGGAAGGCCGTGGAGACAAGGACGGAAGGACGCGCTGCTCATCGGTCGAAGTCTTCGATTCGTCGGGCGAAAGGGACCGTTCGTCGAAGGGCCGGCATCACGCGCGCCGCTCCGGCGTTGAGGCCCCTGCACGTCTCGACGGAGACCTGCAACCTGTGTGCCGATCGGCCTGTCTCCCGTATTGCAAGGGGGACCGGCGAAAGCGGATAGTCGCCGAACAGAGAGCCGACGATTCGAACCGCCTACCCTTTCGTGTTTCCCGAACGATTGAGACGGCCCATGCGTCGTTTCGTCTTTGAAGTGGTCGAGGGCGTCCGGATTGCCGGCCAGGCCATCTGGACCAACAAGCTGCGCTCCACGCTGACCACGCTTGGGGTCATCATCGGCATCGCGGCGGTCACGCTGATGGCGACCGTCATCAACGGACTAAATCAGGAGTTCGACAAGGCGCTCTCCCAACTCGGGACCGACGTGCTGTACGTCGACCAGTTTCCATGGGGCCAGAACGCCGATCGGGAGTGGTGGCGCCTCCGCAACCGCCCGGCCATTCAACCGGCCTTGGCCCAGACCATTCAGGAGCGCTCACGCTTCACCACGGCGGCGGCGCCGATGGCGGACACGGACCGCTCGGTGACCTACCGGGGGCAGGAGATAGAGGGCGAGATTTTGGGGTCGCCGCCCCAGTACGGGCGCATCCGCAACGTTGAGCTCAGGAAGGGACGTTTTTACACGCAGACTGAAGAGCGCGCGGCGCGGCACGTCTGCGTCATCGGGGCAACAATCGCCGAGGAGCTCTTTCCGGCGATCACGCCGCTCGGGAAGGAAATTAAGATGGGGAGCGTGCCGTGCACCGTGATCGGGGTGCAGACGAAGAAGGGCCAGAGCATGCTCGGCGGACCCGGCTCGCCGGACGAGCGCATTCTCGTCCCGTTTAGCACCTACGACCAGGCCTTCGGGGTCAATCGAAGATGGGGGGTCACCGTCATGGCGAAGGTGGCATCCCCAGCTCTGATGAGCCGGGCGGAGGAGGAGCTGACCGGCATCGTGCGGACGGCCCGCGGGGTGCCGCCGGGGGAGCGAAACAACTTCGCGATCAACGACCAACAGCAGATCATGGACAGCTTCGCGAGCACCCGAATCGCCATCTACGGCGTGGGGCTGTTCCTGACGGGGCTCGCGCTCGTAGTGGGCGGCATCGGCGTCATGAACATCATGTTTGTGTCGGTGCGCGAGCGGACGAAAGAGATCGGCATCCGCAAGGCCGTGGGGGCCAAGCGCCGTACCATCCTGTTTCAGTTCCTGGTTGAGGCGGTCATCGTATGTTTGATCGGGGGCGTCATCGGCCTTGGCGTTTCTGCGCTGGGGGCCATGGGCGTGAGTGCTCTGGGGCTGACCGCCACCCTGCCGGCCCAGACGATCGTCCTCGCGTTTGTGATCTGTGTGGGCGTCGGCATCCTCTTCGGCATCGCGCCGGCCTGGCAGGCTGCCACCGCCGATCCCATCGAGGCGCTCCGGTACGAGTAGTTGCACGTCATTCCACACCCCACAGAAACCCATGCAGAACGCACCTTCTCCCTCTGGGCCGACCCTTCCCTGGATGCTATTGCCCGTCGTGCACCTGCTCCGATGGAGCCGAGAGCAAGTGGGGGCCGTTGCCGGACAGCCAACGGCGAGGCTGCGCGGATCGGTCGGTCTTGGCGGGGTCCTCTTCGTGGTGGCCCGGAGCTGGGGCGTCGTGAAGGAGAAGCAGACCGCGTGAGCGTGTGGGCGTCTGGGCGTATTGGCGTCTGGGCGTATGAAAAAACGCCCATACGCCCACACACCCACACGTAGTCCCGGACGGCAGGCACGCTCTACCACAAACACAACCCTTTTTCCCCGACCCTTTCCAACGCACTCCCCTCGTCCATGAGCGGATTCGAGACGGTGCGCGAGGCGCTCCAGGCGCTTCGGGCCAACAAATTGCGCTCCGCCCTCACCCTTCTCGGCATCGTCATCGGCGTCTTTGCGGTCATTGCCGCCGTGACGGCCGTGGACGTGATCGACCTCTACTTCAAGAGCTCGATTCAAGGGCTGGGGGCCTCGACGCTCTCGATCGAGCGGTACGACTACGCAGGCGGCGACGGGCCCGAACGCTACCATCCGCCCATCACGCACGATCAGGTGCTTCGCCTCAAGGAACGGGTGGGGAGCGACCTGTCCGTGAGCGTGAGCGAGCGGTTCGGCTCTAGGGGGAAGGCGCAGTCCGACCGGCACGAGACGAACCCCAATGTGTCTCTCTACGGCACCGACGAGGCGTTCCTTGGCACCTTTGGCTACGAGATGCAGGCGGGGCGCCCATTTGTGACGCAGGACGTGCAGAACGCACGCCCGGTAGCTCTCCTTGGGTCGGAGGTGGCCGAGGTGCTCTTTCCGACGACCAGTCCGGTGGGCAAGGAGGTGCAGGTCGGCCGGGTGCGGCTCGAAGTGGTGGGCGTGCTGGCGGAGAAGGCGGGCCTGTTTCGAAGCCCGAATACACGGGTGTACGCACCCATCACGCACCTCTTCGGGGCGTACGGGAGCGGCGGGCGCAGCATGAACGATACGCGCGTCCGGGCCGCCACCGCCGGTCAGCTTGCGGCGGCCGAGGACGAGGTGCGGAGCCACCTGCGCGTGGTCCGAGGGGTGGCACCTGGGGTCCCGAGCACCTTCAACATTGAGTCGAGCGACTTCCTCCGCAGTACCTTCGATCAGTTTACGAGCACCCTCACAATGGGCGGGGCACTCGTGGGACTCATTTCGCTGCTGGCCGCCGGGGTGGGCATCATGAACATCATGCTCGTCTCCGTCACCGAGCGGACGAAGGAGATCGGCATTCGCAAGGCGGTGGGGGCCAAGTGGCGAAACATCCTCGGCCAGTTTCTGCTGGAGGCCATTATCCTGTGCCAGATCGGCGGACTGATCGGCATCGTGTTTGGCGGCCTTGGGGGCAACGTGGCGGCCCTCTACTGGGACATCAGTCCCTCCTTCCCGTGGATGTGGGCGGGCATTGCCGTCGGGGGCGTCACGCTGCTGGCCGTCATCTTCGGCGGCTATCCGGCCTACAAGGCGGCTCGTCTCGACCCTATTGACTCCCTCCGATACGAGTAGCGCCCCCGTCTCGAACGCCCGCTCTTTATTCTCTCAACAGTACGACCTTCGACGCCATGCAACGACTCGCCTCTTCTCGTTTTGCCTCAACAGGGCTGGGTGCCTTCACCCTCCTCCTGATGCTTGGGGTCTTTGCGACCCCCGGCTACGCACAACAGCCCCAGGACACCACACAGATTGCGTTCAACGAGGCCGTCCGCACCGCTCTCGACCAGAATACCGACCTGAAGCGGGCGCAGGCTCAGGCGCGGGCGTCCAACGTCCAAGTGCAGTCCGAGTGGATGGACTTCGCGCCCGACCTCAACGTCAGCAGTGACGTCTCGCGGCGCGTTGGACGCAACTTCAGCCAGGTGACGGGGGGCTTTACCACACGGTCGACCAATCGCTTCAGCCTGTCTGGGCGGTCGAGCGTCACGCTTTTCAACGGGTTCGAGAACGTCGCCTCGCTCCAGCGGGCTCGCAAGCAGGCCACGGCGGACCAGACGAGCCTGAAGCGCACGCGGCGGGAGGTGGTGTTCACCGTGATGGACCAGTTCATCGCCCTGGTGGAGAGCCAGGAGATTGTGCGGGTGCGCAAGGAGCAGGTGGAGGCCCAGCGCCAGCGTCTGCGCCAGGTTCGGGAGTTTGTGGACGCCGGATCCCGGCCCAAGTCGGACGAGTTCACGGCCGAGGCCGACCTGGCCGACGCCGAGCAGCAGCTCCTGCAGGCACGACGGGAGCGGGAAGTGAACAAGACCCGGCTCATTCAGACTCTCCAACTCAATCCGCGTCAGGCGTACGACTTTCAGGTCCCTGACTTAGACGAAGGACCTTCGGGAACGGACCAGTTCGATCGGTCTGCCCTTATCGATGAGGCCTTTCAGAAGCGCCTAGACCTGCGCGCGGCCCAGGCCGAACGACAGGCGGCCCAGCAGGGCATCCGGGCCGCGAAGGCGACCTACTACCCAAGTCTCTCGATCAGCGGCCGATACGGCACCGACTGGTCGAGCCGGGGACGCATCCCGAATCCCGACAATCCCGACCAGTTCATCGACCAGAGCTTTACCGAACAGCTCGAAAATAACCGGGGGGGTGGCATTTCGCTCTCCCTGAGCATTCCAATCTTCGAGCGGCTCCAGCGCAGTGCGCAGGTCGAGCAGGCCCGGGTGCAGGCGCAGAACGCGAAGTATCAGCTTCAGGACCAGCGGCAGCAGGTGGCCCTGCAGGTGCGGCAGGCCTACCTCGATCACCAAAACGCCGTGCAGCAGTTGGAGGCGGCCAACAAGCGTCTTCAGGCCGCCGAGCAGGCCCGGACCGCCGCCCAGGAACGCTACGAGCTTGGCTCCGCCGACATCGTGGAATTGCAGAACGCCCTCCGCGACTACGTCGACGCGGCGAGCCAGCAGGTGCAGGCCCGATACAACCTCCTCTTTCAGCAGAAGCGAATCGACTACAACGCTGGTCGGCTTTCGCCGAGTGACCCGCTTCTCAACCAACCGGCAGCGCGCTGAATCCGCTGGCGCCCTCTTCGTGCCTCTTTCCAGAACACGATTCTTTCAGTCATGTCATCCTCAGGACACACCTCGAATCGCATGTGGTACGCGGGCGGCGGCCTGCTGCTCATCTTGCTCATCGCCGGCGGCCTCGGATGGCAACTCGGGTGGTTTGGGAATGGGGACTCCGGCCTCCGGGTCGACACTGAAGAGGTAGATCGCCGCACCATTACACAGGTCGTGACGGCCTTCGGGCGGGCCCAGCCCGAGGTGGAGGTCACGATTAGTCCCGACGTGCCGGGCGAGATCGTGGCGTTGCCCGTGACGGAGGGCGACCTGGTGCAGAAGGGCGACCTGCTCGCCCGGCTCCAGGCCGAAGACTACCGCGCGTCCGTCGAGCGGGCCGAGGCGGGAGTTTCGGAGGCGAAGGCGAGCCTGGCTCAGCGCCGCGCCGACTCCATCGAGGCGCGCCGCACCTACGAGCGGCAGAAGAAGCTTTACGAAAAGGACGTCATTTCGGAGAGTGAGTACCAAAACGCCGAGACGAGCTACCAGCAGGCCGTCGCCCAGCTCCGCTCCGCGCGGTTCCGGGTCGAGAGTGCCCGGGCCGACCTGCAGGACGTCCGCGAGCAGCTCCAGAAGACCCGCATTTACGCGCCCATGTCCGGCACCGTCACCCGGCTGGAGGTAGAAGAAGGAGAGCGCGTCGTTGGGACGCAGCAGCGGGCCGGCACCGAGATGATGCGGATCTCGCGGCTCGGCCAGATGGAGCTGAAGGTGGACGTCAACGAGGGCGACGTAGTGAACGTCTCCCAGCGCGACTCGGCCACCATCGAGTTCGACGCGCATCCGGACCGCTCCTTTCAGGGCCGCGTGACCGAAATTGCCAACTCGGCCCGCATTGAGAACCAGGGGAGCCAGAACGAGGTGACCAATTTCCCCGTCACCATCCGCGTGCTCAACAATCCCAACACTGGCCTCTCCACCGGGAGTGATGGCGGCATTCAGCGTCCCGAGGTGCCCCCCACGTCGGACCGCACTCCACTCTTACGACCGGGCATGAGCGGCGCCGTCGACATCTACACCGACACCGAAGAGAGCGCGGTGGCTGTGCCCATCCAGGCCGTCACCGTTCGCGACTTTACCGAGGTGCGCCCCAAGGCCGCCGACACGACCGCGAAGGGGGAAGAGGGAGAGGAGGACCTGCGCCGGGTCGTGTTTGTGGCCAAGGCCGACTCGGCCCGAATGGTGGAGGTGACCACCGGCATCGCCGACGACACATACATGGAGGTCAAA
>PXTN01000062.1 GCA_003022565.1 Bacteroidetes bacterium QS_3_64_15 | reverse complement strand
CGTGACGCCCCAACTCGTGACGCCCCAACTCGTGACGCCCCAACTCATGACTCATCAACTCATGACCCACCTCACCCCCCAGGACTCCTGAGTCCGCTCCTTTCTCCCCACACCCAATGCCTATCTCTCAAACGCTTATCTCTCAACATGACCGATCCCTCTCTCGCGTCGTTTCTCGACGTCGACGCCGACCACCCGTTTCCTATCCAAAATCTTCCGTACGGCGTCTTTACACCTCCCGAGACGACGGTCCCGCGCGCCGGCGTTGCCATCGGTGATCACGTGCTTGACCTGGCCGTGCTCAACGACGACGGGCTCTTCGACGCGCCTGAACTCCGGAACACACGGCCCTTTGCCCAGCCCACCCTGAACGATTTCATGGCGCTTGACGCATCGGCGTGGGCGGCCGTCCGCGAGCGGCTCCAAACGCTCCTCCGCACCGACACCCCCGAGCTGCGCGATGACGCCGCCCTCCGAGAACGGGTCCTCCACCCGCGGGCCGACGTGACGCTTCAGTTGCCCGTTGACATTGGGGACTACACGGACTTCTACTCCTCGAAGCAGCACGCCACCAACGTGGGGACGATGTTTCGGGGCGCCGAGAACGCGCTCAAGGACAACTGGGTGCACCTGCCAGTGGGCTATCACGGACGGGCCAGCTCCGTTATCCTGAGTGGTCGCGACGTGCGACGTCCCTGTGGCCAAACCCGACCCAATGACGACGAGCCGCCGGTCTTTGGGCCCACCCAGTTGCTCGACTTTGAGCTTGAAACCGGCTTTTTCGTCGGCGACGGCAACGAACTCGGCACGCCGATTACCATCGACGAGGCCGACGACCACATCTTCGGCATGGTGCTGGTCAACGACTGGAGCGCCCGCGACATCCAGGGGTGGGAGTACGACCCGCTCGGTCCGTTCCTCGGCAAGAGCTTTGCCACCACCATCTCGCCGTGGGTGGTGCCCATGGCCGCCCTGGAGCCGTTCCGAACGGAGGGCCCGACGCGGGACCCCGAGCCGCTTAATTACCTGCGGGCCGAGGGCGATGCCGCCTACGACGTCACCCTGGAGGTCGATCTCCAAACGCCGTCGATGTCCTCCCCGCACACGGTGTGCCGCAGCAACACCAAGCACCTGTACTGGACGATGCGTCAGCAGCTGGCCCACCACACCACCAATGGCTGTAATGCACGACCCGGCGACCTCATGGCGTCCGGCACCATCAGCGGCCCCACGGAGGCCAGCTACGGCAGCATGCTGGAGTTGTCCTGGCGCGGGGAGAAGCCGGTGCCGCTCCCCGGGGACGAGACCCGCTCTTTCCTCGAGGACGGCGACCGCGTGATCCTGCGGGGCTACGCGGAGGGAAACGGGTACCGGATCGGGTTCGGCACCGCGGAGGGGAAAATCCTCCCGGCTGCGTGCACGTGAGGGCACTGCGGGCCAGACGAGCCGCAAGCCAGACGACTTGACAGGTCCTCCGTAAAATCATCACCGCCGTGACAGGATTTTCAGAGCGACATTTGCCGCAATTGCAGGGCGTTTTATGCCGACTGTCACCTCGTCTGATTTCTCCGTCGAACTGACAGGACGTTTTGGGAGAAATCATGGGTGGTACAGGTGTTGCATCTCCGAGTAAATGAAAATTTGAGGCGAGCGGCTGGCCTACAGGTACGAACGCACGCTTTCACGCGAACCTCTTGAACGGATCACCACGCCCAGCTATGACCCGCTTGACCCGCACCCGAACCCGAAACCTTAGCAGCCTTCAGGACGAGATCGACCGCGTCTTCGACCGGTTCTTTCCGTCCCGGGATCAGGACCAGGAGTCTTCGTCGCCGCAGGCCGTGTGGCGCCCCCGCATGGACCTGATCGAGACGGATGAGGCCTACCGCCTGCATCTCGACATGCCGGGGATGAGCCGGGACGAACTGACGATCAGCTACCAGGATAACGAACTGGTCATCAGCGGCGAGCGGACGAGTGCCCAGACCGATGAGGACGAAGAATTCGTCCGCGTGGAGCGCTCCTTCGGACAGTTCCGCCGCGCCTTCACCCTCCCCCGCATGGTGAACGCCGAGGACATCAGCGCCACGTATGACAACGGCGTGCTGACCGTAACCGTGCCGAAGGCGGAGGCGGTGAAGCCCCGTCAGATCGAGATCCAGTAGTCCCGAGCAATCGCCCTCGTCCCTGTCGGGTGAAGGGAACCGTTGATGCAGGCCCCTGGCCGGAGACTCCGGTCAGGGGCTTTTTTGTTGGCGGGATTGGCACGTCCGAGACGGCTGTTCGGCCGAATTCAGCATTCACGCGGCTCAGAAGCTGTTTTAATTCATGCCTCGGGGCTGCGAGCGGCAGCGATGGCCTGCAAATCGCTCCCGGTCTCGGGCGGTAGTTCCACTACAGCCCTCGCCCATGGGCCGATTTTCGGCTCATCGGTGCTCGCTCTCGCGAACCGACTCAAAATCAAAACAGCTTCTCAATCCCGTCGGGTAGAATCTGAGACAGGTTTCACGTTTTTGGTGAGATCGAATGGAAACCTGCGGCGCTTCCCTCTACTTCCAATCTTCCCCGTTACTCCCCATCCCAGCTTCCACGCAGATGCGACGTACCACGCTGATCGACGAGAATGGCCACATGGTGACGGTCAAGGCGCCTGAGGACCAGCCGACCAACGACCCGAAGGAGGACGTGCACCACGATTTCCTCACGGATCACTGGATGGATGTGGCCGCGGCGTCCTATCTCGGCTTCAAGCGCCACGGCATCGGCGCGGTGGTAGTGACCCAGCGCGATCCCGCCGCCAGCCCTGTCCATGAGAGCATCGGCACCCACAAGCTGCTCTATAGCCCTGACGGCGTTCGGAGCGGGTGGCTCACACACAACAAGGACCGCCTCCCCACCGAGTGGCTCGACACGCGCTTTCAGTCGTACGACCCGAACGAGTCGGCGATTGTCGTGATGGCCGACGAGGACGGATCGCTTCGCGTTTACGCCGTGGATGGCACGCCCGTCCCGCCGCGGAGCTACGAGTTGGTGCAGGCGCGGCAAAACTGAGTGGGCCGGTCCTTTGTGAACCTGGGACAATTGCACCCGTACTGCCTCAAGACATCAGACCTCTCTTCACGGGACTGCTCGCTGTGCCTGCGACCCTATCAAAGTCTGAGATTCTGCGTGCCCTTGAGGATTTCCCCGAGGAGGAGATTGCTTTGGAGGACGTGATCGAACGCCTTATCCTCCTGAAAAAGGTGCGCTCGGGCCTCGACCAGACCGACGAGGGAATTCCTCACGAGGAGGTGAAACAGCAGTTCGAGAAGCCTCCCGACCAACGCACCTGGCGGTAGCTGCAGAGTATAATGGCAACCCTGAAATGGAGGCCCCAAGCCCTGAATGATCTCGAGGCGATTGAGGCGTACTACGAAGAGATCGCTCCCGAGTACGCCTCGCACCTTATCCAGGAAATCCTGGAGCAGGCCGGGCAGCTGGAGGCATTTCCTCGGATGGGAAGAATCGTCCCAGAGGTTGGCGACGACGCCATCCGTGAACTCATCTACCGCGACTACCGCATCATCTACGTCGTAGACGCGGACGACACCGAGATAGACGTGCTCACCGTCGTTCACTCGTCCCAGCATTTGGGATCTCTGAACTCGGACGGGTCATAGCCTTCGTCAACCTGCATTTCCGTACGCAGAAACTGGAGAGGACGGGAGGATGGGATCGCGTGTGTCAGGTTGGAGCATGGCCCGCCACCCGGCCCGAACCCCGATGGCCAGCACGACCGGAAAGACCGCTGCGTGCAGGGGCTGCGGCCACCACGTCCAGCCGATGGCCACCACTGCCGCTCCAACGGCCGTCACTCCCAGGTAGCTTCGGAGCCCGGGTGCGGAGGGCCGCCACAGCAGCACCGCCGCCGCGATCAGGTGCGTGGGCCAGGCCCAGAGCAGGTTCCAGTTGTGCTCAGTGACCTCGTACGTGGCGACGAACCAGAGGAAGCACGCGAGCAGTCCTGTGAGCCCCACGGCAGCGAGCAGTAGCGCGTCGCCGTACGGGCCGGGCCGGCGCCCCGTCGTGGCCTGCCAGCCGGTCCAGCCGAGCACGAGCACGAGGAAGAGCCCCCCGGCGGCGAGGGGCCAGTCGAAGGCCTCGGGCGTCGCGTCGTAGCCCTCGATCCACTGCACCGTGTCCGTGCGGGCCACCAGCGCGCGGGTTGTGTCAGGGGTCTCGATGGTGGCGTGGTTGAATGCTTCGAAGAGATACTCCGGCAGGAAGTGGGCCTCGCGGGGCGTCGGGCGTCGGTCGGCCGGTGTGCCCAAGGCGAGATCGAAGCTGAGGTCGACGAGCGGCAGGCTGGCCGCGTAGGGATCCAGGAGGTGCCGAAAGCTCCTCTGCGGATCCGGACGGTCCGCAAACTGCACTGCATCGCCGAGGGCCTCCTCCAGCGCGTCCCGCACGCGGGTGGAGCAGTTGTCGAAGAAAAAGACGTACTGGTAGTAGCGGTTTTCGGGCTGGGCGTTGACTCGGAGAAACCGAAAGAGCGCCGTTCGCTGCTCGCGGGTCAGGTTGAGCCGCTGCTCGATCACGGGCCGCCGCTGCTGCTCGTAGGCCCGAAGCGCCGCGTCGTAGGGCGCCACGCTGAGGAAGTAGCGGAGGTGGCCGTACGCGAACTTGGGAATAAACAGCGGGTCGCTGAAATCGAAAGTGCCGTAGTTGTAGAGCCGGTCGACGCCGAGGGCGGGGTCGTGGACCCGGAGTGCGCTGTGGCCGAACATCGAGTACACCGGATCGCCGGGCAGAATGGTGACCATCGACACCTCCGATTCGGATGATAGGCGCGTCGGCTGGGCTGCGGTGGGAGAAGCGCGTCCTGTCATTAGAGCGACCACGAACAGAGCCGCGAGGACGCACCGGGACGCACCGGAGAAGACCATAGACACAGGCGTGAAGCACAGAGCAAATCGCTGGCGCCTCGAACGTTCGGCCCCCGGGCGGGTTCAACGCACCACCGACGTTCCGCGAACCAGCACGACCGCGACTGTGGGCCGAGCCGACCGTGCCGAATTCCTTCTCGAGAAGCTCCGCGAGCGCATCGACCGCCCCACGACCGAACTCGAATACGAGACGCCGTACCAGCTCCTCGTCGCCGTCATTCTGTCAGCTCAGTGCACCGACGATCGTGTCAATGAGGCGACGCCTGTTCTCTTCGAGGCGTACCCGACGGTCGGGGACCTTGCGGAGGCAACGCCCGACGACATCTACCCCTTCATCCAGTCCATCACCTTCCCAAACAACAAATCGAGCTACTTGGCCAAGATGGCCCGGCAGGTCGTTGAGAAGTTCGACGGCCGCATCCCCGATACCATTGACGGCCTGGAGACGCTGATGGGCGTGGGGCGCAAGACGGCCCGCGTGGTGGCCCAGGTGGCCCACGACGCCGATGCGCTCCCCGTGGACACCCACGTCTTCCGTGTGGCCAATCGCATCGGGCTCGTGACGAAGGGCGCCACGACGCCAAAAAAGGTGGAGCAGCAGCTTAAGCGCGTGATTCCGAAAGAGGACTGGGGGGAGGCGCATCACCTGCTCATCCTGCACGGCCGGTACACCTGCACCGCCCGCTCGCCGGACTGTCACGACTGCCCCCTCCCCGAGGTCTGTACGCACTACGACCGCCTCCAGAATCGCCCCGATCCCATCGACGGACTGGACGCGTCTGCGGGCACCTACTATTGCACGACCAGCGAGCACTACTTCGACGACCCTGACACCCACGTTGATCGGTACGACCTCGAACAGGTGGCCTGCCCGCATTGCGGCTCCATGCAGGTGGTCCGTACCTCCACCGGCCAGCCCACCAAGCAGGTGAAAGATTACCGAGTGAACGGATGATTGCGTGGTTGCGTGTGGGCGCGATTGGGTGTGGGCGTAGTTGCGTGTGGGCGTTTGAGCGTGTGAGTGTGTCGTGAGAACCGGAGTCATGTTCGAAACCAGCGGACTGTGCCAGACTGTTTTCGTATTTTTCAGCCTCCACGCCTCCAACCCTCCACGCCTCCAGTCCGAAGAAAGAAGTCACGGCGAAGCTTAGAAGCTGCTCTCCCAACAGTCCACCCCATCTCCACCAACCCACAACCCTCAACTCAAAACCCTCAACCCACAACTTCCCAACCAGATGAACAAATCAAAACGTCACCTTCTCCTCATCCTCGACGGCTGGGGCATCGCGGAGGACCCGTCCGTAAGCGCCGTCGACGCGGCGGATACGCCCTTCGTGGACCGCTTGTTTGACCAGTATCCCCACGGCGTCCTCAGAGCCTCGGGCCTGGGCGTGGGCCTGCCGGAGGGGCAGATGGGCAACTCGGAGGTCGGTCACATAAATCTGGGGGCGGGCCGCACCATCCACCAGGAAATCCTCCGCATCTCGAACGCCATTGAGGATGGATCCTTTTTCGAGAACGACCAGCTCGTCGGCGCCGCTCGGCACGCGAAGAGAAACGACCGGAAGCTGCACCTGATGGGCTGCTTCTCCGACGGCGGCGTGCATAGCCACCTCGAGCACCTCTACGGCCTCCTAGAACTCGCCTGGCGCGAGGGGCTCGCCCCAGCACAGGTCAATGTCCACGCCTTCACCGACGGACGCGACACGGATCCGCACGGGGGCGTCGACTACGTGCGGCAGTTCCAGGAGCGGGCCGACGAGATCGGCGTGGGACGCCTCGTCTCCATCGTGGGCCGCTACTACGCCATGGACCGCGATGAGCGGTGGGACCGCACCGAATGGGCCTACCGGCTTCTCACGGAAGGGGAGGGCGATGTCTTCCACGACCCCGTGGAGGCCCTGGAGGCGAGCTACGCAAACGACATAACAGACGAGTTCGTAGAGCCCCGGCGCATCCGTGTGGACGATGAGATGGCCTTCGGGGAGCACGGCACCCGCGTCGAGGACGGCGACGCGGTCATCTACTACAACTTCCGCTCGGACCGCGCCCGGCAGCTCACCCGCGCGTTCACGGAGGCCGACTTCGAGGGCTTCGAGCGGGAGCGGCTCGACGACCTCGAATTCGTGATGATGTCGCCGTATGACGACGAATTTGACCTCCCGGTGGCCTTCGATAAGCTCAATCTGGACGGCACGCTCGGCGAAGTCATCAGTAAACGGGGCGGGCGGCAGCTCCGGGCCGCCGAGACGGAAAAATATGCCCACGTCACCTACTTCTTCAGTGGCGGGCGCGAAGAGAACTTCGACGGCGAGGATCGGATTCTGGTCCCCTCTCCGGCGGTGGACACCTACGACCTCCAGCCCGAGATGAGCGCGCCGGAGGTGGCCGCTCGCGTGTCCGACGCCCTGCAGGAAGAGAACTACAACCTCGCTGTCCTCAATTTTGCCAACCCGGACATGGTAGGCCACACCGGCGACTTCGACGCGGCGGTGGCGGCGTGCGAGGCCATCGACCAGTGTGCCCGGCGGGTCGTAGAAGCTGCCCGAGAAAACGGATCCTCGGTCAACATCATCGCCGACCACGGCAACGCGGACAAGCTCAAGAACCCCGACGGCTCTCCGCATACGGCCCACACCACCGCCCTCGTGCCACACATCATCCTCAAGGACGGATTCGAGGGCCCTGTGCAGGACGGCAAGCTCGGCGACGTGGCCCCCACCGTCCTGGCCCTGCTCGACGAAGAAATTCCCGACGCAATGAACGGCGACGTGCTCGTTCCTACCGAACAAGCTGCGGCGTCGTAGCACAGCGCCCCGCTGGAGAGACACTCCGCCAGACAGCTTCTCAACCTATTCGATCGTCGGTGTGAACGGAAGTCGCGTCTGAATGACGTCCTGCGAGCCGATTGCGCGGTCGAGCACTTGCTTCTTCTGCCAGAACTGGCGCTCCAGGGCATTCATGGTAATGGATTGCCAGGCCTGGCGCGCCTGCGCGGCGAATTGCCCGGCGAGGCGCTCGACGAAGGTTTTCGGGCGAGGCAGGATGCGCGTCCGGTACGGACCGTCGCCCAGACCCGCCGCCGTCCCCGCCATCGCAACGGCGTCCGCCAGCGATCCGGTCGTGTCGACGAGCCCCACCTCCTCGGCGTCTCGCCCCGACCACACGCGGCCCTGTGCCACCTCATTCACCGCCTCCACGTCCATGCTCCGGGCGTCGGCCACGCGTTGAAGGAACGTCTGGTAGGTCTGATCGATCGACGTGCCAATGACACGGCGCTCATTCTCCGTGAGGGGCGTTGTGGGTGAGAAGAGGTCGGCGTAGGGACTTGTCTGCACCCCGTCGAACGTGACCCCGAGCTGATTCTCGAAGAACCCTTCGGCGTTTACGACGAGCCCGAAGACCCCGATTGATCCCGTCGTCGTCGTCGGGGCGGCAACGATTGAATCAGCCCCGGCGGCGATGTAGTAGCCGCCCGACGCGGCCACGTCGCCCATCGACACAATCACAGGCTTTTCCGCCGCCGTGCGCTCCACGGCGCGCCACATCGCTTCGGACGCGGCGGCACTACCGCCCGGGGAGTTCACGCGCAGCACCACCGCCTTCGTCGACGCACTCGTCCGCGCCGTCTGTAGGGCCTCCGTCAAGTCCGTCGAGCCGAGCGTCTGCGGCCCGCCGGACGGGAATTGATCCTCGGTCTCTCCCGTGACGATCTGGCCTTCAGCGTACACAATGCCGATCTCCCCCGTCCCGGTGTACGACTGCTCCGCCGATTCGGCCGACACGCGCCGATACTCCTCCACGGACACCGTCTGGAGATCGTTGGTCATCCCTGTATTCGCGATGGACCGGAACCGGTCGCGCACCTCGTCCTCATAACGAAGCCCATCCACGAGCCCCGCGTCCACCGCTGCCTCAGAGCTCAGAAACGCGTCCTCAGTCGCCATGCGAGTGAGCGTCTCGACCGGCTGCTCCCGCGCCTCGGCCACCGCCGTCATGAACCGATCGTTCACCGTTTCGAGGAGGGCCGTGAGCTGCTCGCGGTTCGGTTCCGAGAGGTCCTTGCGCATGAACGGCTCCCCGGCGCTTTTGTACTTCCCTGCCCGGATAATTTCCGGCTCCACGTCGAGCCGCTCGAAGGTCCCGTCGAAGAAAGCGAGGGTGGTCGCAAACCCGTTGTACTCGAATGCCGACTGGGGAGCAGTGAACACGCTGTCGGCCGCGCTGGCCACGAAATGGCCTTTCTCGCTCATGCCGAACTCGTCGCTGGACGCAAGGATGGGCACTCCGCTCCGGCGCGTCTCTGCTACAGCTTGGCGGATCTCTTCGAGGGTGGCCCAGCCGGCGGAGAGTCCCTTCATCCGCAGCCACACCGCCTCGATGCGGGAATCTGATCTCGCTTTCTGGAGCGAGGTCTCCAGGTCGCGCAGGTCGTAGCTCGGTCCCTGCCCGAACGCCTGCTGGAACGGATCGTCGGTCGTGCGTTCCGGAACATCACCCTCAAGGGGAACGGTCAGGACCGATCCGGACTGGACGGTGGGTGCCTGGTCGGCGGAGAGGGACACGGCAAAAACGAAGAACACGAAGAAGAAGACGATGAGCCCGAGCGCCAGGAGCGTCCCAATGACGCTGGCGGCGAGGGTAGATAGAAAGCGCATGAGCGGAGAGGGAAGATCTGAAAGTCAATGGGCGGCCAACGCGAGAGCAAGACCGATTCACGTGTATCCAAGGGAGGGGCCAGCCGTTTCGATGGTTTTCGTTCCCCACTCCTGGGGGGCACGGCAATCGCACCGTGGCCCGGGGCCTGATGGTGCCCCGATCTAAGGCGGTGTGTTCGTGCTCCCGTGCGCCCTCTCGCCCGCGCCTGCCAGGCAGTTTCGTTGATCGGAGGGGGACGAGCCTCCACACCACGAAGGAAATCTTTGGCATACGATCGCCCTGCCTGAGGGGTCGAGCGAGAAACCCAAAACGGATCGTCAAGTACACGGGACGACTACCGCCCCATTCCTCTACCCGACGAACTTCCCCGATTTGTCCCGTCGTCGGGCCCCGTCGGGATGCCCTCGATGGATTCGGAGGAGAGGGCCGGTTGACCTCGCAGCGGCCTGGACACCCGTGTGCACATCATCGTTTTTCCGAGTACCGTGAGCTCTGTAGAACCCCGCGACGATCGCCCGTCCCTTAGCGACCGCGAACGCAACATTCTCCGCCTCGTCGTCGAGCAATTTGTCGACACGGCGGGGCCCGTTGGCTCGCGCTCGCTGGCGAAGGACGCCAATGTCGACCTCAGCGCCGCCTCCATCCGCAACACCATGGCGGACCTGGAGGACATGGGTTACCTGGACCACCCCTACACCTCTGCTGGCCGAGTCCCAACCCAGCTCGGATACCGCACGTTCGTCGACGAGCTCATGGATACCCCCGAACTGTCGGAGGTGGAACGGGAGGTGCTCAAGGTCAAGCTCGCCCGCCTCGTGAGCGACACCGACGAGCTATTGAGCGAGAGCACGCGACTGCTCAGCAAGCTCACGAACCTGCTCGGCATCGCCTTGTCGCCCCGGCTGTCCACCGCCGTGCTGGATCGGCTCGACATCGTCCCCCTGTCCGGGTTGCGCCTCATGTTCGTGCTGAGCGTGAGGGGGGGATTGGTAAAGACGGTCGTCCTCAGTTTCGAGTCGGACCTGCCGCGGTCCAAGATCGACCGCATCGTGTCGATCCTGAACGAGCGGATCGCTGGGCTTACCCTTCGCGAGATCCGCGACACCTACGAGGAGCGTCTCAAGGATCTCCCCGACGACACCGGACTCGTTCAGCTCGTCCTCGACGAGGCGTCGCTCCTGTTCAGCGAGCCGGATGAAGGTCGCCTGCAGTTTGACGGCACGCAGAACATTATCTCCCAGCCCGAATTCCAGGAGCCGGACGACGTGCGCCAGCTGATCGAAACCATCGAAGACGGGGACCGCATCGTGCAGGTCCTGGAAAACCTGTTTGAGGCCAATCCGGAGGCTGTGGGGCAGGCCGTCGTCCGCATCGGCAGCGAGACCGACGAGGCGGAGATGGACGATTACTCGATCGTGCTGTCTCCCTATCAGCTCGGCGACACGGTGGGCTCCCTCGGCGTGATTGGCCCCAAGCGCATGGATT
Organism: Bacteroidetes bacterium QS_3_64_15; assembly: GCA_003022565.1. Classification (GTDB taxonomy): domain Bacteria; phylum Bacteroidota; class Rhodothermia; order Rhodothermales; family Salinibacteraceae; genus Salinibacter. Next base: position 12,371 of record PXTN01000062.1, on the reverse strand, counting down.
ACGGCCGCGCCGTGGCGCTCGTCGAGAAGATGGCCTCCGTCGTAAACCGGCCCGCGGACGACGAAGCGGCAGACCCGTCGGTTCCGTCCTAGTGTCCGGCGCCTCGCGTCCACGTCGGATATCATCGTCACGGATCTGGCGTGGGAGCAGCCTTTGCGTCATGATTCGTACGCCGTCGCGCGTGAAGGCGTGACCAAAGCACTTCGCACCACGAATCACCGGTCAGAAGTGCGCGTCACTCCTCACGGATGGCAGTCGCGAGCCCTGTGAGCGACCGCTTGCATCTGTCATCCCTTGCATCTGTCATCCCTCTCGTCTCCTTGAACCACCCTTTCGACCGTGAGCACCGACCAGCCCAACGCCCGTGAAATGACGAACGAACCGACCCAGGAAACCGACACTGCTAGCGAGCAGGCCGAGCCCGAACAAGCTGAGGACATTGAGGCCCTTACGGGAGAGGTCGAGCGTCTCAGGGAGGAGATTGAAGAGCTGAAAGAGGAGCGGGACGAGACGAACGACCGCCTGCTCCGGAAGGCCGCGGACCTCGAGAACTTGCGCCGCCGCATGGACCGGGAGAAAAAGCGCCGCCACGAGGCGGGCAAAATCGCGGTCCTCGAATCGATGCTTGAGGTGGTGGACGACTTTGAGCGATCCCTTAAGGCGGCCCAGGACCTCGACGATGCCGAGGATGCGGAGGCGGCCTACGAGTCCCTGAAGGGCGGTGTGGAGATGGTCTTTCGCAAGTTCCAAGACCAACTTCAGTCCCTCGGCGTGGAGCCCATTGAGGCCGAGGGAAAACCGTTTGACGAGCAGTTGCACGAAGCGATGATGCGACAGCCCTCCGACGAGGTCGCGCCCGGCACGGTGTTGCAGGAAGTCCGGAAGGGATACACGATGGGCGACCGCGTGCTTCGCCACAGTCGCGTCGTCGTGGCCGCCGAGCCGTCGGAGGACGGTGAAGCCGGCGACACCTCCAGCTAACCTAGTAGCTTGTCAAAGCTCATTCTTGATGCAGTAGCGTGATCTCAAAATCCAAATGAGCGGCACGTCATTTCGAGCGAAGTCGAGAAATCTCCCTGGAGACGCCGCCGTGTTCGGGGAGGTTCTTCGACGTTGCTCAGAACGACATGCCAGGGATTTTGAGATCACGCGCTCTACCAGCATAATCAGATTTGACGCTGTACTAGATTCCTGTCGGACGTCTTCCAGCCCCTGCGGTCGGAGGCGCGCCCATGCCGCGGATTGGAGTCTCATCCCGACGACATGCTTTTTCCAACAAACCGGTACCGTATATGCCACGCGACTACTACAATGTCTTGGGGGTCGACGAGAATGCCTCCGACGACGAGATTAAGAAGGCCTATCGGAAGAAGGCGATGGAGTATCATCCGGATCGCAATCCGGACGATCCGGAGGCTGAACAGAAGTTCAAGGAGGCGTCCGAGGCGTACGAAGTGCTGTCGGATCCCGAAAAGCGCCAGCGCTACGACCAGTTCGGGCACTCCGGCCTCGGGGACGGCGGCGGCGGCGGACGGGGCCGCGGGCGCGGGTTCCACGACATCGAGGATATCTTCGACGCCTTCAGCGACATCTTCGGCGGCGCGCGTGGTGCGGGTCGGGGACGGGGCCGTTCGGGGCGCGCGGATCGGGGCCGCGGGCGTCCCGGCAGCGACCTCCGCGTGTCGCTCTCGTTGACGCTCGAAGAAATTGCGGAGGGGACGGAGAAGAATCTCAAGCTTCAGAAGTATATGGAGTGCGAATCCTGTGACGGCACTGGGGCCGAAGGCGGAATGGGCGGCCAGAATTTCTCGATGTGCCCGAAGTGCGACGGCACCGGCGAAATCCGTCAGGTCTCCCGCTCCGTGTTCGGCCAGATGGTGAACGTGCAGCCGTGCCCGCGGTGCGAGGGCGAGGGTCGCATCATCGAAAATCTGTGTGACGAGTGCGGGGGCGAGGGGCGTGTTCAAGGCGAAGAGACGATTTCAATCAACGTGCCCCCGGGGGTCATGGAGGGCAACTACCTGACCCTCGGCGAGGCCGGGAATGCAGGCCTTCGGGGCGGGCCTTCCGGCGACCTGCGAGTTGAGATCGAAGAGGAGCCCCACGAGCACTTCGAGCGAGACGGGCTCGACATCTACCACGACCTCCACATCTCCTTCCCAGAAGCCGCCCTCGGCACCGAGGTGGACGTGCCCACCCTGGAGGGCCGGGCTCGGCTCGAGGTGGAGCCCGGCGTGCAGGCCGGCAAGATTTTGCGCATGCGGAATCGGGGCCTTCCGGATCTCGAAGGGCATGGGCAGGGCGACCAGATGATCCGCGTGCACGTGTGGACGCCGCAGGACCTTACGCCCGAGGAGCGGGAGCTCATCGACCAGCTTCGAGACCACGAGAACTTCCAGCCCCAGCCGGCCGACGAAGAGCCTGAGAAGTCGTTCTTCCGCCGCGTGTCCGACGTCTTTTCGTAGCGGACGTTCTCGTAACGGATCTTCGTGGTGCGAACGGCGGCCCCGTCATTTCATTTAAACGGGCCTGCAATTGAAAGCGGCTGGAAGGCCGTCCTTCATTCCCGTTTGCACCGGCATACACTGGTCCGTCCCTCCATGGCCGAAGAACCCAGCACGTTTCGCGCCTCGATGCGCCGAGTGCCCTCGCCCGTCGTCGTCGTGACGGCACAGGGCCCCCGCGAGGCCCGTGGCATCACGATTGGCTCCCTGTCGAGCGTCGCCCTCGACCCCCCTCTCGTGAGCTTCAACGTGGCCGGCGACTCGCGCATGTTCGAGGTGATGGAGGGCTGCGAGCGATTTGCGGTGCACGTGCTGGGGGAAAACCAGGCGCACCTGGCGGAGCAATTTGCCGTGCCCGACCTCAGCGGCCCCGAACAGTTCGAAGCAGTGCCCCACGTCCGCAACGCCCACGGCACACCGATTCTTGAGGGTGGGTCAGCGGTGCTCCACTGCCGCCCCCATGACTCGCTTCCCGCCGGCGATCACCGACTGTACGTCGGCCTCGTCGTGGAGGTCGAGGAGCGTCCAGATCGAGGAGCAGTGATCTACTACAAGAGCAGCTACCGAGGTGTGGGAAGCGAACTCCGATCCACCCGGTTGCCCCCCGTGAACCGCGCGTCGAGCGACTCGTCCTGAGCCCCGACCCCGAAAAACGCGAAGTCGTACCGGGCCGGGTCCGGCGCGCAGAAGTGACGACAAATGGCCGTGAGGCGCCGGACGGCTTTCCAGTCGTTGGTCTTTCGCTCCAGCAAGCCCAGTGCCCGGGCCTGCCGACCTACGTGCACGTCCACCGGCAGCATCAGCTCCGCCGGGTCCAGGACAGACCACAGGTTCAGGTCCACCGGGCCGGGCCGCACCATCCAGCGGAGGTACATGTTGAGCCGCTTGCAGGCACTGCCGGCTTTGGGCCGGGCCAAGTGCTTGCGCAGGCGCTGCGGCGTGTCGTCGTTGATCGTGAGGAGGGTCGTGCTCACGCCCTGAAGCATCGCCGCCACGAGGGAGGCGTCTGTCTCAGTTGCCTCGTCGGGGCGGTGGGCTGCGAACAGACTCTCCACCGTCTCGTGCCGGTCGAGCGCGGCGCTCAGATTCACCGTCAGCCAGACGGCATCAACGGGCTGGAAGGTGCGATGGACGAACCCGTCGAGTGCATCGGCGTCTTGGTCTGGGTCAAACGACCGCACGAAGCGGTACGGGGCATAGCCCATCCGCTCGCACAGCTCTTCGAGCTTGCGGAGCATCACGTCGCGCCGTCCCCACGCCAGCAGGGCCGCGTAGAGCCCGATGACCGCCTGGTTGCGCGGGTCGTCGAACGCGTGGGGGATGGAGATGGGATCGCCGTCGATAAAGGCGGGCCGCTCGTGCCGATCGACGAGCGTGTCGAGGTAGTCGCGGAGGGCGTCGAGAGAGGCCACAGACGGGGAGCGCGGGCTAGTTAGAAACAGCGCCGCGTAACGGGACGGAGAGCCCTACCGGACGTTCCAGAACCGTGCTGAGGCGGATGATCGCATTCGATTTAATCCCACTTGAACGCCGCTCAGGGCTGTTTGCGGGGCGATACAATATCATCGTACCGCTACTCCTACTCGTCTCCCAATCTCCAAAATTGCCCTGCTTCGTCCCCTGGCCCCGAGACGGGCATCGTTCCCGCGGAGACCTCGTTCACGTCGGTTCGCTCCCGCCCGGCATCAACACGGGAATGGGTTCGCTTCCGTGTTTCCGGTAGATCCGAAAGTCTCCGTCGACCGTGAAGACGCGGCCGTCGTCGTGCAGCTCGGCCATGCGTACGAGGCAGGCGTCGGCGAACGACATGGGAAGGTCGCTGTAGGTGCGCATCAACTCCTGCACGCGACTGGCGTGATCGGCGTAGGCGAACGAAACCTGCATCCGATCGGAGGTCATGATCTCGATAAGGCGGCTCCGTCCTCCCGGCGCATCCTGAAGGAGGAAATGAGCCTCACTGAGCACGGCCTCGCACGTCAGAAAGGGGGCACTCCGTCGGCCGGCGTGGTACGAGGCCCATTGATGATGGGTGTCCCGGCGATTGAGAACGGAAACGAGAGGCCCCGTATCGAGAAGCGTGGTCATGAGCGGCCGTATCCTTCCATGCGTTCGGGATTCGTCGACAGGTCAGAGGGGCCGTCCACGGAGCCTACGAGGTGTTCAATGCCGTCTAAGAAGGATCCGGATTGGACCTCCACCGTCTCATCCCCGCCAGGGGCGACGGTTTCCAGTCCCTGCTCGATGGCTCTCCGCACAGCCGTCTCGGGCGATACCCCTTTTTGTTCAGCGAGCCGTTCGATGCGCTGTTTCTCCTCTGGCGTGATTTCAATTGTGATCGCGATGCGGTCGGGAGGGGACGACTCAGCCATGTCGAATCGGGTGGTTTGGACGGAGAAGGACGAGCACGTACGGACTGCACATCATAGAGTTGCGGTGCGGCAGAAGGCGGTGTGCCGGTGCTCCTTCGTTCCCTGTTCCTCGCTCCCCCATCGTTCCGTTCGTTGTGAGCCCCGCTCAGGATCCGTCGGTCGGTTCGTCCGTCTCGCGTCGCTTCCGCAACCGATTGGCGGGGTAGGCGGCGCCCGCGGCGGCCAGCCAGCCGAGACTACCGTCCACCGGGACCTCTGGTGGCGGGGGCGGAGGGTCCGGCGTGTTGGCGGCGGCCCGAGATCCTCGATCGGCCCCGGCGATCGACGCGTCTCCGTCCGTTGGGGAGTTCGTGCCGTCCGATCGTGGGTTCGCATTTTTGGACCGCCCAGACCGGCCCAGGTGCGCCAGCGCTCCGCTCAACGCCCGGGCCTGACGCCCAAGCTCTGACGCCTCAGACCGCCACTCGGGGCCCCCGCCAGAGGATGCGCTGGACGAATGGGCGCCGAGGTGCGCCACCCTCGAGGCGCTACCCGCTTCGGGCCCTTTGTCCAGCGAGGACTCCACCCCAGCCCATGCCGCACCGATATTCGACCGACTGGGGTCCAATCCGCCCGATGGCACCCCGAGTTCGGCGTGGCTCATGTCGGGACGGAGGTCGTACGCGTTACCCGTCGGTGACCGGGGGGGTACCGCGGGCACCCCCGACCCGGCCCAGGCGGGCACGCCACCAAAGGGTGGGGCCGGGGACCTCGTCTGGCGTAGGGCTCCGCTCTGCGCGCCCGACCGCGTCGCAGGAGCGGCCGACCGAGCATGTCCTTGGGATTGACTCCCCGCCAGCCGTGCCTGGTGAGAGCCAGTGAGGTTGTCCGCAGAGATCGTCAGGAGATAAACAATGCCGGCCGCGAGGAAGCTCCTCCCAATCAGCACGGCGACGGCGACGGGCAGGCTCCAATCCGGGCGATAGATCGAGGGCGGAGGCATGGGTCTACGGGGCGTGTAAAAGGGGAGAAATCAAGTCCGAACGGCCCGAAGCGCGAGAGCGATTAAGAGTAGAGCCGGTCGCCGGGAGCGGCAAGCCACTCGGCGCCGCCGAGGGGCGTCTGGTTCGGCCCGTCATCGTCGCCTGGCATGCCCGGTCCGGTATTCATCTGCGCCGTACCGCCCGGCGGATTTGAGCCGGCTGACGGCTGGTCGAACGAAGAGGGCGGGCGAGCGGGCTCGGCTGCGGAGGGAAGGTCGGTGCCGGGGGCTCGAACACCGCGCTGGTCCTGTGCGGACGAGGTGGGCGCCTGTGCGGAGGGCACGGGGCGCCGATCATTAGGCTGGGCCCGCACGGGTCCGCAGGCCATGAGTAGGATACACAGGCCGAGCGCACCTGTCGCCACGATCTGGCCGATCTCTGCGTGTGGAAAAAGAGTAGACATGGGCGGAACGGAGCGTTTGTACGTGAAGTGCAAGGAAAGCTGGGCCTGCCGAGACACCTCTGGCTACCGAACCACAGTGATGCGACGGGTCCTCTGGAAGTGCTCTCCGTCGGCCCGCAGGAGGTAGAGCCCGCTGGACAAGTCGCCGGCCTTCACCCGGAGCGTATGAGCGCGGTTCGGCGCCAGCGGCCCCTCGCGGACGGTGCGCACCTGCCGCCCGAGCACGTCGTAGAGGGCCACTTCGACCTCCTGTTCCGTTCGCACGCGGAGGGACACAGTCGCCTGCGTGCGTACCGGGTTCGGGGCCGCCTGCATCGTCGCGGCCTCCGCGAGGCGCACCCGCACCGCTACGGTGTCGCTGCGGGTCGCCGATCCGTCCAGGTCCACCTGCCGCAGGCGGAAGACGTGGCGTCCCGGATCGAGCGGATCGGTGCGGTAGCGGTACTGCTGTGGCGCATCGGTGGTGCCGTGCCCCTCGACAAATCCGGTGGACGCAAATTGGTCGGCGTCCGGCCCGCGGTGCTCGACGTGGAAGCCGACGTTGTTCGTCTCACTGGCGGTGGTCCACGTGAGCCGAGCCGTCTCGTCGGCGACGGTGGCGTCGAAGCCGGAAAGCTCCACCGGGAGGGGATTCGGCTGCACGGTGAGCGTAAACCGGGCGCTGTCCGACTGGGCCTTCGCCCGGATGGGGTCCGGCATCTCCATCGGCGAGCGCGGGCCCGGCACCGACTGGGCCTTCGACGCGGGCAGCGTGAACGCGTAGGACGAGTGCGTCCGGAGATTGATGGTCGAGTCCGTGACTGCGTCGTGCAGCGCGAGGCCCCAGCCGTCCGGCACGTTCGTCCATCTGGACCAGCTCAGCCGGAGGGTTCCGATCAGCTCTGTGCCCTGCAATTGAAGAGATACCGGGAGGTCGATCCCCTCGTCCGGTAGCGTTGCCGGAACGGACATCACCGACTGCAGGCGCGTCTCGCCGTTGAGACTGCCGCGAAACGCCGCCGTGGCGTAGCGGCCCGAGAGCGGCGTGAGCTTGGTGGCGTCGTGAGGGTCCCAGCCGGGCGTGGCACCGTCCGGGGCGTGGAGCACGAGCGCCTCGTCGCGCGTGATGACCGATCCCTCTTCGTCCCGGCCAACCAGCCGAAAGTCGATGCGCGGGGGCGCGTCCTCGACCGTTTTTAGATCAATGGGATCGGCGCGGCGGCCGCTGGCAGAGAAGGTGAGCGTCGCGCTTCCACCGGTCGCGCGCTCCACGAAAAAGCCCTGGTAGGGACCGATGACGTCCTCACTCGTGCTCGATTGCATAATCCCCTCGTACGATCCGGCGCTCGGGTCCCAGATCTGCACCGTCGTCTGGAAGCCCCGCCCGCTCAGGTTCAGCGCCGAGAGGTCGAACGACTGGGCGTACGGATTGCCGAGGAGGTGGAAAGCGCTGTTGCCCGAACTCTCGCCGGACAGTTGATCGGTCGTCACATCGCCTGTGCGCGGCACACCGGGCACGCTGAGGGTAAAGGGCGGCGTGTCCGTGAATTCCGTCTCCGCTGCATCGTAGAGGTACCAGATGAAACCTCCTGCAGCGCCTGAAGGAGCGCCACTGCCCGTCAGATCATCAGTCGCGGAGAAACTCGCGTCCCAGTCTACGTTGCCGTCCGTGCCGCCGGGCCACTGGTAGAGGTTCGCCGCGGCGTTGGGGAAGTGGCCGTCTACGCCCTGCACGAGGCTCACCTGCGCGAGGGTGTCGGCGTTGACGCCGCTCATGGGGGCCGACAGCATGCGCCACCCCGCCCCACCCGTAATCTCGGTGGTGGGCTGGAGGGTCTGCCCGGTGCCGTTGCGGCCGGGGGAGCCGTCGTCGCCACTCTGGTCCTGGGCGAAACCGCGCTCACGACGGGAGGCCACGACCCAGTTGTTGCCGTCGTCGTTCTGCGAGGTGCCGGCAAAGACGAGAGACGCTCCCGTCGGAACGCTTGGAAAACTACTATCGCTGTAGTCGACGACATCGACTTGTGTCCCCTCATCGTCTTCCAGCGGCACCTCTTCGCCGCTGTTAGTCAGGGTAAAAGAGACTTCATTGTCGCAATCGATCCCCCCATTAGCTGAGGCATCGCTGTTCCGACAGAGGACGGCGAACCCGCGCGCCGGAATGGTGACGCCGGAAATTGTATTCCCTTCGATGTCCCATCCGTCAATGCTTATGGAACTCCCGGTTGTGTTGTATAGCTCAACATACTCGCCGTCAGAGTCATTGACGGCATCAGGGTCGGGCATCAACTCCGAAATCAACACGTCGCCGTCGTGGTCACTCACGGCGTCCTCGATCGTGAGGTCGAATTGAGTGGAGGGGTGAAGCTCCAGGCCGCTGGATGGATTTTTGAGGTTGAATCGTGCCTCTTCTATCCCCTCATCGGCGTCGTTTGCAAAATCTAGCGTGACGGCCTCGGTATCCCCGTCGCTCGCGCTGGAAAAGGTGACCGTCGTACTCGTGCTCGTTGCAGGAAAACCGTTGGTAAAATCGCTCTGCGTGGCGTCACTGTTGTTATCGTCGAACTCCAGCGTCACCTCCTCGTCGCCACTGCTGCTGGGCTCCGAGATCTGAATCGTGAGCGACGTTGATCCCTCCTCCTCGCTGACCGCTCCGCTGTCCGCTGTGAACTGAACCGCCGTCGTCGACTCGATCTTGAAGTCCTCGAGCGCAAAGCTCTCGGCTTGCGCAGTCATCTCAACTGTGAGCCGTAAGCCAAGGGAGTCCGCCAATCCACCGATGTCCTTCGAGAACGATGACACCGACCCGTCATCGATGGTTGCGCCGTCGCCGATGCCATTGAAATCTGTATCTTCGGCGAGATTGTCATTTGCATCTCCCCGGAAGGCAATTAGATCCTGCCATGCTCCGCCATCAATCCGATACTCGACACGGACGAAGTCACTGTCTTCGTACCCTGATCCGTCGCCCCCGAAGCGACCCGTGAACTGAAGTCCTCCTTCCCCAGAGACGTCGATCCCTGTCCACGTAATTTGGGGGGCAGGGATCCCATCACCGTCGTCATCGGTGTCTGACCCAGCGAGGAATTTTCCGGTAGTGCCGTTGTAGCTCTCGTCGATGTCGCTTCCGTCTGTAATCTTAAAGTAGCTCGACGAACCTCCACCGGTCGCCCCCCGAGTCACAGTGAACTGGCCTTCGTCATCGAAGGGCTCATCGAAAATCGTCGTCTGCCCAGGGGCATCCCGCGGCACAAAGATCAGCAGGAGTCCAACCAGAAGACCAGCCGTCCAGGCAGCCATCGACACAGACACAGCACACGGTCGAGGAGGGCATGCAGGCATCATGGCAAAAAGCGGTTGATCCGTGACTCAGAATCTCGAAGATGCAATCGCCTTATCCCGAATTTCTCACGGGACGCTACTGCGGCGTCAGAGGCGGCCCAGTCTGCTCACGTTTCCTTCTCGACGATACGTGGCATCGCCTGCGGTGCGCACACGGCATGCGCAAATAGCATCGTGAACCGCCTCTCGTGAGAACACCGGGCTATCCCAACAAGACCAGATGTCGACGCTTGAAGGCACCGCCAGGAAAATGAATACATCATGGACGCCCCAGAATCCGAAATGCACTTTGGGAGACACGCTCGGGGACCGAAGCCTAACGCTTCCCTTCTTTTATTTGCTAATTCTTCAACAAGTAGCTGTAGTATTCAAGACAATTGCACGCTCCCCCTACCCGGACAGGAGAACTCCTTTCGCCGATGCGTAGAACGCACCTCTAACGGGCGAGGGATAGGAGCATTGAAAGCACTCCTTCGCTTTCCTTGGGGCATGCGGAAGCATCAATGTCTAGCCTCGCGACATTGAGAGCAGGCGATATGTTCAGGAGGGCGAAGCCTCTCTCGGATTTCTTCCTGTCCGGAACGAGGTCGACCCCTTCTGGAAAACTTCGTGTGTCCTCCCACCTCAGACGGTGATCCATTGCCATTTCCGTCTCCGAGATGCATTATTATTTAAACGTAAAGCGCAGCCCTCCGAATCAATCCGCGATCCGACATGGCCGACGACGAGCATCTACTCGACTTCGAGAAGCCCCTCGTCGAGCTCGAAGACAAGCTCGCGGAGATGCGCAACCTCAACGAGGAGACGCAGGACGACCTTTCCAACGAGATCAAGGCGCTGGAGGACCGGGTCGAGCGCCTTCGGACCTCCATCTACCGCAACCTCACCCGGTGGCAGCGGGTGCAGATTGCCCGCCACCCGCAGCGGCCCTACACGCTGGACCACATCGAGGCGCTCACAGAGGACTTCACGGAGTTGCACGGGGACCGCACGCACGGCGACGACCGCTCGATTGTCGGCGGGCTCGCCCAGTTTACGGGCAGCCGGTTCGGCTACCGCGACCGCACGGTGATGATTTTGGGACACCAGAAAGGCCGCGACACGAAGGAGCGTAAGTTCCGCCGCTTCGGCATGCCCAATCCGGAGGGCTACCGAAAGGCCGAGCGGCTCATGAAGATGGCCGCCAAGTTTGGGAAGCCGGTCGTCGTCCTGCTCGATACGCCCGGCGCCTACCCGGGCATGGAAGCCGAGGAGCGCGGGCAGGCGGAGGCCATCGCACACAACCTGTTCGAGATGGCAAAGCTGGAAACGCCCATCGTCGTGGTCGTCATTGGCGAGGGGGCGTCCGGCGGCGCCCTGGGGATTGGCATCGGCGACCGCATCTTGATGCTCGAGAATGCCTGGTACTCGGTCATTGCGCCGGAGAGCTGCTCGCAGATCCTCTGGCGCTCGTGGGAGCACAAGGAAGACGCGGCCCGGGCGCTCAAGCTCACGGCCACGGACCTCACCGAGGTTGGGATCGTCGACGAGATCGTGCCCGAACCGGTGGGCGGGGCACACCGCGATCCCGAGGAAACCTACCAGTCCGTCGGCATGGCCATCGGCAGCGCCCTCGACGAGCTGGAAGACCTCGACACGCCAACCCTCCTCGACCGCCGGCTCGAAAAGTTCGACGCGCTCGGGGCCTACGAGTCGGCCGAGCCGATGGCCGCCGTGCAGGAGTAACTTCTTCGCTGGCCCTCCCCCGTGGACAGATTGGCACTGATTCCCGAGGTCCAGCCCGGGTCTTCATGCCCTTCTTTCCCCCACGCCTCCCCTCTCCCGCGCTCGTCTCCCGATGGCCTACACCTATTCTCACGAGCACCGCGTCCGCTACCGGGAATGCGACCCGATGGGCGTGGTCTACCACACGCACTACCTCGACGTCTTCGAGGTGGGCCGCACCGAGGCGATGCGCCACGCGGGGGTGCGGTACCGCGACCTTGAGGCCGAGGGCATTATCATGCCGGTGGTAGAGGTGGAGGTGCAGTACCACGGCCCGGCTTACTACGACGACCTGCTCGTGGTGGACGTCCACTTCGGGCAGATGCCCGCCGTGCGGGTGCCTATCGACTACACGGTGCACCGGGCGGGCGAGACCGACACGCTCGTCACTGGCCACACCACGCTCTGCTTCATGGACGCGGAGCAGCGGCGGCCCACCCGGCCTCCAGACAGGGTCCGTGAAGCCTTCGCGCCGCTCCTCGACGCGTGACGCCTCGTCTCGTTTCTTCGTCGATTGGTTCCTGTCCTGTCGCCTGTGTCTACGCTCCTCTTCCACGACCGCTACCTCGACTACGACTTCGGCCCCGAGCATCCGTTCAGCCCCGTCCGGCAGGAGATGACGATCGACCTGCTCGACGCCCTCGGCCACCCTGTCGGTGCAGTTGAGCCTCCGGTGGCGACCCGCGAAGACGTGCGACGGGTGCACAGCGAGCGGTTTGTAGGCAAGGTCGAGGCGGCATCGGACGGCTCTCCCGACGGCCGTCGGGACCGCTCATTCGGTCTCAACACGGGTGACGTGCCCGTCTTTGAGAACATGGATGCCGCCACCCGCGGCCTCGTGGGGGGCACGCTCCACGGCGCCCATCTGATTGCCGAGGGGGACGCGACTCGCGTGCTCCAGCTCGGCGGCGGACTCCACCACGCCCGCGAGGAGCGGGCCTCCGGATTCTGCGTCTACAACGACCTGTCCGTGGCCATCGACGCGCTG
>PXTN01000061.1 GCA_003022565.1 Bacteroidetes bacterium QS_3_64_15 | reverse complement strand
CGAGCATCTCCCGAAGACGGGCGTTCCGGTCGATGTGATCAGTTGAATCAGCCATCGCTCCAACCTACAGACGAACCTGCGGAATCGCTAAACACGTACGGTCTCAGCAGACCTGACAGGTCTGGGGTAGAGATGTACACTGAACCTATGCACTTGGTATGATTGACGTTCGGGCCTCTGAATCCGAATCCTAAGAAAATACTCTTCATCATCTCTTTCGGGACCGAATCGGCCTTCGTCCCAGGGATACGGTACGGAAGAGAAATTCGGAGGCAGGGAAGGGGCGTGTCGCGTACGGCCTCAGATGTCGGGAACGACTCCCGCTGGCGGACCGTCCGCTAGTGATAGTGTCGCTGTGACAGAGACCGCACCACTCGCGATGCAGGACGGATCGGCCCTGAGCCCACAGAATCAGTCGTCCGGACCGCCGGGCCGCTTGAAACGGCTTGGCGGCATCATCTGCGGCTCCGCCTACCTCTACTCGCAGGCCCTGCAGGCGTCCCGCGCCGAGATCATCCGGGCGGTCGATGGGGACGACGCAGTCGACACGCTCGTGACGGTCAACGGGCACCGCGGCACGGACCACGCCGCCGACTCAACGAACCGAATTCGGTCCGACGAGCATCCCGATTGCACCGGTGTCGACACGGTCTACATTGCCGTCACGCCCCGTCAGTTCAAGGCGCTTGCCGCACGGGTAGGGGCGACCGTAAAGATCCAAAAGGTGTAGGGCTTCGTCCCCGTTCAACGCGCTGCTTGGGAGCCCTCGACGGCGTCCCAGAGCCTCGCCATCGGACGGCGCAGTACGAGCACCCCCTCTAGCAGGCTCCGGTCGTAGTTGATAAAGCCGTGGGCGGTGTAGACGTCGGCGGGGGTGCAGTCGTAGAGCAGCTTCACCTCGCGGTCCCGCTGTCGGTGGTCGGTCGTAAGGATCGCGCCCACGAGGCCCGTGGTGCCACTCCCCACGAATACGTCGAGCGGATCGCCGTCGGTGACCAGGGTGCCGGGGACGAAGCCGTAGTCGAGGGGATAGATGACGGAGGGATAATCGGGGTGGGCCGTCGTGCGGGGCCGCTCAACTGTGATGCCGTTTTGGCGGATGCAGCGCGCCCACGCGCCCCATCGGAGGTGGTCCTGGACGAGGGGGCGGAGGGCCCGCAGATCGAGGGGGAGTGGGCGTGTCCCGCGCTCGGGCACAGGGAGGGAATCGTCGGGAGAAGGAATAGCAGGGATCGTGCTCCGGACTAAGACGAAGGATTGTCGAGGAGATCGACAATGCGATCGATAAACGCTTCCGCCTTCGGCACCCACGCTCGGAGTTGAGCGGGATCGGGATCAAAGGAGGCTTCGTAGTCACTGTCCAGCCGAGCCTCCATGAGCTTCCCATAAAACGCGCTGAGCTCCTCATCGAGGATGCCCGTGCGAACGAAGTGGTTGCTGAACTGGGTTTTGACGCCTGAGTGGGTCTTGGGAGTGTGTCCATGCTGGACGAGGAGCGCTCGTGCCGCGTAGAAGCAGGCATAGTACAGGCGGTTGTACCCTGTGCGCCAATGGCCACAGTCGATGTTGTCCGGTGCAACAGCGAGGGCCTCTCGCGCAAGTGTTTTCAATTGGAAGACTTCAGGCGAGTCATTTTTCACAGCGCAATAGCGTCGTCTCGGACGTTTTGGGCGAAGGACGAAGAACGGCGCGGTTCGCTGTTCCACTCCTTACGGTTGTAGATGCGTGAGCTGATTGCCTCCCCCTCTTTCAGTTCCAGGGTATGGAAGCGATCCCGTAATTGATTTCTGCGGTCGGAATCGACCGGGTCGTCCAGAAGGACGAGGACATCCCAGTCCGATTCCGGGCGCGCGTCGCCCCGGGCATAGGAGCCGAACAACCAGAGATTCGCGCCCGGTTCCACCTCGTGGACGGCCTGCTTGATCTGCCGCAGAAAGTCGGCCCGCGCCTCACCGGTCCGAATGCCCGCCTGCCGCTCTACATGCTGCGTCAGGATGGCGCGCGCTTCTTCGGACAGCGAGCGGCCGTGCGCCTCGGCCTGTGCCTCCAGGGCCGAAAGCGTGTCGTCGTCGAGATCGGGCACGCGGAGCTCTGGCATTGAAATCCCTCAAAATCGAAGCGGGAAGCGGACGAGAATCCTACCGAGGGGTGAATTCCTCATACGAGTCCATTCGGGAAACGCTCCGAGGGTGGGGGTCAGGGAGTGGGAGAAAGGGAGAACGGGAGCGTGGGGGCACGGGAGCGGAGAGCATGGGAGCACGGGAGTGAAGAAGACGCCAGTACGCCGACACGCCCAAACGCCGACACGCCCGTACGCACCGGAGCGCCATCGGCAAAAACGATGGACGAAGGGTCTCGCGCATCGGTAGTTTGGACTACGACGCCAGGCGCTTCCGTCGAGCTACGTGGGGAGGAGGTTCCACGTCCGGCGGCAGGTCGAGGCGGAGCGAGAGCGTCTCCAGCTGCTCCGGGTCCACCCAGTCGGGCGACTGCACCATCGGTTCCTTGCCGCTCTGCGTCTTGGGGAAGGCGATCACGTCGCGCAGCGAGTCGGCCCCGGCCAGGAGCATGACGAGGCGGTCGAGCCCCAGGGCGATGCCGCCGTGCGGCGGCGCGCCGTAGCGGAGGGCGTCGAGCAGGAAGCCGAACCGATCCTGCGCCTCCGCCTCGTCGATCCCGAGCACGTCGAAGACCTGCATCTGCGTCTCGTGGTTGTGGATGCGGATGGAGCCGCCGCCGATCTCGTTGCCGTTGAGCACGAGGTCGTAGGCCCGCGCCTGCACGCCGGTGGGGTCTTCGGTGAGCGCATCGAGGTCGTCCGGGTGGGGGGCCGTGAACGGGTGGTGCATGGAGACGGGCTGTCCGGCCTCCTCGTCGTACTCCATGAGCGGAAAGTCGGTGACCCACAGGAAGGCATCCTCGCCCTCGTCGGCGGGGGGACGGAGGCCGAGCTCTTCGCCCATGTGAAGCCGCAAGTCGCTGGCCTGTTCGTAGACGGTGGGCGGATCGCCGGCCAGCGTGAGGATCAGGTCGCCCGTTTCGGCGCCCACCTGCTCGGCGGCCGCCCGGCCGTACTCGTGGGGCAGCGCGTCGCTGCTCAGGTTCTGCTCGATGCCGGACCCGTCGGACGGCAGCTGGAAGTAGATGAGCCCGGCGGCGCCGATCTCGTCGGTCACGTGGTCCTCCAGCCGGTCCATCGCGGCGCGGCCCCGGTCGCCCTCGCCCGGCACCCGGATCGCCACGATGCGCCCCCCGTCGTCCACGATCGACTCGAAGACACGGAAGCCGCTGCCCGCGAAGCAGTCGCTCACGTCGTGCAGCTTCAGGTCGAAGCGCAGGTCCGGCTTGTCGGTGCCGTAGGTGCGCAGCGCTTCGTCGTAGGTCATGCGGGGGAAAGGCGTCTCCAGGGCCGTGTCCTCCAGATCCGCCCAGAGATCCACCATCAGCCCCTCCGTCAGGTCGTACACCTGCTCCTCGGTGGCAAACGTCATCTCCACGTCGATCTGCGTGAACTCCGGCTGGCGGTCCGCGCGCAGGTCTTCATCGCGGAAGCACTTCACGATTTGCACGTAGCGGTCGAGCCCGCCCACCATGAGCAGCTGCTTGTAGGTTTGGGGCGACTGGGGCAGGGCGTAGAAGCGACCGCGGTGCAGGCGGCTGGGGACGAGGAAGTCGCGTGCCCCCTCCGGCGTGGATTTCATCAGCACCGGTGTCTCCACCTCCAGAAAGTCGTGCTCGTCGAAGTAGCGGTGGGTGGTCTGGTAGAGGCGGTGGCGGAGCTCGATGTTCTCCTGGAGGTCCGAGCGGCGGAGGTCCAGGTAGCGGTGCTCCAGGCGCAGGTCCTCGTTCGTGTTCATCTGCCGCTCCTCGTGGGCACTCACCACGAAGGGCGGCGTCTCGGACGTGTTGAGCACCACCAGGTCGTCGGCACTCACCTCAATGGCCCCGGTCGCCAGGTCTGGGTTGACCATGTCGTCTCCCCGCGGCCGCACCGTCCCGCGAACGCTGATGACATCTTCCCGACGCAACTGGCCCGCAATCTCGTAGGCGGTCTGGTTGTCCTGGGGCGAAAAGACGACCTGCGTGAGGCCGTACCGGTCGCGCAGGTCCACGAACACGAGTCCCCCGTGGTCGCGGCGGGTGTCGACCCAGCCTTTGAGCACGACCTCGTCGCCCTCATTCTCGGCGCGAATCTCGCCGCAGGTGTGCGTGCGGGCAGGATGGGTGTCCTCCGAGATGAGGTCGGCGCGGGAGGGATGTTCCATGATGGCGGGAAGGGGGGTCGACGAACGAGGATGGACGAAGGAGGGAGGGGAGGCCGATGCGTCTAGGCGGATGTGCGTTTGGGCGTTTGGAGGGATGGAGACATGGAAGCGTGGGAAGTATGGACGCCTGCGCGTCCACGCCTCCGGGGCCTCCACGATCTTTCTCCCACTCTCCCATTCGCCCACACGCAATCACACCTATCCGCGTTCAGGGACGCTTGCGCGGCTTGGAGCGGTCGCGTAAGATCCACCAGACCGAACGACAGAGTCAACCCCCGGTTCATCCTCACCGTGAATTTAGACGTAGAATTAGACAGAGCGAAGGGCGGCCGCTATCTTCTCAGCGTTCATCAGAATTCTGCAGCGTCGCCTAGGCACGGCACTCCCGCAAGCGAGTCTCCCTTTATTGGTTCCAGGCTACAAGATGGCAGCAAGCGGTTCCTCGTCCGGTGAGTCGATGCAGAATGGAGGGGCCGCCGCTCCGACTGAGGGGAACGGGGCGGCCACGGCCATGGCGGAGCGGCAGGACTTCTTCGGGCATCCGCGAGGCCTCGCCACGCTTTTCTTTACCGAACTGTGGGAGCGGTTCAGCTACTACGGCCTGCGGGCGCTCCTCGTCCTGTTCATGACGGCACCGGCGGGCGCTGCGGCCACGAATCCGGGCCTCGGCTTCGGCACGGAGAAGGCGACGGCCATCTACGGCCTGTACACGGCGTTTGTGTACCTATTGGCCCTGCCCGGCGGCTGGGTGGCCGACAACATCTGGGGCCAACGGCGCTCGGTCTTCGTCGGTGGCTGTATCATCGCCGCCGGCCACTTCAGCCTGGCGATGCCTGCGCTGGGGCTGCCCGATGTCACGTTCTTCTACCTGGGGCTTGTGCTCATCGTCGTCGGCACGGGGCTCCTCAAGCCCAACATCAGCACGATGGTGGGGGAGCTCTATCCGGAGGGCGGCGCGCGTCGGGATGCGGGGTTCTCGGTCTTCTACATGGGGATCAACTTCGGGGCCATCCTCGGGCCCACCCTCTGCGGCTGGCTCGGGGAGGGGTACAACTGGCACTGGGGCTTTTCGCTGGCCGGGTTCGGCATGCTGGCGGGCCTCGTCTCTTACAAGCTTGGGGCGCCTAACCTCGGCAATGCAGGCCTGCTCGACGCTGACGACGAAGAGGCGGTGCAGCGCAAGAGTCGCAACTTCTATCTCGCCACAGCAGCTGTGGCGGCGGCCCTCGTCGCCTTCGGTTTTCTTGCCACCTCGGGCGTCATCGGGGTCACGCTAACGGGCGTCGCTGAGGCAGTGGGGGTCGGCATCGTCGTTGTCACCGTAGTGTTTTTTGCCTATTTGACCCTGGGGGTGAACGGGGCCGCGGGGATAGCGGGCTTCTTTGCGGTCGCGACCGTCGCCATCGGCCCGTTTGTCGAGGGCACAGCGTTGGCGGCCCAGATCGCAACGGGCGCTACGGTGATCTTCTTTATCCTCGTCACGATTGCCCGTCTGGTAGCGCCGCAGTACGACGTGTCGCTCGAAAAAAAGCGGCTCTTCGTCATCTTCTGGCTCTTTCTGCTGTCGGCCCTCTTCTGGTCCGGCTTCGAGCAGGCGGGCTCATCGCTGAACCTGTACGCCCGCGACCTCACGGCCCGCAACTTTGGCCCCTTCGCGCTTTCACAATCCATGGCGCTTTGGGTGACGATCTTTGTGATCGGTCTGCCGGCGGCCTACATCGGCTACCGGACCTTTAAGCGTGAGCGGATGTGGTGGGTGGGCAAAGCCGGGGTGAGCCTGCTCGGAGCGCTTATCGTTGGGTTCCTCGGGTACCTGGCGTACCAAATGGCGGGCGGGTGGACGGTGCCGGCGAGCATGCTTCAGAACATCAACCCTACCTTCATCGTCCTGCTGGCGCCCGTGTTTGGGGCGCTGTGGACGTGGCTGTCGAAGGTGAACGCCAACCCGTCGATCCCGATCAAGTTTGCCCTTGGGCTCTTCGGGCTGGCGGCCGGCTTCTTCGTGGTGTCCTGGGGCGCTGCGCAGGCGACGGTGGAGGATCCGGTGGGGGTGCACTGGCTCGTCGTGACGTACTTCTTGCACACGTGCGGCGAGTTGTGCCTCTCGCCCGTCGGCCTCTCCTCGATGACAAAGCTGGCGCCGGAAAACCGCGTGGGACAGATGATGGGCATCTGGTTCGTGTCGACGGCGCTGGGCAACCTGTTTGCCGGGCTCATCGCGGGTCGACTGGAGGGGCTCAATCCGTCGAGTCTGTTCTGGACGGTGGCGCTCATCGTGGGGGGAGCGGGCGTCGTGGCGCTGCTCACGGCCCCGCCCGTCAAACGTCTGATGGGAGACGTGGAGTAACGCAATTGCAAGGTAGCGGTCAGAGCTGAGAATGAGGAGTTCTGTGTCTCAATTCGTCGATCATGCCGAGAGGGAATGGGAGAATGGGCGTGTGGGAGAGAGGGAACGGAGGGGCCGATCCCAGATGAATCTGCTGTAGCCTCGCAGGGCAAGGCTTTGACGGGTCCTTTCTCCAACTCTCTGCTTTCGCATTCCACACTTCCAGCTCCGAATTCCATATTCGATATGATCGACGTAGCCATCACGCGCCTGCCCCACGCTGAGGGGATCGACCTGCCCGCCTACGAAACGTCTGCCAGTGCAGGGATGGACCTGCGGGCGGCGGTGCCAGTGGACGCTCCCGTGACGCTCGATCCGGGGGGCCGGGCCCTCGTGGACACCGGGCTCAAGATTGCGTTGCCGCAGGGCTACGAGGGACAGGTGCGGCCCCGAAGCGGTCTGGCGCACCGCCACGGCGTCACCGTGCTCAACAGTCCCGGCACCATCGACGCGGACTACCGGGGGGAGGTGAAGGTGCTGCTCGTGAACCACGGCCGCGAGCCGTTCGCCGTCGAGCGCGGCATGCGCATCGCACAGCTGGTGGTGGCCCAACACGCTCGGGTCGAGTGGGTCCGGCGGGAGGCGCTGAACGAGACGGTCCGTGGACCTGGCGGGTTCGGCTCTACCGGTACGGAGTGAGGAGGAAAGTTAGAAGGTTGAAGGTGAGAAGGTTGAAGGTGGGAAGATTTGTAGATTGAAAATTGGGGTCTGCTCCTGTCGGGGAGAGTGGTTAGGGACCGGAGCAATATTTTCGGCTCCGCGTTGCACGCTCCAAATTCCGAGTGCCGCACTCGCTGGAAGTTAGGTGTGATGCGCAGCCAGGTGGAGGGGCCCGAGCCGGTAGCGGGCACGTCGCGGAGCGGCGATTCGGCGGTAGAATCCGTGGGCTGGCAATTCGCGTCCTGGTTGGATACCTTTTCCACCCGGAAAGGGGGTGCCCCAGGAGGGAATTGATTGGACAGCGGAAGGCGTTTCAATCACCAACGAAGTTCGGTTATGCACATCATCCGTTTCGGTCTCGCCCTGACGGTGCTCGCTGGCGTTCTCCTTGCGGGGGCGTGCAGCGGTCCCCCCACGCTGCGAACGCCGTCTCTGTCTCAAACCCCAACCGTCGACGGGGCCCTTTCCGACTGGAAGGGCACCCTCACCCGCGTCGGCGACGAATCCGTATCGATGAGTGTTGTCCCGAGCGACAGCACCCTGTACCTGGCGCTCCTGATTCCGGACCAGTCCCTGATCCGCGCAGTGGCCGAGCAGGGGCTCGTCGTGTGGGTGGACCCGTCGGGCGAACAGGCGCACACCTACGGCGTGCGGTATCCGCTCGGCCTGCGGGCCCAGCGGGCCGAACGGTCGGCCGGGGCCCCCACGTCGAACTCGTCGCAGCGCTCGCTGGTGCTCGACGATCTGCTTCCGTCGGACCTCGCCGTCATCCGCAACGATACGGTCCGCCACCGCATGCCCGCCGGTCTCTCGTCGGCCTTAGAGGCGAAGGCCACCCTCGAGACCGGCGCGCTGATCTGCGAGATCGCCGTCCCAGTCTCTCCGTCCGCGTCCGACGCCGCCACGGATGAACGGCAGCATGGCCTTCACGCGCCGCTGGGAGATGCGGTGGCCGTCGGGCTCGAAACCCCGGATCCGGAGGACGACACCGACCTTCTCGACCGGTCACAGGGCATCCCCTCGGTCACGGGGCGAGGCGGCCGGGGCCGCCGGGGGCGCTCCCCGCGGGGGCGACGGCGCGGCCGACGAGGCCAACCGTCGTCTCCCTCCTCGCAGGCCCCCGAGCAGCCCACGCTCGACCTGTGGACGCGAGTGGTCGTGGCCAACGGGTCGTGACGTGCCGGCATGTAGAACACGCTCACTATGAGAGAGCGCGACGGTGAAGGCCGAGGCGCCTCCTGACTTTGCGTTGAGCGGGCATCTCCCATGTACGCTACCTTCCGTCCCGTCGCGATCCTCGTGATTGGCCTCTCCGGCCTGCTCACGACGCCGGCGAGCGCACAGGTGGAATCGGGGCAACGCTTCACAGGAACGATAGTGGGCGCCGTTGACGGAGACACCTACACCGTCTGGCGCTCCGCGGAGGACACTGTAACGGTTCACCTCTGGGGTGTAGATGCCCCGGAGCCGGGCCAGACGTACGGCGCCGCTGCGACCCGCGCCGTGCGGAACTACATCGACGGGAAAAGTGCGTGGGTCTCTGTGAAATCTGTCGATCCGCGCGGTCGTGCCATAGCCCGAATCGAGGTGCGGGGCCAGGACCTCTCGGAGATGCTGGTCCGCCGTGGACTCGTGTGGCACTACGTCCAGCAGGCCCCGGGCGATACGACGCTCGAACGCTTGGAGCGGCAGGCCCGATCTGCGGAGCGGGGCCTCTGGTCACAGTCCTCGCCGACCCCGCCGTGGGAGTGGAGACGCAGCGCCCGTGACTCGGAGAGACGGTGAGGGCCCCGGCGGGGAGCCGCGGCGAATGTACGGGAGGGAGACGGAGGAGACGACACCTGGGCAGGATCGGCCCAGAATTGGAGCCACGCGCAATCGTGCCCGTCAGGCCAGCCGGTCGGCGGCGCGGGCCCCGTTTTCGAGGTGACTCGTGTCGTTCCGGCGGGCGATGGTCCACGCGCCATTCCGCGTCACCACCTTCGTGAGGCTGGCGAGCGGGCATCCCGGATCGGGCACGTCCTCGCCCACCAGGCCGTGCAACACGCCCTGCACCGTGATGCCGTGTCCCACCAGAAGCAACGTCTCGCCCGCGTGCCGGTCGGCCAGGCACTGCCCGGTAGCCCCAAGGCGGGCGAGGGCGCGGTGTCGGGACTCCGGGTAGGTGGGCTGCCGACAGGACTCGGGAGGTTGTTGAATCTCTACGTGCTCGAACCGAGCGGCGAGCGTAGCGGGATCGAGCGTGTCCGGGGTGGTCTCGAACCAATCGTCATTGAACCATTCCCCAAGTCCCGGCTCCAGCAGGATCGGGGTGTCCATCGCGTCGGCGGCGTGGTAGGCCGTCTCTACGGCGCGCAAAAAGGGGGACGACACGATCCGGTCGGCGCCGAGGGCCGCCACGCGGCGGCCCAGCTGCTTCGCCTGGCGCACGCCGTCTGGTGATAGGCCGGGATCGTGCGGGCGGTCGGCCGTGGCGGCCCAGTCGGGATCGGCAAAATCCTGGCGGTTGGCATGGCGGGCGAGCCAGAGGGTCTGCATACGATGAGTCCCAAGGTGTTTTCGATGTGTGGTGATTGCGGCGGAATGGGTCCGGTCCCAATTCCGGTCCGATGAATTTCCCTGCGGCCGTTGGTCTATCAAACGCTTGGTTCCCTGAAATCTTCCACACCCCGATTCCTCCAATGTCCATCCGTTTGTGTGCGGTCGTTGTCCGTGCTCTACGTCCCGTCGTCGTGGGCGGGCGCGGAGGAACCGGGGAAATGGAAAACGAGCCGGGCGATGGTGAGATTCGTCCCCCCTGTAAATCGAGCGGGAACTGGATCCTTGCAAGGGCGGTCTGTTCGGCTCTACCGGGACCGGCACGGCCCCCTGACCGTCCGCTAAGTAGGTCAGCGAAACTACGTTTGCTGACCGACCGCGGACGGCGGACCGTAGACGGCGGTCTTTCGGCCCGAGAACGTCATCTTGGCGGTTTGCGCCTGTCTTCCCCGCTAGGGGAAATTCCCGAGATACTTTTCTGGACCTACTTAGCTGGCAGCCCCTCGGCTCCGCCAAATCTGCAGGCGCCTGCCACGACGGCAGACTCGGTTGCCGGATTTTCGGGGCAATTGGGGCCGGAATCCGGGTGGTACGGGTCTTGATTCTCGCGGTACGTGGAACGCTTGTCAAAGCCGGGCATCATCGATGTTCCGGTCCCGACCCTTTTCGCCGCATCGTTGAACCAAAACGTTGAAAGGTGATCCGCCATGACGCAGCTTACTCGCCGCACCTCGGACCGCAGGCTTCGAGACCTGCAGCGCGAGGTCGACAGCATCTTCGATCAGTTCTTCGGCCGCAGCGAGGACGAGGACACGTCCGCTGTGTGGGCGCCGCGGACGGACCTGTCGGAGACCGACGACGCCTTCCGCATCCGTCTCGACGTGCCCGGCATGACGAAGGACGACATTACGATCAACCTGCAAAATAACACGCTCACCGTGAGTGGCGAGCGCACGAGCGAGCGGACGGACGAAGGGGAAGAATACGTCCGCGTAGAGCGCGCCTTCGGCAACTTCCACCGCACGTTCACCCTGCCGAACGCGGTTGACCGAGAGAATGTGGAGGCCGCTTACGAGGACGGCGTGCTGACGATCCACGTGCCGAAGACGGAGGAGAGCACGCGTCGTCAGATTGAAATCCAGTAGCACGGCCGTCCTGCGGCACACACGCTGCCGTCCCGCTCTGGGGCGAGCATGCAAGCACTCGCCTGATGCCCAGTCGGTCCCGGCGCCTGTCGGGACGGGCTGGGCTTTTTTTGTTGGTCCTCGGTGGAACGCAGGGGGACCAAAAGCGTGGGAGTGCCGGTCGTTTTTCGATGGCCCTCTTCTTCCACGTTCTCGTTCCGTCGCCACACGCATGACCCAACGCGTTGCATTTCAGGGAGAGCCAGGCGCCTTTAGCGAAGAGGCGGTCCGGTGCACGTTTGAGGACGCAGATCTCCACCCCTGCGCCACGTTCGAGGATGTGTTCGAGGCCGTGGAGGAGCAGGCGGTGGACCGGGCCGTGGTGCCCATCGAGAACGCCGTGTTCGGAAGCGTGCGGGTGAACTACGACCACCTCCGCACCCACGCCGTCACGATCGTCGGCGAGTGTCAGCTTCGCATTCACCACTGCCTCGTGGCGCCCGCAGAGGCCATGATCGACAACCTGGAGGTCGTGCGTTCGCACCAGCAGGCGCTGGGGCAGTGTCGCGACTGGCTCCGCGCCCACGCCCCGCACGCGACGCCCGAGGCCACGCCGGACACGGCAGGGGCGGCCCGGGCCGTGGCGGAGGCGGGAGATCCGACGGTGGCGGCGGTGGCCTCGCGCCGAGCCGCCGAGCGGTATGGCCTCGACGTCCTGGCGGACGGCCTGCAAGACAATGCGCACAACGTTACGCGCTTTCTTGTGCTTGCGCCGGAAGGGGCGGGCGCGGCCCCGGTGGGCACCGGCGCGCCCAAGACCTCCCTCGCCTTCGTGTTGCAGGAAAACGTGCCGGGGGCGCTCTTCAAGAGCCTCGCCATTTTTGCCCTCCGGGAGCTGGACCTTGCCAAGATCGAAAGCCGTCCCTTGGTGGGCCATCCCGGGCGCTACCGATTCTATCTCGATGTCCATGGCGACGTGACGGACGAGCCGGTGGCCCGGGCCCTGGAGCACCTCCGGGAGATTACGAGGGAGCTTCAGGTGCTCGGGTCGTATCCGCAGGGAGCGACATATCCGAAAGGGAGTGCCGGTGAGGGTTGAGGATTGAGGGTTGAGGGTTGGGCGTGGGGGAATGGGGGAAAGGGAGCGTGGGAGTGGGGGAAGAAGAAACGTGGATGCTTCGAAGATACACCCACACGCCCAGACGCCCACACGCCATCACGCCCCCCGGTTGCTCTTTCCGGTGCGGTCTTCGTACGTTCATAGACGCGTGCCGCCCCTTAGTACTCACCCGGTTTGTCCCGCCCTCGTGCTGCCGTACTTTGTCCGGGAAGGACTTTCCAATCTCCGACGCGCCAAGTTTTCGGCGTTCGCGTCCACGAGTGCCATCACAGTGGCCCTGGTTCTCGTTGGGGTATTCGGAATCGTGGGGTACGAGGCATCGGTCGTGTCGGAGACGCTGCGCGAGCGGGCCGGTCAGATGGAGGTCTTCATTGAGCGAGACGCGACCGAGCGGGTCCAAGAGGCCTTGCACGCCCGTATCGAAACGATTCCTGGGGTGGCCCACACCGAGTTTGTGTCTCAGGAAGAGGCGGCCGAGATCTTTCGGCGCGAGTTTGGAGAGGGCGCGGCGGCCTTCGACGACCCGACATTTCTGCCGGCGTCGATCAAGATTGAGATGGAGCCGAGCCACGCTCACCCGGACAGCATGTCCCAGACGGCCAGCATCATCGAGCAGTGGCGGGGGGCGGACGATGTCGTACTCAACCGGGACCTCCTCGTTCGCGTGGCCCAGAACCGTCGGCTCGTCAACGCCGTTGGCATTGCGCTCGGCGGCATCGTCGTGATCGCGGCCATCTTTCTCGTGGCCAACACCATTCGGCTCACGATTTATGCCCGGCGCTTACTCATTCGGACCATGAAGCTGGTGGGGGCCACGGATTCGTTCGTGCGCCGCCCATTTCTCGTGGAAGGGATCGTGCAGGGGTTCCTTGGGGGGCTCGTAGCCGGGGGCCTCGTTTGGGGGCTGTATCGGGGATTTCTCTATCAGATCGATCGGGCGCCCGTATCGCTTCGCGTCGAACTGCTTCTCGTCGGGAGCCTCGTAGGAGGCGGTGTCTTGCTCGGATGGGCTGGGTCCTACTTTGCCGCGCGTCGCTTCATTCAAAAGATCGAACTTCATTGACGGGAGCTCCACGGACCGTGCAGCTCCGCGCTCATTCTTTTCACACGTCATCATCTACAGCCATGCGCTTGCCCCGACTTGTCGTTCCAGTTCTGTTTGCCCTCCTCGCGAGCGGACTGCTCGCGGCCTGCCAGCGTGCAGGAGACGCCGACATTGCCCGGACCGACGACGGGGAGATGCGGCTCGGCTCGGTGGAGGTCGTCGACACGGTGGCGCGGACCGTGGCCCCGAACGACCGGCCCCTCGTGCTGAAAGGCATGCGGGGCACGGTGCACCTGAGGGGGGCGGACCAGTCGACCGCGGAGTTATCGTTTGTGCGTCGCGGGCGGGGAGAAGGCCGAGACGATGGCCAGGAGGTGCTGGAGGGCATCTCGATCACGGAAAGCGGCACGGAGTCCGAGTACACGTACACCCTGGAGGCTGGGCAGGAGGACTATGCCGCCGTCGACGTTCGGGGCCAGGTGCCGCGCCAGACGGCGCTCCGGATCGATCGGCTGAGCGGATCCGTCCACATCGAGGGGGTTGAGGGCGCGCTGACCATCGAGCACGACCACGGCGACGTAGAGGTGCAGGGCGCTGCGGCGTCCGTAGAGACGATCCTCAAGAACGGTGACGTGCAGGTCGGTTTTCGCACGCTGCCGGTAGAAGGACCTCTTCAACTCGAAACGTCGAACGGAACCATCGACCTGCGCCTCCCCGCCGGTGCGTCGGCCCAGATTGACGCACAAACGAACGTGGGCACCATTCGGACGCAGGGCTTGTCCTTCGCCACCGAGCAGTTTGCGCCCGCCGACGCGGGGGCGCGCTACAACGCGGAGTTCGGTGAGAATGGACCCACCATTGAGGTGCAAACTCAGAATGGATCCATTTTAG
This sequence comes from Bacteroidetes bacterium QS_3_64_15, assembly GCA_003022565.1. Lineage (GTDB taxonomy): Bacteria > Bacteroidota > Rhodothermia > Rhodothermales > Salinibacteraceae > Salinibacter. The sequence continues at coordinate 3,088 of PXTN01000061.1, read as the reverse complement.
TGCAGAGTGCCGACACGACGACGACAGAGATGGAGCGAAAAGAACCCTCCACGGTGCCGTTGGACACGGGAACAGTGGACGACGCGTCCCCTCCCGAAGACACGATGCCGGATCCGGACACGGCAACGGGCCCTCCGACTCCCGATACGTTGCAGGCTCCGCCCGATACGTCCGGCTGATCCCGCCTCCGGCCGGGTCCACCTTGGAGAAAGCATCGAAGATCTGGACCCCGGGCACGGCAACGTCTTTGAGAGCGGGAGCGTTTCGGAAAGGCTTGGCGCAGAAGAGTGACCAAGGCTTCGGCCCCCATGCCCAAGAAGTGCGTCAACGACTCGGGCGAGATCCAACGCTGCAGCTGATCACACCTGTTCCCGCCACCGCAGCGTCACGGGGGTGCCGGGCGACAGGAGGACGTGCGCCGGGCGTCGATCCTGGAGGAGCGTCCCGAGCTCGCCATAGACCGAGGCCCAGTCCACGGTCACGTGGTGCTCCTGCACGGGGTGGACGGGGGCCGCTGGGCGCTCGATGCGCGTTCGCAGCAGGGTGCCGTCCCGGGTCGTCCCGAACCGCCAGGCCGGGCGCAGGAGGGTGTGGGCACGCGCGTCGGACGCCGGCATGACGGGCGTCCGCTCGCCCCGCACGCGGATCCGTTGCTCTCGGCCCTGCCAGTCGAGACGGTACGTGACCTCCACGGTGTCGACCTGCTCGCGCCGCAGCGGCTGCATTGACGCCACCTCCACCCGTTCCCCATAGAGGAACCGGGCGCCCCACGCCACGAGCCGCCGCGGCACATGCGCACGCACCGTCCAGGTGCCGCCCTCGCCCGATTGGGCCTGGACGGGCCGGGCATGGACGCGTAGCTCGACCGCAGGGACTCGCCGAAACCCCGGGCCCACGAGGCCGAGCACGCGGACCTTCGTGAGTTCGACCCCGACGAGACTGACGTACGCCGCTCCGTCGTGCCGGGCCGGCACGAGGCCGTCCGGAAGGAGAGGGGCCACCCGGTTTGGGGCCACCGCGTAGGCCACGACCACTCGATTCCGAGCAGTGGCCTGGAGGATGCGGGGAGGAGACGACGAAGACGACATGCAGATTGGTGTCGGCCTTCCTCCTCCCAGTTGGGGGCGAACATGCCTTGTACGTACGTCCCGTCGGGACGGCTCCACGCGTTTCCTCAGGCTTGCTGCACAACGGAAACGGGCACGCCCCGCAAAGAGCGCGCCCGAATCGTTCCATGCACAGATGGAGGGAGAGAGGTCGTACCAGTGCTAATCAGTATGCGGCTGGAGGTCTTGTCGACTGTGGCGCTGGCGAAGCTTCCGGAGGGCCTTCTCCTTAATCTGGCGGACGCGCTCCCGCGTGAGGTCGAACCGCTTGCCAATCTCCTCGAGTGTTAGCGGGTGCTCCCGCCCGATGCCGAAGTAGAGGCGCGTGATTTCGGCCTCGCGGTCGTGCAGAGCACTGAGGGCGCGCTCGATGTCGATCTTCACCGACTCGGAGAGCATCTCCTCGTCGGGCGAGTCGCTTTCCTCGTCCGGCAGCACGTCGAGGAGGCTGTTGTCGTCCTCCTCGTTGAAAGGGGCGTCCATCGAGAGGTGGCGGCTGGTGTGCTTCATCGCCTCGCGCACCTTCTGGACGTCAATCTCAAGCTCCTCGGCCAGCTCTTCGATGTTGGGCTTGCGGTCGAGGTCCTGCTGGAGGCGGGCGCTGGCCTTGCGGATCTTCGAGATGGTGCCGATGCGGTTGAGGGGGAGCCGCACCACGCGACTCTGCTCGGCGAGGGCCTGCAGGATGGCCTGCCGAATCCACCAGACGGCGTAGGAGATGAATTTGAATCCGCGCGTCTCGTCGAATCGCTTGGCCGCCTTGATGAGGCCGTAGTTGCCTTCGTTAATCAGGTCGGCCAGCGACAGGCCTTGTCCCTGGTACTTCTTGGCGACCGATACCACGAAGCGCAGGTTGGCACGGCAGAGCTGATGGAGGGCCTCCTCGTCTCCGTCCTCAATACGTCGTGCCAGCTCGACCTCCTCCTCCGGCTCGAGAAGGTCAATCTTCCCGATCTCCTGGAGGTACTGGTCCAGCATCCGTTGTTCGCGAGAAACTTGCATGTGGTCCTGTCGGGTTGTGGGTGATAAGCGATGGCGAGAGTGGTCGAAAGGGCCGGTCCCTAGCAGCGGTCGGGACGCCGGTCAGGAAAAATGCGCTCAGAACCGAGATCCAAGGCGTTGGGCTCATCCGGGGACGACCCCACACAGGATCCGGTTTATGGTTCGCGGACTCATCACGAGCGGCAAAAGCGGTTGTTCCGGGAAAGCACGGCCAATCTCCACAGGGGTTAGCGGCTTGGCTCGACGACGGCAAGCACACCGTCGGCGACATCCCGATTGTCACTCATGCGCGGCACCTTGGTCTGGCCGCTGATCTCATCCTTGCTGGCTTGCAGCCAGTCGTAGAAGGCGCCTTCTGGGAGGGCCGACACGTGCGGTCCGTCCAGGGCGTCCCCTTCTCGTCGAATGCAGTAGTGGCGATTTACCTCCTGCAGGTGGTCGTCGAGCGCCCGCTCGAAGGCATCGAGGTCGGTTGGGGCCTGCTCGAACTCAATGAGCCATTCGTGACCGGGCTGCTCGCCGTTGGTCGACCGTCGCGGGGCCACGTGGTAGTCCGTCACGTGAGCGCCGGTGGCCTCGCAGGCCGACTTGAGGGCCGCCCGCACCTCGTCGCCGTAGATGGCCTCCCCGTACTCGTCGATCATGTCGCTGGTGCGGCCCGCCACCGTAATCTTGTGCGGGACGGTCTGCGTAAACCGGATGACATCGCCCACCTCGTAGGCCCAGAGCCCGCTGCATGACGTGACGTGCAGGGAGTAGCGCACCCCGGGCTCCACGTCCGCAATCGTGTGCCGGGTCGGGTCGTCGTCACCGCGCTCGTCGAGCGGCACGAATTCGTAGAAGACCCCGTTGTCGAGGTGCAGCAGCATCGAGGAATCGTCCAACTCATCCTGAAACGAGAAAAAGCCCTCGGACGCCCCGTAGGTCTCGACGAAGTCGATGTCGTGGCCGATTTTCTCTTCAATCAGGTCGCGGTACGA
>PXTN01000060.1 GCA_003022565.1 Bacteroidetes bacterium QS_3_64_15 | reverse complement strand
ATGAAGCAGGTGTCGCCCTCCGACACGTCGATCGCTTCGTCGTTACGGGTGAAGACGCCCTCGCCCCGCACGACGACCCAGTGCTCCTCACGGTGCTCGTGCTTCTGCAGCGAGAGGCGCTCGCCAGGGTTTACGATGATTCGTTTCACTCGGTAGCCAGGCTCATTGAGGTACTCTTCCCAGCGGCCCCAGGGGCGGTCGTCAGCATCGAGAAGCATTGTGGATCAGACGGGTTTGGATTCGAAGTAGTAGCGAAGCGAGAAAGTCAGCATCTCATCAGGGCCGACCATTCGGCGTCCCCTACATTTCCACCGCAGCTTCGGCCGTTTCGCGGGAGGGGGACGCCGTCTCGACGGGGGTACCGATGGTCCACAGAAGCCCCCCGAGTAGGATCGCCCCCACGATCAGCCCAATCGACCAGTGCATCCCAAAGCCCGCGGGCAGCGTCCCGAACAGGATGGCGACGGTCCCCACGGTGAGCGCGTACGGCAACTGCGTGCGCACGTGCTCAATGTGATCGCACCCGCTGGCCATCGACGAGAGGATGGTGGTGTCGGAGATCGGGGAGCAGTGGTCGCCCCAGACCGACCCGGCGAGCACGCAGGAGACCGACGAGTAGAGAATGTGGTAGTGGGTGGGGGCGTCCATCCCGTTTTTGGCGAGCACCGCCCAGACCAGCGGAATCACGAGCGGCATGAGAATGCCCATCGTCCCCCAGCTCGACCCTGTGGCGAACGCCGTCGCGGCGGCGAGAACGAAGATGATAGCGGGCACTACGCCTGGGGGCAGCCATTCTCCAAGGACGGAGACGAGGTAGTCGGCCGTATGCAGCACGTCGGTAATGTTCGAGAGCGACCACGCCAGCACGAGGATGATCATCGCAAACAGCATGGACTTCAGGCCCTCGTACCACGCCTCCACGGTCTGCTCCAGGTCCAAGATGCCCTGCCCGAGGGAGAGCGCAGCGGCGACCACAACCCCGAGCAGCGACCCCCACATGAGGGCCGTGTACGAATTGGCCTCGCCGATAATGTCACTCAGCGAGGCGCCCGCCCCGACGGCCTGAACGCCCGTCGCGTAAAGCCCTACCAGCACACCGCCCACCAGCACGACGATGGGAATCACTGCATTGACGGCGCGATACGGCGTTCCTTCCGGCGGCTCGAGCTCCTCCCCCTCGGCCGCCTCGTCAACGTTGGCGTCGTCCCCCAGCACCTTGCCCGTGTCTCGCGCCCGCTCTTCGGCCTCAAGCATCGGTCCAAAGTCAAGCCCAGTATAGGCCACGAGGAAGACAAAAAGCAGGGCGAGAAATGGATAAAAATTGTACGGAAGGGAATTGAGAAACACCGAGTACGCCCCCTGCGAAAAGCCCTCGATGTTCTCGATGGCCGTTCCCAGTAGTCCCACCTGATACCCGATCCAGGTCGTCACGAGGGCGACCGTCGAAATGGGGGCGGCTGTGGAGTCGACGACGTAGGCCAGCTTCTCCCGCGAGATGCGGAGGCGATCGGTCACGGGCCGCATCGTGTTGCCCACGATGAGCGTATTGGCATAGTCGTCGAAAAAGATGCTGATCCCCAGAACCCCAGTCACCATCTGTCCGCGCCGGGAGTCGCTTGCAAAGCCGGTGAGGCGCTCGACGATGCCCAGGGTGCCCCCGTTCTTGGAGATGATGCCGACCATGCCCCCAATCATGAGCGAAAACAGAATGATGGCCACATGATCGGGATTGGCCATCGCATCGAGCACGTAAACCTCAAACGCGTCGAGCACTCCCTTGAACAAGGCCCAGGGCGTGAAGCTGATGGCGGTGACGGCCCCGATCCATACGCCGAAAAACAGCGCCGGCACTACCTTCCGGTACACGAGGGCCATGCCGATGGCTAGGAGGGGCGGCAGGAGGGACAGCCAGCCGGGAATCGACCGGGTGCTCGTGGACCGGAGCACCTCTCCGTTGCTCACGACGTCTACAGAGACGGTCCCGCTGGAGGCAGTAGTCACCTCCTCGCTTATCCACTCCTCCGCGTCCGCATTATATTCGAGTGGTACGGTCCGCCCCCCGACTCGAACGGCCGGTGTCCCGGAGGCCGCCAGGGACGAGTCGCCCGGCACGGTGACCGAAAACTCGATGCCGTTCAGCACGGGATCCGGTACGTCAATGGCGCCTTGCTCCTGTCCGAGGGCTGTCGGCATCATGAGTACGAACAGCCCTATGCCGATGAAGAGAGCCCGCATTCCAGGCAATGTCACGAGTGGACGCGTCACGAGGAGAGCTTCACGTGTTGACGGGTCACGACGTACGAGTCACGAGTTTACAGGTCATGAGTTCATGGGTCAGGAGTTCATGGGTCAGGAGTGAAGAGCACGATGAGAGGACCGTGACGTTACATCTTCGGGGCAAATGTGTCTGTAGATTGAGCGGGCTTCCAAGAACTGCAGCCAAGTCGATGGACCTGAACGATCTCTCCGTGTACCGGCGCTCAATGACTGTCGCCGAGGCGATCTGGACGGAGGTTGAGGGATGGCCGTCCTTTGCCCGGTATTCGATCGGTGATCAACTCGTCCAGGCATCCGACTCGATTGCGGCGAACATCAGTGAAGGACATGGTCGCTACCACTTCGGCGAGAACCGTCAGTTCTGCTACTACGCTCGTGGTTCATTGCAGGAGACCATTACGTGGTTGCAAAAAGCGAAGAGCCGCGACCTCATCACGGACGAGCGGTACGAGGAGCTGTCCGATGAACTCGTCGAAATCCGACAGATGCTCAACGGCTACATCCGCTCCATCGGCAACAGCCAAGACTCGTAATCCCCGTCCCGAATTCCTCTTGACTCGTGATTCGTCCCTCATGACTCATCCCTCATGACTCATCCCTCATGACCCATAACTCGTGACTCATAACTCGTGACTCACCAACCCATGACTCACCAACTCATGACTCACGACGCTCACGTTCCAAAAATCCGATCCCCCGCGTCGCCCAAGCCCGGCCGGATGAACGCATCGTCGTCGAGCTCGCGGTCCAGCACCGCCGTCACGATCGGCACGCTCGGATGCTCCTCACGAAGCCTCTCTACCCCCTCCGGCGCCGCCACGAGGCAGGCAAAGGTAAAGTGCTCGCCCCCGTGCTCCTTCAGGTGGTTGATGGCAAAGGTGGCGCTGCCCCCCGTCGCCAGCATCGGATCCACCACGAACACGTGCGCGGACTCGATCCCCGATGGAATGTTGCTGTAGTAGTCAACCGGACGGTACGTCTCCTCGTCCCGCTGCATCCCGAGGTGACCCACCCGCGCCTCCGGAATGTACCGCACGAATCCGTCGACCATGCCGAGCCCGGCCCGCATAATGGGCACCACCATCACGTCCTCGGCAATCTCGTAGCCGGTGGTGGCCTCCATCGGCGTCTCAATCTCGATCTTTTCCAGCCCAATGTCGCGCATCGCCTCGTAGGCCAGGATCGACGCGGCGTCGGACACGGCCGTCCGAAACTGGCCGTGCGGCGTCTCGTCGCGACGCAGGATCGTCAGGTCGCGCTTGAGCAACGGGTGGTCGACGACGGTCAGTTTTTCCATCGGATCGGTCGATCGCGTTCGGTGGGGCAGAGACGAGGGGACGGCGGGCCGTCTCCGCCCCGCCGCCATCGTGTCCTATTCGCGCTCCTCCCCCTGCGTCACCGCCATCCACGGCTTCCGCTCCAGGTAGTCGTCGGTGACCTCCTTCACCTTGTCTGTCAGCATGAGCACCGCAATCAGGTTCGGCACAATGACGATGCCGAGCGCAATGTCCCCAATGGTCCAGATGGTGGTGAGCGCCGTTACCGCCCCGGTGAAGTTCATCAAAACGAAGACCACCTTGTAGGGGAAGAGCGACCGTTCCCCGAAGAGGTAGTAGGCACAGCGGTCCCCGTAGTAGCTCCACGAGATGGAGGTGGAGATGGCGAACAGGAGCACGCTCAGAATGACAATGTATCCGCCCCAGTCGCCGAGTGGTGAGAGCCCGCGCTCGAACGCCAGTCGGGTCAGCGGCGCCCCGCTGCGCACCCCTTGGCCGTACAGCACCTCATACGTAGTGCCATCTTCGGCCACAGCGACGTTCTTCGACGGGTAGAGGGTGCCCGTGAACGGATCCTGGAGATCGTCCTCGGTCTCACACCCGCTTGCGCAGGACGTATAAAACCGGTCGACGACGGCTTGGCGCCACGAAAACTGCGGATCCTCATTGGGATCTTGGACCTGCTGTCGCCCGTCTTCGATCCGAATTTCTTCCGGCGTTTCTGAATCCGGGAAGATGCCGCCCTCCTCCTCCACGCGGTACTCCACGTTTCCGGAGTTCAACTCGAACTGTGTGGGCACCGGGTTGCCCCAGGCCCCACTCACCAAAATGGCCAGGCACGTGAGCGTAACGACCGTGATGGTATCGATGAACGGCTCCAGCAGGGCCACGACGCCCTCGGACGCCGGCTCATTGGTCTTCGCCGCCGAGTGGGCGATGGGGGCCGAGCCCATGCCCGCCTCGTTGGAGAAGAGGCCGCGTTGCACCCCGTACGTGAAGGTTAATAAGAATGCCCCAGCTCCCGTCCCCGCCACCCCCGCCGAGGGATTGAAGGCATTCGTAAAGATGCTTCCGAGCGTAGGAAGCACCTGCGTGTAGTTGAAGGCCAGGATGAACAGGGTGCCAGTGACATAAAGGGCGGCCATGATGGGCACCAGAATGCCGGTTACGCGCCCGATGGCGGTGACGCCCCCGAGAATAACGAGCGCAATGACGGCCGCCAGCACAATGCCGGAGATCCACACCGCCACCCCGAACTCGGAGTTCATCACATCGGCCACCGTGTTGGCCTGCACGGCGTTCCCGGTCAGGAACGACGTAATCATGAGCATGACGGCGAAGAAGATCGCCAGGGGCTTCCAGTTTTTGCCCAGTCCCTTTTCGATGTAGAACATGGGCCCGCCCGCCACAGTGCCCTTCCACGTCTGCTGCCACGTGCCGCGCTCTTCCTCGGTCGGCTCATCGACGTTGCGGTAAAACTGAGCGATGGTGACCTCGCTGTACTTGGTGGCCATGCCCAGAATGCCGGTCATCCACATCCAAAAGAGGGCGCCCGGCCCCCCGACGTGAATCGCAAGCGCCGCCCCGGCAATGTTCCCGATGCCGAGGGTGGCGGAGAGGGCGGTGGTGAGGGCCTGAAAGTGCGAGACATCGCCAGGGTCGTCCGGATGATCGTACGCTCCCGACGTCACGGCCACCCCGTGCGGAAGCTGCCAAATCTGGACGAACGCCAGTCGGAGGGTGAAGTAAATTCCAGCCCCCAGGAGGAGGAGGACGACCCAGGGGATGTACTGCCCCCCTCCGATCGGGATGCCGTACGTCCAAACGATATCATAAAGAACGTCGACGACCGTTTGCAGCATAACGCGAGCGTGGTGACACGACAGAGAGGAGCCAGCGAAGTCCTACACTCTGGGGCCGACGGCGTGGATCGGCATCTCGGTGGTGTATGGGGCTACGTGTCCCGCGGGAAGTACTGACCGCTCGTGCCGACGGCTCGTCCTTTGTCCAGAGTCCTTTATCCAGAACCGCGTTGAATATAGGAGGTGGAACTCGCCAGCGCAAACATATTCGGGTTTGATGGTCGGTACGCCCTGAAATTCCCGGCAATGCCCTCAAAATACGGCCGGGAGTCGACGCAGGAAAGCCCCCATTCAGTCTCGGGTAGCCACGAGCCACCCGTATCGCAGCGCTCCACCGTGCTGTGCAAGCCAGATGCGAAGAATGGTCCGGGCAAAGACGCGGTCCGGCATCGATGAATCGAGGAGCGCCCCGGGGACCGACGGATTCGTGAGAAGAGCGTAAAAAAATCGACGAAGCACCGTCGTCCAGGTCCGTCGCACCAGCGGCGTTACGTCGTCCAGCCGCTCAACGGTGAGTCCGGCCTGGGTGGCCCACCGATGCAGCACGGTCGCCGTCACCAGTCCCTGGAGACGCCCCTCCTTGCAAATGGGATCGAGGAGGAAGACGCGCGCCCACGGAGAGACCGTCGGCGCAGCCATCCACGCGCACAGCACGAGCCGCCCGCCGGGCCGGAGCAGCCGGGCCGCCTCCCGAAACACGCCCGCCGGGTCCTCGAGGTGGGCGAGGCTCTCGATGGCCACCACAGCGTCGACGCTCTTATCGGACAGGTCGTTGGCCAGAAAGTCCTGGAGCCGGTACGCGGGACGCGGGCCGTCGACCGGTTGCCGCTCCGCGTAGTCGCGCTGCGCCTCGGATACCGTAAAGCCGGTGACCGCCGCCCCGTACGCGTTCGCCCACAGCCGGGCCGGGCCGCCGTACCCGCAGCCCACGTCACACACCTGCGTTTCGGGGCCGAGTCGGGCGTCCATGGCCACTTGGTGCGCGAGGCGGCGCACGGCTTCCGCCGGCGAGAAGCTGGGCGAGGTCCACAGGCCGTGGTGCAGGTGGTCGCCCCACAGCTGCCGGTAGAACTGATCGAGCCGGTCGTAATGCCCGGCCACTGAGCCCAGCCAATCGTCGGAGCGGGCAACCATGAGGCGAACAGTCTGTCGGTTCGGGACGGAATCGATCTTGCGCGCTTGATTGGACGGCCCGTCACTGTTTTGTTTCGGGGCTGTTGCTCTCCCCATCATCGTCGCCTCCCATGGCCCCCTCTCACCCCCCGGAAACTCGCCAGGACCGCATCACGAACCAGTGGGTCGCCTTCGCGCCGTCGCGGAGTGGCCGCCCCCGCCGCACGACGGCCGACGACGCTCCCTCGGCTGCCTCTAAAGAGGAGGTCCCCGTGGAGGGATGCCCGTTCTGCCCCGGTCACGAAGACATGCTCCCCTCCGTGCTGTGGGAGCTCGGGGCCGAGGAGTCGCTCCCGTGGCGCACCCGCGTGGTGCCGAACAAGTATGCGGCGCTGGAGCCCGATCGTGCCGCCTACGACCAGACGTGCGAGCTGTACCGGTCGCGGGCCAGTCGCGGGCGGCAGGAGGTGATCATCGACACGCCGCACCACGACCAGCCCCTCGCACAGATGCCGTTTGCGCAGGTCGACGCTGTCCTACAGACCTACCTGGAGCGCTACCGCACCATCCGGACGCACGATGAGGACCTGATTCCGTTTCTCTTTCGCAACCATGGCGCCAGCGCGGGGGCCTCCATCGCGCATCCGCACAGTCAGCTCATCGCACCCGATTTTGTGCCCCCCCAGATCGAGCAGGAGGAACGCGCCGCCCGGGCCCGCTACGAAGAGCTGGGAACGTGCCCGTACTGCGTGATGATCGAAGAGGAACTCGACGCGGAGGCCCGGCTCGTGTGGAAAAGCGATGCGTTCGTCGTGTTCGTCCCGTTCGCCGCCGAGAATCCCTACGAGATGTGGATCCTTCCGCGGGCGCATGAGCCCGAGGTTGGGCGCCTCGACGACGAGGACCGATCCGAACTCGCCCGGGCGCTCCGCGACGCCCTCAGGCGCCTCCGGGCCTGCCTGGACGATCCGGACTACAACTTCTTCGTCCGCACCGCCCTCGATTACAACTCCGATCATCCGCACCTGCACTGGAGCGTCCGAATTCGTCCGCGCACCACGGTCCAGGCCGGCTACGAACTGGGCACCGGGCAACGCATCAATCCCTCGATTCCTGAACGCGACGCCGCAGTGCTGCGCAACGCAGATGTCTGAGGAGGAGGGGCTATCCAAGCTTGTAAAACTTCTCGTGGGTGATCTGCCCGTCGTCGTTCCAGGTGCGAACGGCCACTTGCTTCTGCTGGACACGGCCGACCCCCTCGAGGGTCATTTCATTCTCCCATTCCGAGAGGGTCACGTTGTTGGCTTCGTCGACGCCGCGGGCCTTCACCTCGCCGGAATGAAACGCTTCGAGGGAGTTGACGAATTGCTCCTCGTACTCTCGATTGGCTTCCTTGCCGACTCGCTCTTTCCCATCCTCCTCCATGACGATGTCGTCGGCGTAGAACTTGTCGAAGGCCTCGAGAATCTCGCCCTGGAGGATCATGTCGTTCAGTTCCTGATCACGTTCGTTCAAGGTGCTCATAACTGGGGGATGTCTGGTTGGTGAGGAATGCGTGAGGGTGCAGGCCTGTCCGGTCCGGACGAGGCCCAGAATGCCAAGATGGCACGCTCTCCTGTTGCAACACTATACGTTGCAACATGTTTTTGACAAAAATTTAGTCAGGCTCGTACCCTGCGTAAATGCCTTCACAGATACGAGACAGATGCTGGAGGTCCCGGTCGGAGACCCGCTCGTCGAACCATCGCTGCACGTCCCGAATTTCCGGGTCCAAGTCTCCGAGCAAATCCAACCCCTCATCCGTAATCGTATGCATCGTCATGCGACGGTCTTCCTCGCTCGTGGAGCGCCGGACGAGCCCCTGATCCACGAGCTTGTCAATCAGGCGCGTTACGTCCGGGGACGGGTCCAGCATGCGCTCGACGATCTCGCAGCGCGGATGCCCGTCCGGATGCACCCCGCGAAGGATGCGGAGGACGTTGTGATGGCTAAACTGGAGGTCATATTTCCAGCAGACGCGCTCGACCCGCCGCCGCACGTGGGCCGCCGCGACGAAGAGGTTGAGCATCGCCTCCTGGGCCTCGTCCTCAAAGGGCACCGTCTGCTTAATGTGATCCCGAAGGATTTGCCCCATGGCGTCAGTACACGTCGACGTTTCCAATCTGTGTGTCGTAACACACAAACGAGGCCGCAGGGTTCCGTTGGTGGAAGCTGTTACGGTATTCACACACGACGCACGACGCGGGCGGATAGGGCGTCCGCCGGGCCCAGCAGGCCCTTCGGGATGCCCGTCGTCTTACTCAATCACCTTCGGCACCCGAATGTATTTGTCGTCGGCCTCCGGGGCCGGTTCGAGGACCTGAGCACGATCGATCCGCTGCTCCACCGCATCCGGCCGGAAGACATTGGTCACGTCCAGCACGTGCGACATGGGGGGAACGCCGGAGGTGTCGAGCTCATCGAGTTTGTCGACGTAGTCGAGGATCTGGCTGAGCTCGTCGGCCATCTGTGCCTCCTCGTCCTCCGAGAAGTCGAGCCGGGCAAGCTGGGCCACGTGCCGAACGTCGTCGCGAGAGACGGACATGCAAGGAGTGGAATTGAGCCAAGGGAATCGCAGCGGAAAAGAGAAACTGTCGGGCGATACGAGCACGGTTCGACGGGAGTTTCCCCGTCAGTCCATGCTGGCCCTCGCCCGCACGTCGCGGATCATGTGAACGAGGGTCGTGGCCGACCGGAGGCCGTGCTTCGGGCGCGGCTCCAGATAAATTTCGAGGCTGATCGGGCCCCGGAAGCCCTGCGCAGCCAGTTGCTGGAGGTGCTCCATCCACCCCACGGCTCCGTCCCCCAGCGGCGTGTCAACCCAGCGCCCCCCCTCCACGCGGCCGTCGCTGCAGCGGACGAGCGTCACGAGCCCCGCGAGCGCCGTGAGGCCCGTGGCGGGATCCTCGCCGGCCCGGAGGGCGCCTACCGGATTCCACGCCGCCCGCACATTCGCGGCGTCGACGCGGGCCAGCAGGTCGGCGAGGGCCTGTCCGGTGGGGCAGGCAGTTTCGGGCCCGTTGCGCACCGCGACGAGGAGATCGTGCTGGGCCGCCTTCTCGCCGGCCTGCTGCAGGGCCTCGGCCATCGGCTCTACCGACGCCCCAGGCTCCGCCGCGAAGGGGCTGATCGTCAGGCGCGGACACCCGACCCGCCGACACAGCTTGAGAGTATCCTCAAACTCCAGCAGGTCGTTCATCCACGCGGCCCGGTCGCTCACGGGGCCCTCGAACATGCTGGGCACCACACTGGCCAGGAGCAGGTCCGTGCCCGCCATCTGTCCCCGAATTTGCTTCTCGTTCACGAAGGGAATCCGGTCGTCCGGCCCCCCGACCGTGCGCAGTTCCATGCCGTGCAGGCCCCAGAGGTGGGTGTAGTGGAGGGCCCGATTCAGATCGCTCGTCACCGTATCGGTGAGCCAGACGGGGACCATGGGGGAGTAGAGGGGCTCAGGGATGTCCGTGCGCCCTCCGGTATCAACCGTCGGAAGCGGTGTTCCCGGGCCGTGCCCGACCTCTGCCGGGCACTACTCCGGATTCGGAAACTGGACGTCTTTCCGATAACGCTCACCGAGCCGACGCAGGATCTCGCGTGCGTTCCGACGCCGCTCGTCGATGAGCTCGTACTCAACCCTCTCCCTCGCTCGCGCCTGGAGCGGCTCCACGACCTCGGCCTGAAGCACGATCAAAAGTTCCTGCTTCGTGACGTTTGTCTGTTCCGTGCCGAAGATGTAGCGGAGCCCAAAGAACCAGCCCGGCAGGTCCTTGAGCACGGGCACCCCACTCCGAGAGGTCGTCTTCTGGGTCGAAATGAGTCCGCCGATGGCCGTGGCCTCGCCGTCGAGCAGAAGGATCTGAGTGCTCGCCTGGTTTCGGTTAATGACAGTTCCCGCGGGGCTGGGTTGGCTGTTCGAGTCTTCGACGTTCACGTCCATGTGAATAAAGTCCAACACGGGCGCCCCGGCCGTATCGGCCACGGCCTGCGTCAGCAGGGTCGGCGTGACGTCGATGATGATGCCGGTCTGGACGAACTCAGTGATAGTGTTGCCGGCGAAGTCGGTCGTCTGAATGGGCACGTCCTGCCCAATCTGAATTTGGCCCTGCTCGCGGTTTTGAACGGTCACCTGCGGGTTGGCGACCGTCCGCCCCATGTTGTCTTGTTCGACCAGGTTCAGGAACCGGCGAAACTGGGAGAGCTGAATTTGCTCGGGGGCCTGCAGGATGTTGTCGACGCTCTCAAACAGATTATCAGTTTTGATTGCAAATGTCCCCTGCTGCTGGCCCTGCCCTCCTTGTCCTCCACCACCTCCTTGTCCTCCTCCGCCACCTGAGCCTCCGCCTCCGCCTTGCCCACCGCCCTGCTGGGTCGACCCGAGGATCTCGTCCCATCGGAGGCCGCGGTTCCGGACCTTCGTGAGGTTGAGGTTGAAGAGCATCGCGTTGATGCGGATTTCCCGCGTGCCCACGGTTGCGGGAGGCTCTTCAGTCGTGTCCACAGACGCGGTTTCTCGAGTTTGCTGACTCGCTGTGGCCTCCTGCACCAGGAAGACCGTTTCCGTTTCCCGATACGTCAATCCGTTCGCCTCCAACACCTTTTCAAGAGCATCGAGGTAGTGCATTCCAGAAACAGGCACCCCGATGGGAACCGATCGATTCCTCGGATCCACGACGCGCTTGCCCAACTCCCGCACGACGATCGGATTAATGATCTCAATAAACTGATTCAGCGGGGTATTCCCGTCGAACGACACCAGAAGGTCCGGCGAGATGTTGGTGCGCGTCTGTCGGCGGTCGGGGCGCTCCTGCGCCTTGGCCGGCAGGGAGCCCCCCCCCGTCAAGACGACGATGAGGACACCGGACAGGACGGATCGAACGACGTGCGGGATGCGGTTCATGGACTCTGTAGTCGGCAGTGGGAGAAGGTCGCGGAGACCAGCGAAATGAGCGGAAAACAAGGCGTGGGAACGTGCTCCGGGCTCAGCAGCGCGAGCCGTTCGCGCACCGGTCGGAGACGCAAGTATTATTCTTGTCCTTCCACCTGCTGGAGGGGACTTTCCCGTCTCAGCGTGCGCTCGACCCGATCGGTGACGCCGCCCCGATTTAGCCGGGCCACGACGCGTCCCTCGACCGGATCGACCTCCACGATGCGGCCGAGGTACACCCGGTCTCCCTCCCCGAGCCGCCGAAGGCCCTCACTCGTTTGGAAGATGGCCTGCCTGTCGATGATCGAAAGGAGCCGGGCGGACTCGATGTCGAGACGATCGTACTCATTGGGCGGGACGTTCTCGAACACGAGCGGATAAAACGGATTGATCTCGGGGGCCGGATTGGGAAGCACCGAGGACGGAAGCGGGGGGCTCGACGGGGTCTGAGCGACGGGCAGGCGCTCCACCTCCCGCCCATCCGACGGTGGCCTCTCGTTCCCCACCTCCTCGGCGGCGCCGTAAATGGCCTCTATGTCCATCTGAAACGAGACGAGAACGTCCATCGTCGTGCGGCCGGTCTCCTCGTCGGTCGTCCGTTCCTCCAGGTACGTCAAGTCCAAATCGCGGATGCGGTAGAAGGGACGGTTGTTCTCCACGGTCCAGACGAACCGGTACAGATTCGTGAAGAAGGCCTCCCCGTCGGCACTGAAGGTATGGACGCTGTAGCCGTCCCGATCGTCCGATCCCGACGAGGTGATGTCAAATCGCTTAAAGCCGGTCTGCGTCAGCTCCGTCAGATAGGCGACGATGTCCGGGGAGGAAATCGTCTCGGGCACCGTCTTGTACTGGGTGCGCCATCGCTGGCGGACGGTCCTGAACCTCGACTCCGCATCGTCAAGATCGGCCTGAAGGGCGCGGATTTTTTTCTTCTCCGCCTTTTTGGCCTCAATATTTTGGTCCAGCGTGGAGAGCGTCTTCTGCTGGCGGAAGTACGTGAGGTACGTCCCCGCCCCGGCCAAGAGGACGAGGCAGGAGAGGAGGAGGATCTGGTTGGAGTCGAGGGTGAACATGGGTCGTCCTGGGGAGCCGGGAGAAGTCTGTGTGACATCGATCGACGGGCGTGGACGCGGCGGTCAGCCTGATCGTCCCGACAGGGAGCGAGTGGACGAGGCCGGGGACGCCGCCTCCACGGTGGAGCCCTGGGTATTTCTCTCCGAGAGTCTGAGGAGCCACGCCTCCTCGGGAAGGACCCCGTTCATGTCCCGCAACCCCGACCGCGCGGCCTCGGCAGAGGAGAACTGTCCCACCCCCACGCGATACCGACCGTTTTGCGTGCTCCGGATCTGGACGGGATGCTCGTCGCTGTCCAGGCGGGCCCGAAAGCGCTGTGCCACTTCTTCGGCCGCAGCGCTCTCTGCCAAGGACGCCACGACGAGGGTCCAGCCCGACCCCGCCGACTCGCTCTCAGCGTTCGAGTCCTCGGGGGTCGACGCGACGGACGCAGCCGCAACACTCGTATCCGAGGCAGGCGGCTCCGCGTCGGCCTTCGGGGACGCCCCCTTCGGTGCGGGGGTCGCCTCAGCGGTCGCAGGGGACGGGGCGGTATCGTTCGCCGCAGCGAGGCGCTCTTTCTCTTGCTCTCGCCAGTACTCAATGGCGGCCGGCTTCGTGGTATCGAGCGGGACCGTGAGTTGGAAGTCGTACAGCGACACGTCGCGCGTCTCGGTGAAGGTCAGTTCGCGAATCTCGCCGTCCAACTGCTGCGCCAAATCGACGACGTTCGAGCGTGTGGTGGAGCGGCCCGTCACGGTGACCTCGGTCTCGCCCTCCGGGCTCCACTGGTCGATCGAAAGGCCCTGGATGTTGTTGATGCGGCCTGTGACGGTGGCGAGCCCGTCGCTCCACTTGTTGCTCCCCCGCAGCAGCCGCCCCATCACCTCATTGCCCTCCGCGTACTGGGCGGCGGCCGCCTGGAGGCTGTCGATGCGGCGCTGGAGGGCCTGCTGATCGACCTGCTCCACCTCTCGCTCCAGCGTGCGCAGCTCCGCTCGGCGCTCGTTGATGGCACTCGCGTTCACGAAGAAGTAGTAAACGAACCCGAGGGTCGTGAGGGCCAGCAGCAACAGCAGGGCGGGCACCGACCAGCCCACCGGCAGCCGAAACGAGCTCGCGGTGTATTCCTTCGCCAGCAGATTGACCGGCTGGAAGAACGGGGCGTGCTCCGGATCGTCGAGCAGCCGCAGGGCGGCGCCCGTAGCCGCCGCATACGCGTCCGTGTCGGTCTCCTTCCCCCCCGGCAGGTGCGCGCGCAGCAATCGGAGGTTGGCGCCCCCGAAGTACGACTTGAAGGCGTCCGCGAGCACCTCCTCGTCGTCCTCCGCCATCAGCATGAGGTGCTGCACCTCCCCCATTCCGTACTCGTCCTGAAGGAGGAGCACGCGGCTGCAAATCGTCTCGGCGGAGTCGTCCGACGTAATCTCGGGGAGATGCTCCGACTGTCGAAGCGTATTCCCCTCAATAAAGAGGACGAGCGTGTCCTCGGGGCCCGACCGGACGAGGATGGTCTTCTCGGGGGTGCCGGGCGGAAGCTGAAGAATCGACCGGGCGAGGCCCAGGTACAGGGAGACCTCGGCGTCGAGCAGCCGGGCCCGGGGCGAGCGGGCCAGGGTTTGCTCCTGCATCGCAGAAAGAGTGGACAGGACGGGCCCGCCCGGTCGGGCAATGAGGGCCAAAACTCGCTGGCGCCCATCTCCCGTGCGGTGCATGGGCACGAACCCGACACGCCCCTCTTCTACCTTGCCCTCGTACTGATCCTCCAGCATCCCGAGGAGCGTCGACTCGGCGGCGGGCAGGGGCAGCCCCTGCTCCCCTTCTTCGGCCTCCTCCTCGGCGCTTTCGTCCGGGGGAAGCCGGAGCTCCACGTCATCAATCTCGTCCGTCGTGGTGCAGAAGGCAATTTCCGGATCCTCGTACCCACGCTCCGCGCATTTCTCGAGAATATTGTCGAGGTCGGCCTGGAAATTCCAGGTCCCCGTCCCCTCGTCTCCCCCACCGAAGTCGTCGCCGTCGCCCCCATCAATCTCATCAAACTCCGATCCCATGAACATGTCGTCGCCCCCACCGCCGTCGTCGCCGAACTGGATGTTCACGTCGTCCGACTCCTCCTCCATACCCGGGACCATGTCCCCGGCGTCGTCAAACGGGAGGTCGTCGCCGCCCGAGTTCATCTGGGCGGTCGAAAGCCGGAATTGGACGACCGTCTCTTCGTCCGTGCGCTCCAGCAGCACGGCGTAGAGGCCGTCTACCGAGACCATGATGCCAAGGGCGTATGTGCTCATTCGCTAGGGACTGTCAGCATTCGAATTCGCGTTTGTTTTCCGGATCGGGAACGAAACTGAAATCCGACCGGCCGCGGGCGATGACAGGGGGCGCGTTCTCAAAAGAGACGGCGGAGGCGCTTTTTGTTGTTGGCGTAGTCCAGGGCGTGCTCCGGCTTGATTTTTTTCTTGCGGGCGAGCCGGTACAGGTCTTGTTCGAGCGTCGTCTGGCCGCCCTGCCCCCCTTCCCACATCATCTGGTAGACCTCGCCCACGTTGTCATTCTTGATGGCGGCCCGGGCCGAGGAATCGACCCGAAGCACTTCTTTGGCCATCTGCCGCCCGCCGCCCATCTTGGGAAGCAACTGCTGCGAGATGACACACCGCAGCACGTCCGCCAGGCGGTGGCGCACGCGCTGCTGCTCCGCCGGCGGCACCTCGGCCACGATGCGGTCGATGGTCTCCATGGCCGAGGAGGTGTGGAGGGTGGAGAAGACCTTGTGGCCGGAGTCGGTAATTTCGAGCGCGGCCTGGATCGTTTCCGGGTCACGCATCTCCCCGATCATCACGATGTCAGGGTCCTGGCGCAGGGCCTGCGTGATGCCCGCCTTGAACGACACGACGTCCTTTCCCACCTCGCGGTGGCGGACGATGCACTTCTTGGGCTTGTGCATGTACTCCACCGGCTGGGCAATAATCACAATGTGCCCCGGGAAGTCCTGATTGTTGGCGTCGATGATGGCGTCGAGCGTGGTGCTCTTCCCCGATCCGGTGACACCGGTGATGAGGGTGAGCCCGTCCCGCACGTGCCGAAACATCATCCCCTTCTGAATTTTTTCGTGGAAGCCCAGGTCCTCCAGCGCGAACACCTCGTCGGTGATGGCGCGCATGTTGAGGGCGGCATGGTCGTAGTCCGAATAGGCCGTGGCGCGGAAGCGGCGGGGCCGCCCGTCGGTGCTCTCCACGTCGAGGCGATACGAAAAGTCCGCCGCCCCTTCCTCCATCAGCTGTCGGGTCTGTTTTTCATTGAGCAGGTTGAGAATGAGGATGTCCGTCTCCATCGGCTCGTAGGTGCCCAGGTCTTCCTCCGGCCGCTTGTCGCCGTCGACCCGATACCAGACGTGGCCGTCGCACGCTCGGCCCCCCAAGTCCATGTCGCTGGCGTCCAGCTCGAGGGTTCGCTTCGCGAAGCGCCGCATGCGTTCCCGGAGCGCCGTCTCTTCCTCCACGGACAGCTTGCTCGTCTCTTCCGCCAGGTACCGGAGCCGGCGCTGCCCCCGGTACGATTCGGGAATGGAGTCGATGATGCGGTGGCAGGCGTCCGGGAGGGACGCAGGCGGACTGGACTCGGCCGTGGGTCCCGTGGTATTATTTCCGGCGACCGGGGCGTCCTTAAGCGGGCTTTGCGACACGTGATCGGAAGGCTTGGTTCAAACAACACAGTCGGTTCCGTTCCTACCGAATAGCTGAGCAAATTCCACGCCGAGGATCTACGAAAAAAGCCGCAGGCCGGAGGGTCGGCCTGCGGCGTGTTGAGGTTCGGCGTGTTTGGGTTCGACGGGTCCCCGCGCACAGTCGGAGACTGCGTTGACCCTCCTCCGGGGAACGCCGGGAGCCCTACGACCCTCTCGCGCTCTCCCAATACTGTAGACCGTCCTTCGTCGAAACAGCCCCCCTGCTGATCCGCGGGCGGCAATCTCTCGCCGGTGAGGGGTTTATCGCCCGGTTCTCGCGTGTTCGCGACCCGCTTTACCGCGTGGACACCAGTCCAGTTTTCTCGTTCACCGAAATTCCGCAGAGAGGGCGAGTGCTGGATCCATCGGGATCGACATACTCAACATCGGGATCGCCGTCTTCTTCCCGCAGGTACGCGATCTCGCGGTCATCGTCGCCATCGAGGTCAATCGCCGTGGGCGGAGTCTTTGCGGCGCCGTCGTCGCTTTCACCACCAAGATAAATGGTCCGGTCCGTGTCGTCGGCATTCACGACCCGGAGATTATTGCTTCCATTAATGAAGACCGCGCTGGCCGTTCCGTCCCCGTCCAGGTCCGCCATACGGCCTACGCCAATTCCCTCGTCCGATCCACCGCCCCCGTTCGGCAGCTTTCTGACCGGTCCTTCCGGTCCATCGATGTAGCGGACGTGCTGGCTCCCGTCGGCAAAGACGAGTTCGTCGTTGCCGTCGCCGTCGATGTCATCGATCCCAAGGATTGCCTGCGCACCGTTGTTAGGACTACGTACCAGTTCGGGATCCGTCGGCGACCCGCTATCCCAGGAGACACGGTATATGGAATCATGGTCCTTGTTCGCGTAAAACACCGACTTCCGTCCATCGATGTCCCATTCCCCGGTACTCAGCCGCGTTTTTTCCTCGGCTGGCTCGCCCTCGTTCACGCCACTAGGAACCAATACCTGTGTGTTCCCCTCCTTGTCGATCATCTTGATGCTCCGGTTGGACTTCCGAACGTACGGGATTTCATCCTTCTCGTCGCCGTCCAGGTTCGTCGCCAGAGCACCCATTCCCCTGACCTTTGGAGCCGATCCCTGCGGAGCCGATCCAAACGCTTCGCTTCCCGTCGCGGTGGTCTGCTTCAATTTTCCGCTCTCCTCGCCTTCCCCATAGATGAGCCCTTCCCGGCTCTCCGTTCTTTGAATCAGCCGGTCGAGCGTGACGGTTGCTCCGTCCTCGCCCGGGAACTGGCCCTTCGCGTGGGCCCGGTATCCAAGATCGACGCCGGGCGCTTTTTCCAGCCAC
>PXTN01000059.1 GCA_003022565.1 Bacteroidetes bacterium QS_3_64_15 | reverse complement strand
CAGAGAAGGTCCGGAGCCTCACCTGTTGGGACTGGATCGAGAAGGCGCTAACACAGCTATCCGACAGACAGGCCACTCTTCGTTAGGCAATTGGTATAATTGCAGGAACAGCTGTCCAAGAAGGACGACGACGCGAAGTCGCCTGCCTTCTGTTTGTCCCCTGATTGCACAGTCTCGATCGCAGAATCATGAGTCAAACGCCTCCTCTGTCTTGCTGGCCACTCGTCGTTTTGCTCGTTGCGCTCGGGGGCTGCACGGGAAGTAGCCAAAGTACTGGGGCCGATGACGGGGACAGTCCAAACACGATAACACAGGAAGAAATCCAGGAAATCGGAGTGTCGAGCAGTGCCCACAATCTGGTTCGCCGCCTGGAGCCGAAGTGGCTGCAGAAGCGAGGACGCAGTAGCATCCAGAACCCGGGGGATGTCCGAGTATACGTCGATGGAACGAGTCAGGGCGGGCCTGAGACCCTTCGAGGAATTAACGTCATAAACGTAAAATCGATCAAATTCCTCGGACCGGACGAAGCGACGATGCGGTACGGGGGCGGCCACGACAACGGAGTAATTCTGGTAAAAACGAAAGGCCGGGGAGGTCGGTAGCTGCAGGCACAAGCTCAAGCGCCTATTCCAGAAATACGGGCAGAGTGAAAACGAGCGCTCCGCCCCATCCATTACTTGAAACGAAGAGTCGCTTCAGCCGGAACGGAGAGCTTGGGCCGCACTTCGGCGGGGGTGCTCAGTCTACAGCCCAATCCGCCATCTTTAGCAGGGCCGTATCTGCTCATGTTTCCTCCTCGACGATCCACGAAAGCTATCGGGATCGCCTGCGGTGCGCATATGGCATCTTGAACATGCCCCGACCCCTGTCGGGGCCGCCTCTTGTGCCTCGCTACGCCTCTTGCGAGAACACCGGGCTAGAGGTTGGAGAGGCGGTACCGCTGCATAGACGAAATTTTCTGACATGGTTTATCTTTGGGCCCGGCCCCTTCAGAACCTGGACCGAGGTGCTGCGGGAGCGGCCGACAGCTCCCAGGATTTTAGCCCTTCATAAGGGGGGGACATTGAGCCGTCCCGTCGAGCCCGTTTGTTTTTAGTGGCGAAAACGGAGGCTTGTGTGAGGAGATCGGGGCAGCCCCACAAAATCCCCGTGGATTCCTTCGGTTCATCGGGAAACCAGTAGCGGGCACGCAGACCATCCGCTACACTGTGTCGTAGCACGTCCTCGGAATGCCTCGACGAACTGGGTCCTCGTCTATGTTCTCCTCCCTGCCAGCGCCGGACCTGGGCCGCTTCTGGACGGCGGCCAACACGCTCAGCTTGCTCCGGCTCGTGCTCGTGGTCCCGATCACTGTGTTTCTGTGGCAGGGCGGGCCCCTCGGGTGGCTGCTCGGGCTCGTCGTCCTGGTCATCCTCACCGACTGGTTCGACGGGCGCATCGCCCGCTGGACCCACACCGTGTCGGACTGGGGAAAGGTGATCGACCCGGTGGCCGACAAGTTTGCGGCCATCATGACCGTGACGGCGCTCACGTTTCGCCCGGTCGAGCCGCACTTGCCACTTTGGTTCTTCGGGGTCGTTATCGGGCGCGACCTGGCCATCCTCGCCGGCGGCCTCACCATCGCGCGGCGTTCGGGGCGGATCGTAATGAGCGCATGGGCCGGCAAGGCCGCTTCGCTGTGGCTGGCCCTCACGGTGCTGAGCGTCATCTTGAAGGCCGATCCTCCGGTCTTCAAGGTGTGCCTCTGGATGGCGACGGGTCTATTCCTCTTTTCGTTTGTCCTGTATGTCATTCGGTACCTCACCGTCGTGCGGAGTCCGCCGCCCTCTCGGGACTCCGGCGGGGCGACGGCCGATTCTGTGGCGCAGGCGTAGCGCGTGCAGTGCGAGCGTGGGGGCGCGTCACGTATCACGTGCAACGTGCCACGCGTCTCCGTACCTCTACACCTACGTACCTCCACACCTCCGAACTTCCCCACGAACCGCCAGCGGCTTCTCGATACGTTATGGGCTTCCTCGATCAGTTTACCAACTGGAACGACGACGATGAGCAGGAAAAGCTCGAAGAAGGCCTCGACAAGACCCGCAGTAGCTTCTTCGGGAAGCTCGACCGCATGTTGCGGGGAAAGGACACGGTCGACACGGAGGTTCTCGATGAGCTTGAGGAGGTTCTTATCACCAGCGACGTAGGGGTCGACACCACGCTCGACATCATTGACCACGTGGAGGCCCGGGTGGCGACGGATCAGTACGTGTCGGCCCAGGAGCTCAACGGGCTGATTCGGGACGAGATTGCGAAGTTGATGCTCGAAGGATCTGACGAGCGCCCGGCGGATGTCGCGGCGCCGCTCCCCAACCAGCCGCACGTCGTGATGGTGGTGGGCGTGAATGGCGTCGGCAAGACGACGACCATCGGCAAGATGGCCTACAAGTACAAACAGGCGGGCAAAAGCGTCCTGATGGGGGCGGGGGACACATTTCGGGCGGCCGCCATCGAACAGCTCGAAATCTGGGCCGACCGGGCGAGCGTGCCGATCATCAAGCAAAAGCACGGGGCCGACCCGGCGGCGGTGGCCTACGATACGATCGAGGCCGCCGAGGCGCGGGATGCGGACGTGGCCATCATTGACACGGCAGGCCGCCTCCACACGAAAGGGGGACTGATGGACGAGCTGGCCAAGATGAAGCGGGTGATGGGCCGCAAAATTCCAAGTGCGCCCCACGAGGTGCTGCTTGTGCTCGATGCCTCGACCGGGCAGAACGCCCTGCGGCAGGCCGAGGAATTCATCGACAGCGTGGACGTGACGGGACTGGTGCTCACGAAGCTGGATGGGACCGCGAAGGGGGGCGTCGTCATCGGGGTGTCCCACCAATTCCAGGTGCCGGTCAAGTACCTCGGGGTGGGGGAGGAGGTTGAAGACCTTCAGGTCTTTGATCGCAAGGGCTTTGTGGAAGGGTTGTTTAAGGGCGTTGAAGGTTGAACGTTGGAACATTGAACGTTCCTGTATTTGACCGATCTCTCTTTCCCTCCGCCCGTTCCAGCGCTTAACGCATCCACGTTCCAACGCATCATGCGAGTGATTTTTATGGGCACGCCGGAGTTTGCGGTGCCCTCCCTCACCGCCCTCCTCGACGCCGGATATGTCCCCGCGGCGGTGGTGACGGGGCCGGATCGGCCGCGAGGGCGGGGGCAGGAGGTGACGCCGACGCCGGTCAAAGAGGTTGCGCAGGAGGCAGGCATCGACCGCATCCTGCAGCCGGAGGAGGTGACCGATCCGGCCTTCGCCGAGGCCATGTCCGACCTTGCGCCCAACGTGATCGCTGTGGTGGCTTATAAGATCCTGCCCCCGTCCGTCTTCACGACTGCTACGGAGGGCGCCTTCAACCTGCACGGGTCGCTGCTCCCCAAGTACCGGGGGGCGGCTCCCATCAACCACGCCATCATGGCCGGCGAGACTGAGACCGGCGTCACCACGTTCTTCCTGGAGCCGTCCGTGGACACCGGCGACATCATCCTCCAGAAGCGAATGTCGATTGGTCCGAACGAAACGGCCGGCGAGGTGCACGATCGGATGAAGGAGCTCGGCGGAGAGGCCGTGGTGGAGACAGTGCGGCAGATTGACGAGGGGACCGTGGAGACGCGGCCCCAGGACGACGAAAAGGCCACCCCAGCGCCCAAAATCCACGACGAAGACTGCGAGACGCCGTGGGACCAGCCCGCCGAGGACGTGCACAATCACGTGCGCGGCCTCTCGCCATACCCTGGTGCGTGGACGCTGCACGACGGCACCCGCCTGAAGCTGTACCGCACGCGGCGGGCCGAGGGAACGGGAACCCCCGGCGGGGTCATCGAGGCCGACGGTCGGCTCGTGGTGGCCTGTGGAACCGGGGCGGTGGAAGTGATCACTCTCCAGCAGCCCGGCCGGACGCGCCTCGACGCCGACGACTTTCTGAACGGTTATGCGCTCGATGAGGGCGATCGCTTTGGCGAGTGATCCCGATTGGTTACGAATGGGCATTTGAACATGTGGCGTGAGGGGCACGGACGAATGGGCGAGAGGGGGAATGAGCGCAGAGTCCCTACAGCCGTCGTGGATGCGATCCTGATCTTTCCCGACAGTGGTTGGAACATACCCTGGCAGTGGCCAGGACATACCCTCCACGCACCCGCTCCCCCTTTCTCCCTCTCCCCCACACGCGACCACGCCCACACGCAGATGCCCGAACCCGACCTCTCCGAGCTCGAAGACCGCATATCCACCGAAAGCGCCTTCGTCGACGACTTGTTGGAGGAGATCGGCCGGGTCGTCGTGGGGCAGCGGTACATGGTGGAGCGCCTCCTCATCGGCCTGCTGGCCGACGGGCACGTGCTGCTGGAAGGGGTGCCGGGGCTTGCCAAGACCCTCACCGTGCGCACCCTCTCCGACGCCATCGGGACGGACTTCCAGCGCATCCAGTTTACGCCCGATCTCTTGCCCGCCGACCTCCTCGGCACGCTGGTCTACAACCAGAAAGAGGGCACGTTTTCGATCAAAAAGGGCCCGATCTTTGCCAACGTCATCCTGGCCGACGAGATCAACCGCTCGCCGGCCAAGGTGCAGAGCGCGCTTCTCGAAAGCATGCAGGAGCGGCAGGTGACCATCGGCGAGGAGACGTTTCCGCTCGACGACCTCTTCCTCGTGCTCGCCACCCAGAACCCGATCGAGCAGGAGGGCACCTACCCGCTGCCCGAGGCGCAGGTGGACCGGTTCATGCTCAAGATCGACGTGACCTATCCCACCGGGGACGAAGAGATGGAAATCATGCGCCGGATGGCTCGGACCGATGAAACCCCCTCGGTGCAGTCCGTGGCGACCCCGGAGCAGATCCTGCAGGCCCGCGACGCGATTAATGATCTCTATGTCGACGAGCGGGTCGAGCAGTACATCGTCAACCTCGTGCTGGCCTCCCGCGATCCGGCCGAGTACGGCCTCGAGGACCTTGAGCCTCTCCTGGAGTATGGGGCCTCCCCCCGGGCCAGCATTAACCTGAACCTGGCCGCTCGGGCCCACGCATTCCTCCGGCATCGGGCGTACGTCACCCCCGAGGACGTGCGCGCGGTGGTGATGGACGTAATGCAGCACCGCCTGGTGATCACGTACGAGGCGGAGGCCGAGCAGGTCGCCGCGTCGGACCTCGTGGAGCGGATTCTCGACAGCGTAGTGGTCCCCTGACGGTCGTCCTCCCCGGGCCATCCCTTCCCGACGCTTCTCAGACTGGGCCTTGCTTTCCCGCCATGGAACGTCCTAAGACCTTTCAGAAAGAGTCGATCACGGTGGAGTTCATGGTCCGCCAGTTGCGCGAGACCGTGGGCGTGGAGGTAGTCCCGGTCAACGACGAGGTGGACGCGACCGATCGGCAGGTCACCGAGAGCACCCTCCACCGTCCCGGCCTCGCCCTGGCCGGATTCGTCGATCTGTTTACCCATCAGCGCGTCCAAATTCTCGGAAACACCGAGACGCACTACCTCCGTCACCTCGGCAGCGCCGAGCGGCGGGACGCGTTTGAGCACCTCACACAGTTCTCGGTGCCCTGCGTCGTCGTCACGAACGACAACGACCTCAATCGCTCGCTCGTGGACATGGCGACGGCAGAAAATATTCCCGTGTACCGCACCCCTCTACCCACGGTCCAGTTCATGTCGTCGCTCCGAAACTTTTTGGCCGACCAGTTTGCCCGGCAGCGGGCGGTGCACGGATCGCTGATGGACGTGTACGGCATCGGCCTTCTCCTGATCGGCAAGCCGGGCATCGGCAAAAGCGAGGTGGCGCTGGACTTGGTGGAGCGCGGGCACCGGCTCGTGGCGGACGACGTGGTGATTGCGACCCGGCGGGACGAGTCGATTCTGATGGGAGCGGGCACCGATCTCGTGCAGCACTTCATGGAGGTGCGGGGCCTTGGGCTGGTGGACATCCGCTCCATGTTTGGCATCCGGGCGAT
Source organism: Bacteroidetes bacterium QS_3_64_15 (assembly GCA_003022565.1). GTDB lineage: Bacteria > Bacteroidota > Rhodothermia > Rhodothermales > Salinibacteraceae > Salinibacter. The sequence goes on along the minus strand of PXTN01000059.1, from coordinate 11,705 downwards.
TCGGTTTCAGAAACGGATCGAGATCGTCGTCAACATAGAGCTCTGGGACGAGGACGAGGAGTACACCCGCATTAATATGGTAAAAGATACCCACGAGATTTTAGGAATTGACCTTCCCATGGTCCGGGTGCCCATCACGCCCGGAAAGAACATCACGGTGATCTGCGAGGTGATTGCCATGAATTACCTGCTCCGCCACTACGGCCACGATCCGGCCGAGGTGTTCACCGAGCGGCTTCGGAATCGAATTCAACGGAAGGGTCCGCCGACGCCCCGCCGTGGAATCGAATATTTCGAGCAGGACTACGAATAGGCGGTGTCTCGTTCGAGGGTATCCGAACGCCACTGCGTTAAGATATCGATTATTTTTGGAGTAGGTGTTGAAGTTGCATATTCCGGTTGACAGCTATGGGCCTTCCCTCTATATTTGGCGGTGGTTGTGGCGAAATGCACCAGAAGAGGCCCTCAACACTGTTCCTAACGATTACACGGTATTGCTGTGCACTCTTAGGTCGCAGGCAGTTCCCAGTGAGAGCGGAAGGTGCGCAATTTGCCGATACTTGCCGAGATAGATGTCCTTCCACAACCGTGGCGCAAAACTCCCCACCGAATACGAATGAGACGCCGGCATGAACCGAGAGCAAAAGTACGTTTACGATCCAGAAAGCTGCTCTTTCAAAGAAGTGGAGTCGACCTGGAGAGGCTGGATTGCTTATGTCGGCCAGATTGTGGGCCTCGCCGTGATCCTGACCGGGTTTCTCGTCTGGGGACTGGATCAGCAGTGGATTGCCTCCCCAAGCGAACAGATGCTCACGGTTGAGAATGCTGCTCTCGAGCGCCAGCTCGATCGGGTGAACGATCGCATGACGACCCTCTCGACGCGGCTCGACACGCTCGCGAAGCGAGACCGAACCCTCTACCGTCGACTCTTCCAGATGGACCCGATCTCTGAGGATGTGCGGCAGGTCGGCGTCGGGGGGACCGATCCGTACGAGCAATTTGACGAGATGGGCGAGGACACCGAAGCGCTGCTGAAGCGAACGGCGCAGAAGCTCGACAAGCTTGAGCGTCAAATGAGCCTGCAGAAGTTCAGCTACCGAAAGCTGTACAGCGTAGCGAAGCAGCGTCAGGAGCGGCTCCGGCAGCTCCCGGCCATTCGTCCGGCGAACGGGCGCATCGTCTCAAACTTTGGGATGCGTCGACATCCCATTCTGAAGGTGCGCAAGATGCACGAGGGCGTTGATTTCTTGCTTCGGCGGGGCACCCCCGTCATGGCGACGGCGGAGGGAACGGTGAAACGGGCGGAGCAGAGCCGAAGCTACGGGAAGGTGATCGACATTCGGCACCCGGAGTCCGGGTACATGACTCGGTACGCGCATCTGTCCGAGATCCCGGACGGCGTCTACCGCGGGGCCAGCGTTCAGCGCGGAGACACCATCGGATACAGTGGAACCACTGGGCTGTCCGCCGGACCGCATCTCCACTACGAGGTCCACGAGCTAGACGGCGAGGTTCTCGATCCGATGCACTTCTTGATGCCGGACATGAGCCCGGAAAGCTACCGCAAGCTCGAGCAACGGACTCAGCAGTACCGGGCGAATCTAGAAGAGGAGGTCGCCCCCTCGCAGACCGCCTCCTCGCAGGCCGCTCGGTGAAGCAGGAGACTCGGAAAGGTTTAGGAGGGGACCGATGGGATGCCTGTCGCTTCACACCGCGTATTCCGGGGACGATCGTCCTGTTCGTCTAGAGCATCGTCCGGGCAAGTCGTGCCGTTTGGCGGTCAGGGATTGGCCCGACGAGGTCGCGCTCTGGAATTGACCCCCTCCGGCACTGTCTGCATTCCGAGGCGTTGGTCTCCAGTCCACATCGTGTGGGGCTCTCCCCTCGGATCTTTTCGACGCTATCGAACCGATGCAGACGCTCTCCGCGACGACTGCTCGATCGTGGCTCCGGGAAACGGCGGCGGCGATGCTCGTGCTGGTGATGGCGGTGCTCGCAGTGACGACTCGTTCCGCGGAGGCGCACGAGACGATCGAGAGGGGCCGCCCGGCGGCCGACACCACCGCCCCAGTCGTTCGAAGCGTCGACGTCCGGGGAAACCGTCACTTCTCGGACGAGACGCTGACGGAAAACATTCAGACCCGCCCGAACCGGCGAATCCTTGGCATTCCCGGCCTCACGTGGTGGCGCTGGGTGCATCAGTTGGGCAGTGCCGATTGGATGTGGGACCGCCTGGGCTCGGCGCTGAGGTCGGGGGGCGAGCCGCCCGCCTACCTCGATTCGACCACCGTGGGGGCCGACGTCGAGCGCATGCAGCTGTTCTACCAGCAGCGAGGATTTCGGGACGCCTCGGTGTCGTATGAGGTCCAGTCCCGGCCGGGCGACAATCAGGTTCGGGTGGTCTTCGATGTGACGCCGGGGCCGGCCACCTACCTTCGACGGGTGCGGTATGCAGGGCTTGATTCGCTGCAGACCGAGCAGAAACGCCGTCTCGTCGAAGAAACTGTGTTCGAGACCTCCTCGGCGTCGCTCAGCGACACGCTACGCGTGTCGGTCCGAGGTCAGCGCTACCGCGAGCCCACCCTGCTCGAAGAGCGGCGCCGACTTCTTTCGTTCCTGCAGAACGAAGGGTACGCCGCCGTGAGTCGCGACTCTATCCGGGCGGTGGTGTATCAGGCTGCGCCCGACTCGTTCGACGTTACCCTCCGCGTCCGCACGGGGCCCCGGTACCGCTTCGGGGACGTGCGCTTCGAGGCAACGGGCCCTGCGACAGAACCGCCTCGGTACGATACGCTCAGCGTGGCCGTCGACACGACTGGCGGCGGTCACCCGCAGGTCACGTCCCGCATCGCGGACAATGGGCACCTCGAACCAAGCATCCTGCGTCGCAGCCTCCAGTTTACGCCGGGATCGTACTACGATCAATCGGCGGTGCAGGCCACGAAGCGCCGGCTTGAGGACACGGGCGTCTTTTCGTTCACCGATCTGTCTCCGCAGTACGATGAGGCAATGCGGGTCGACACGACCGGCGCCGCTTACCTGCCGCTCCGCATCGAGGGGCGAACCCGGCAGCGGCACCGCGTGCAGGCGGAGACCTTCGCGCTTCAGCGCGAGTCGGTGGGGGGCACCGATGCGAACCCGCGCCTGAATGAGTTTGGCGTCGGCCTGAGCGGGGTGTACGAGAATGCAAATGCGTTCGGGGGGGGGGAGACCTTTCGCTTGCGGACCTCGGCCTCCGTGGCCACGGGGCTCGATTCTATGCTCGTCAGTTCGAACCAGTTCGAAGCCAGCACGTCGCTTGTTCTCCCCTATCTCGTTCGTCCGTTCCGGTCCCTCGACCGGACGTTCGACCTGACGAATGCGCGGACCCGCATCTCGTTGACAGGCCTGACGGCCCTGCGCAGCGATCTTAGGCTCCGGATCCGCAGTCGCGTGAACGCACGCCTGCGCCTGGAAATGGACCATACGCCCACCCAATCGTCGCTGATCGACGTCATGGATCTGAGCGTCAGCAATCCGGATACGCTGGATCAATTCAGCGGGAAGTTTCTGGACCTCGTCTTCGGGTCCGGGGGCGGGGATCTCCAGGACCCGGTGCAGCGCCAGCAGATCCTGGAAGATTACACAGAGCCCCAGATCAATACGGCATTCCGATACACCTATCGGTTCGCCACGGCCGATCCCCTGCGGCGACAGAGCGGACGCATCTACGAGATATCCGGGGAAGTGGGCAACACGCTTCCACTTCTCTTCGATCGGTTCGTGTTTGCGCCTAACACGCTGGGCTATACGCTGCCCCCCCTCTTTGGGGCGGCCGGGGGACTGACCGGTCGGTTGCTCTACCGTCCGTACGTGCGGGGATCGGTGGACCTGCGGCGCTACGTGCCCCTGGGGCCGGGCGCTACACTCGGGATCAAGCTGTTCGGAGGAATGGCCCACCCGACGGCCCGGCCGACCGTCGTCCCGTTTGACCGCCGCTTCTTCAGCGGGGGCGCAAACAGCGTCCGGGGGTGGCGGCTCCGAGCCCTGGGGCCGGGAGAGGGCCTCCCCTTCGACACCACGGCCTCCGTGCAGGGCGGACCGTCAAACATCCTGGGTGGGGACATCAAGCTCGAATCCAGCGTCGAGGTGCGGACGACCCTCATTCAGAGTTTTCTGGCGGCCCGATGGGTCGGGGCGACCTTTCTCGACGCGGGCAACGTATGGTTTGGACCGCGCAACGAGGGGTTTGGGCGAGACGAATCGGGCCGAGACTCGGGAGGGCAGAACGTAGAGGCGGTCCAACAGGAGGATGCTCGAGACGGCCATTTTCGCGGACTCGAGTCCCTGCTCGACGTGGGCGTAGGGGCCGGCGCAGGGATTCGGCTCGAATGGGAATACCTCGTCGTCCGGCTCGATCTTGCCTATCGCCTGCACGATCCATCGCCCCGAAACGACGATGTCTTTGCCGACGATTTCAGCGGGCCCCTCCTCCATTTCGGCATCGGGCAGGCCTTTTAGGAGGGAGTTCTCAGGGGCAGTCGCTTCCGAATGTGCCCGATGGGGGGAGTTGAGCGCCGTTCGGTCGTTCTCGTCACGCTTCTCCCTGGCTTTCGGTTGCCATCATGTCTGTTTTCCGTCCGCTTCTTCGCGCCGGCACTCGGCTCTACCGCCGGCTCTTTCGGCGTCGGCTCGATTCGCATACCCGCGAGGTTTCGGAACGCCTCCAGAGCGTGTCGGCCCTGAGCCACCTGTCGTCCGGCGCCTTGTACGCCATGGCGGGGGTCGCCCACCGGCGCACCTACCGGCGGGGCGAGTCGCTGTACCACGAAGGCGACCCGGGCCTGGGGCTGTACGTCGTCGAGTCGGGGCGCGTGCGGCTTCTCACCGATCAGGGGCCGGACCGGGCCTCTGAGCTTCGGGTGCTCGATGCAGACGGGATGATCGGGGGCCTATCGTTGCTCGGAGACGTTCGCCGGCTTGAGACGGCCGAGGCCGTCACGGACGCGCAGGTGCTGGGCTTCTTCCGGCCCGACCTGAAGAACGTCATGCGACGCGACCCGAAGGCCGGAGCCGAAATCGTCACGGCGCTGGCGCGGAACCTGGCCGCCCAGCACGTGGAGCTCGTGCGCCGCTACGCGGAGCAGCACGACGCGTTTGCGGCGCTCCAATCCTACGCGCAGGCCGCTGAGGTGGAGGAGGCGGACGTGCCGACGGAGCTGTAGGGGGCGTTTCGGAGTGCGTATTGCGTCGTGCGTGTTGCGTCGTGCGTCAAACGGACCGCGATGGGCACGCAATACGAAGTACGCAATCCGCCATCCATGGGGCGGCGACGATCTCGGGATCATCGAGCCTGAGTGGGGAGCAGAGCATTTTCGAACGCACCGCCCGGATCAGCCCTATTGCGGTCTCCGTTGATGCGATACTACTTTTCGTTCACTGTTCCCTCCCGCGATGGGTCCCCTTTCTCGCCTCAACCACTTCTTCTGGCGATACAAGTACCTGTTCGTCCCGGGGCTTCTCTTCACCATGATCTCGGCTGGGTTCCAGATTACCGTTCCCATGGTGGTGCGGCAGGCCGTGGACAGCATTCCCCGCTTCGTGCGGCTCTACACCCTGTACGAGGGAACGCCTGCTCAGGCGGAGTTTTACGCCTACTTCTTCGTCGCCCTGCTGTTGTTTGCGCTCGTCATCATTGCCCTGTCGGGGACGAGCGGGCTGTTCATGTTCCTGATGCGGCAGACGGTGGTGGTGGCGTCCCGGCACATCGAGTACGACCTGCGGAATGACTTGTACGACCACCTGCAGCAGCTCTCGGCAACGTTCTACCAGGAGTACTCCACGGGCGACGTCATCACGCGGGCCACCGACGACATCGAGAAGGTGCGGCGCTACATTGGGCCGGCCATCATGTACGTCACGCGGTCGCTCGTAATGGTGTTGGTGGCCGCCACCGCCATGTTCATCATCTCCCCCACCCTTACGCTCTATGCGCTCACGCCGCTGCCCCTGCTGGCCATTGCGGTCTTCTTCATGGCGCGCATGGTGCATCACCGCAGCGACCGGCTCCAGCAGCAGTACTCCACGCTCACGAGTCGCGTGCAGGAGGCCCTCTCGGGCATCCGGGTGCTGAAGGCCTACACGCGGGAAGAGGCCGAGGCGGAGGCCTTCGACGAGGAAAGCAAGGAGTACCGGGCGCGCAACCTCAATCTCGCCCTCGTAGAGTCGGCGTGGCGGCCGTCCTTTTTGCTGCTCGTGGGGGTCTCCACGGTGATCGTGGTCTGGATGGGGGGGCGGCTCGTGGCGGAGGGGGCCATTACGATTGGGAATATCGCCGAGTACATCATCTACATCAACATGATGACGTGGCCGGTGGCCTCGCTCGGATTCGTCATTACCATGATCCAGCGCGCCTCGGCGTCGGTCCTGCGACTGCGGACGATTATGAATCGGACCCCGGGCATCGACGATGGGCCGCAGACGGACCCGTCGATTCAGGCCATCAAGGGGCACATCACCTTCCGCGACGTGTGGTACCGGTACGAGGACGAAGACGAGCCGGCCCTGCGGGGCGTGAGCTTCGACCTCCCGGTCGATCGCACCCTCGCCGTCGTGGGCCGCACCGGCTCGGGCAAGAGCACGCTCGTCCGCATGATCCCGCGCCTCCTGGAGCCGGACGCCGGCACGGTTCAGATTGACGGGCACGACCTCCAGAGCATTCCGCTGGAGACGCTGCGCGAGAACATGGGCTACGTGCCGCAGGACGTGTTTCTCTTTAGCGATACGGTGGCCAACAACATCGCCTTCGGCGACCTCGACGCCGACCAGGACGAGATCCGACGGGCCGCGGCGGAGGCGGACCTCATCGAGAACGTGAGGAACTTCCCGGACGGCTTCGACACGCACGTGGGGGAGCGGGGCATCACGCTGTCGGGCGGGCAGAAGCAGCGCACCTCGATCGCCCGCGCCCTGATCCGGGACCCGCGCGTGCTCATTTTTGACGATGCGCTCTCGGCGGTCGACACGGCCACGGAGCGCAACATCCTGCGCTCGCTGCGGGCGCGGCAGGGGCGCCACACGCTTGTGATCGTGAGTCACCGCCTGAGTGCCGTGCAAGAGGCGGATCTGATTCTGGTGATGGAGCGGGGCCGGGTCGTGCAGCGCGGCACGCACGGCGAGCTGGTCGATGAAGAGGGGCTCTACGCGGATCTCTACGAGAAGCAGTTGCTAGAGGAGGAGATCCAGGCGTTCTAGCGTTGAAGGTTGAAACGTTCAACGTTGAACGTTCTAACGTGTAACGCCCAATGACTACCGACGTTATCCCCCTCGGCACGGCCTCGGCGCTGCCGACGGAGGCCCGGCACCTGTCGGCACTGGCCGTCGAGCGGAAGGGGCGGGTGCTGCTCTTCGACTGTGGGGAGGGGACGCAGTATCGATTGATGGAGGCCGATCTCCCTCGGGTGCGGGTGGACGCCATTTTTGTAACGCACCTGCACGGCGATCACTGTTACGGCCTGCCCGGCCTCCTGTCGACCCTGGCGCTGCAGCAGCGGGCCGATCCGGTGACCCTCGTGGTGCCCTCGGGCGGCCGGGCGATGCTCGACGCCACCCCGGGCGACGCGCCGGACGCCCTGCCGTTTCCGCTGCGCATCACGGAGATCGACGAGGGGCTCACGCGCGCGGTCGTCTACGAGACGGAGGAGCTGACCGTGGAGGCGCGTCCGCTGGACCACCGCGGGTTTGCGATGGGGTTTCGGCTGGCGGAGCGGACGCGGCCCGGGCGGTTCGATCCGGAGCGGGCCCGGGCGCTGGGCGTGCCGGAGGGCCCCGCGTTCGGGCACCTGCAGGACGGAACCCCGGTGACGGTGCCCGACGGAACGACGGTACAGCCCGATCAGGTGATGGGCCCGCCGCGGCCCGGCATCACGGCGGCCTACGTCACCGACACGCGGCCCTGCGACGGAGGGCGCGCCCTCGCAGACGACGCGGATCTGCTCTACCACGATGCCACCTTCGCCGACGAGCATGCGGCTCGGGCCGACAAGACTGGCCACTCGACGGCGCGACAGGCAGCGACGGTGGCACGAGACACCGGGGCGGAGGGCCTCCTCCTGGGCCATCTGAGCGCGCGCTATCCCAATCCGACGCCGCTGGTGCGAGAAGCGCAGTCCGTATTTCCAGAGGCGGAGATCGCTGAGGAACTCCGGCGCTACGAACTCGATCCCCGAGACAAGGAGCCTGAACCGTTTCTGGGGTGAGGAACCGGCGAGCATGTGACCGGGATCGTTTTTGTCTATGACGCTCCAGGTGCGTATTGGAGTATGGGCGTGTGAGCGAGGAGATGTGCCTTCGTAGTGTCCACGTTTTTCTCTTCCTTCCCGATGGCGTTCGGGACATGTTCTCCCACGCTCTTATTCCCCCACTCTTCCGATTCGCGAAGCACCACTCGGTGACGCCACGTCTGTCGGGGTAATCGTCAGGAACTTTGCACGACTCGGTAGACCCTCGTACATGAAACGCATTCTTGCAGTCGCCTCGGCGGTTCTCCTTCTCGGCGTAGCGGCGTACTGGATGGTAGGGAATCGTCTCCCGCTCGCGGGAAAGGTAGAGACTCAGGACGTGGAAAATGTCGTGGGAGCGGTAGAGGCGTGGGATTCTGCCGTCTCTCCGGTGGTACGCGGTGTCCGATTCCGCATCAAATCCCCGAGCGGGTCAGAGGTAGATACGACCGCGTATCGCGACCGTCGTCTTCTCCGCGTCCTCTACGCCGGTCCGAACAACGAGCCGCCTGCGTTGACGGACGGGTTTTCGCTGACGGTCTCTCTGCGTCCTCGCGCGGGAGGCGCGCTGCATCTGTTCGCCTCGAAGCGGCCCTCCGAACGCTTTTTTCAATCGACGCGGACTCTGTGAGGGGCTCCCGTCACTTTCTCGCCCGGACCAACGACACGCTGTCGCTCGACTCCGCCTCTGTGGACGACGGTGTCGCGAGGGTGTACCTGCACGGAACGCTCACCGGCCTCCGGGGCGCCTGCGACCATCCGCGTGGGCGCATTCAAATTGAAGAGACCGCCCGAGCCCTTCCCGCAGTCGACAGCGTGGTTCTCTACCGGAATGGACGCCGCACCGACCTGACGCCCAGCGGACGGGGTCGAGGGTAGGGACGCATCGCCATGCGTCCTACGGAAGAGCATCCAACGTTATGCAGACCGGCGGCAATGTGTCTTCCAGATGACGCCTTCCCCCTACACGTGCACGCACCCAGATGCCTGAGCGCACGAACCCCCGTCACGCCGCCTTCGATTACCGGTCCTTCGCTGCGTATTTCGTGACGATCTGCGCCCACGATCGCCGGTGTTTTTTTGGCATGATCCGGCGCGGGCGCATGGCGCTCAACACGCATGGGCGCATCGCGGTGGCGGAGTGGGAGCGGTCCGAGGCAATGCGCGATGAGGTGGTGTTGGATGCCTTCGTCGTCATGCCCAACCATTTGCACGGAATCGTCTGCCTCGTTCCGCCGGACGTGGACGACGTGTCGCCACGCGGGTATAACCTCGATGTAGGGCCGCATGGCGATGCGGCCCTACAAAAACAATCGGAGCATCCTCGGTGGAAAGAAGGCCGACCTCAACGCCAAGCCAAGTCCCTGGGCTCGATGATCGCTGGGTTCAAAGGAGCGGTGACGACCCGCATCAATGAACGTCGAGACACACCGGGTGCCTCGGTCTGGCAATCACGGTATCACGACCGCATCCTTCGGAATGAACGGGAATGGCAGGCCTGCCGTGAATACATCGCTCAGAATCCGGGGCGATGGGCAGAAGATCAGCACCATCCAAGCCGACAACGAGCAAGGTCGGACGCTTCTTCGGTGGGCGGAACAGACGAAACGTGAAACTCCGGCGACCAATCTCACCCCGCTGTTTCGGAGGGCGCAACACTCCGCGCAGACTCTGAGTTGGCGATACTTGGTGCACTTCTCTTTTCCATCTACCCACCTCCCTACACTTGGCTGACGACGCGTCCGACGACCATTTTGAGCTGGAAGACACCGTTAAGGAGGTTAACACATTCGACGGGCGTCTCCTCCGTCGGATGGGCCGCTACCTGAAGCCCTACACGTGGTACATCGTCCTGGCGCTGGCCATCACGCTCGGGGCATCGGTGCTCGGGCCGCTGCGCCCCTGGCTGGTGCAGAAGGGGATCGACAATTACATTGTCGTGGGCGACCTGGAGGGACTACAGCGCATCATCCTGTTCCTGATGCTCGCGCTGGTGGGGGAGGGGCTGCTTTCCTTCGGCGAAAACTACCTCACGCAGTGGATCGGGCAGCAGGCCATCTACGACCTGCGCACCACCCTCTTCCGCCACGTCGAGAACCAGCCCCTCTCGTACTTCGACCGGACGCCCGTGGGCCGCGTCATCACCCGCACCACGAGCGACGTGGAGGCCCTCAGCGATGCCCTGTCCTCGGGGCTCGTCTCGGCACTGGGGGACCTCTTCAAGCTCTTCTTTATCGCTTACTTCATGTTCACCCTCAACTGGATGCTCGCGGTGGTGACGCTGCTGGTGATGCCGCTGATGGTGTGGGTGACGTTCTGGTTCCGGCAGAACGTGCGGGAGCAGTATCGCGAGACGCGCAAGCAAATGGCCCGGATCAACGCCTTCATCCAGGAGCACGTGACGGGCATGCACATCGTCCAGCTCTTCGGGCGGGAGGAGGAGGAAAGCGAGCGGTTCGAGGGCATTAACGACGACCATCGGGCCGCGCACCTCCATACGATCTTTTACTACGCGGTCTTTTGGCCGTCGATCGAGTTCATCTCGAACGTGGCCCTGGCGGCCGTGCTGTGGTTTGGGGGCTTCCGTGCCCTCGGCGGCTCGGCCCTTACGCTCGGCGTCCTCGTGGCGTTTATCCAGTACGCACGGCAGTTCTTCCGGCCCATCCGCGACCTCTCGAACCAGTACGACACCCTCCAGCGGGCGATGGCCGGGGCGGAGCGCGTCTTCAGCCTGCTCGACACCGACGAGAGCCTCGACGAGCCCGCGGCGCCGGTGGAGCTCGACACGGTGGAGGGCACCATCGAGTTCGAAAATGTCTGGTTTGCCTACGAGGAAGACAACGAGGGCACTCCCGACTGGGTGCTCAAGGACGTGTCGTTCACGGTGGAGCCTGGCGAGACGGCGGCGCTGGTAGGAGCGACGGGAGCCGGCAAGTCGACCGTCATGAACGTGCTGCTCCGCTTCTACGAGATTCAGAAGGGCCGCATTCTCGTGGACGGGCACGACATCCGCGACCTGCGGCTGAAGGACCTGCGCCGGCACGTCGGCCTCATTCCGCAGGACGTGTTCCTCTTCAGCGGCTCGGTGCGGCGCAACCTGACACTCGACGACCCAGGTGTGGACGAGGACCTGATGCAACGGGCCGCCGAGACAGTCCAGGCCGACCGGCTCGTTGAGCGGCTGCCGGAGGGATACGACCAGGACGTGAAGGAGCGCGGCTCGTCGCTCTCGCGGGGCCAGCGACAGCTCCTGGCGTTCGTGCGCGCCCTCATCTATGACCCGGACGTGATGGTGCTCGACGAGGCTACCTCCAGCGTCGACACGGAAACGGAGGCCCTCATTCAGAACGCCCTGGAGCGAGTTACGGAGGGACGCACGACGCTCGCCATCGCACACCGCCTCTCCACGATCCAGGACGCCGACACGATTCTGGTGATGCACAAGGG
>PXTN01000058.1 GCA_003022565.1 Bacteroidetes bacterium QS_3_64_15 | reverse complement strand
TAGGGGCGCGGCGCCGGAACGGTCCTTGTGGTGAGAGATTGATGAGCGGACGGGGCACACAATAATCGCGCTGGGACGCTCGTTCGGACGTATGCTATGCCCCCGCCTCCCGGCCCTGCCAATGATTGGGATTCCGCATGCAGCCTTCCGACGAAGAACTGGTGACGGCGTACCTGGAGGAGGACGACGAGCAGGCCTTTCGGCGGCTCGTGGAGCGGCACCAGGACCGCATCTTTGGCTATCTCATGGGCATGGTCAAGGACCGGGCGGTCGCCAATGACCTCTTCCAGGAGACCTTCGAGCGCGTTATCAAGGCCATGCAGGGCCAGCGCGGCTCCTACGATCCGCAAGGGCAGTGGCTGAGCTGGGTCATGAGCATCGCGCGCAATGCGGCGATTGATCATACCCGACGGCAAAAGAAGTGGACGGACGTGCCGCAGGACGAGGACGACGGGCGCTCCTTCTGGGACACGCTCGAAGACGACTCCCCGTATGCCGACGAGCAACTCCACCGCGCTGAGCAGCGGGAATGGCTCGACGAGCACATCGAGCAGCTCGCGCCCGAACAGAAAGAGGTCCTGCTCCTGCGTCAAGAGACGGATCTTACCTTTCGGGAGATTGCCGAACTTCAGGACGTCTCCATCAACACGGCGCTCGGCCGCATGCGGTACGCCCTCAAGAACCTGCGTAAGATGATGGAGGCCGCCAACGAGACCGCTCTCGTCGGCACGCTCGATGCCTGACCGTCGTCCCTCCTGCGCGGTCTGCCTCGTTTCACAAAACCGATTTCTCCCTCCATGGACGACCGGTTACGCCTCATTCGGTACCTCTACGGCGAAGACGCCAACGATGCAGCGGTTGCACATCGGCTTTCCGAAGACGGGGACCTGTACCGCGAGTACGAGCGCCTGCGGGAGACGAAGAAGCGTCTGGATGATCGCCCGTCGCCCGGCCCCGATGCCGCCGTCGTGGACCGGGTCGTGGAGACGGCCCAAGCAGCGACGCAGGACTCGTCTGTTCCGTCTCACGCAGACGACGACCGCCCGCCTCGCTCCCCTCGCCGGACGTGGACTCATCGCCTGCAAGCCGCCAGCGCCGGTCTTGCGCTGGTTCTCCTAGCTGGTCTTGCGTGGTGGGAGCTGCCCGGCGCGTCCGACGAGTCGGCCGCAGTATCGTCCGAAACGGCCCAGCAAGCGGCCCCGCCCAACGCCCAGACCCGCGACGCCGCGACCGAGGCGGTGCCGGCGTGGAACGAACGCGAGGAGCTCGTGCGCATCCACCGTCGTATCGAGCGGCTGCAGACCCAAAGCACGCCGGACACGTGGGGCACCCTTCAGCGAGTCGACCGGACCCGGCCCTGATGCCCTGTTCGTCTCCCCATGATCGCGCACCGTCCGCCCTCCGCTTTTCACCTCGCCACACCGCCGATGATGTCTCTGCGCTGTTCGGAGTCTTTGCCTCGTCTCGCGCTGGGCGTTGTCCTCGGCGTTTTTCTGTGGGGGCTGCTCGGACCGGCAGCGTCGGCACAGCAAACCCATACCCTGAACATCCGCAACGGCACAGTCTACGTCGATGGGACGCCTCTTTCCGAGGACCAGCTGCCGGACAGCCTGAACCTTCAGGGCATCAACACACGCTATCGCTTCTTGGGGATCCAGCGCCCGGTCATCGAGCTCAACGGACGCCTGTTTGCCGTCGAGGATGGGTTGACCCCGGTGACCGAAGAGGAGGTCCGGAAGCAGCGGGCGTCGGTTGTTCTCGGGGGAGGAAAAGCGCAGTCCCGTGCGCGGGGCGCAGTGAATAGAGAGGCCTCGTCTCACTCTGAGGCGGGCCATCGGCAGTACCTGAACGCCGTACAGCGGTCGAGCCGCGAGCTCTACGAACGTCTCCAACGCGAGCGCCGAATGGAGCAGAGTGCCCAAGATCTTGCTCGCGCCATCCGACTGCTGCCGGACGGGGTGGAGCGCCAGGCCAAGATCGATACGCTCCGCGCCATGCTCGAAGACATTTTTGAGCTCAAACAGGAGAACCGGCGCCGAGAGATCGAACGCCTTCAGCAGCAGATTCGGGAGCTGCAGCAGAACCTTCAGAAGCGGGCGCAGATGCGGGACCGCATGATCGACCGGCACCTCCGACGGCTCATCGACTCTACCCGAGGACAGTAGGCCTGCAAGCCGGCTCTCAATCGATTTCGTTTCGTCCGGCCCTCTGCCGACGCACCCGTATCTCAGGCGTTCAGTCTCCAGGCCCCGTCGAAACCTCATCCTTTACTTTAAGTGAGTTGCGTTGCATCTTGAATAACACCGGAGACGACAGCCGGCGTCGGCGTGGATTTTCCTTCAGGTGGTTCTCAGCTCATGAACTGGTTTGGGGCCGCAATTGCCCGTCTCACTAGGCATTGGGAGACTGCGAGGACACACCGGCAGTGCCTCTCGTGGGGGCTGGTGGGGGTGCTGCTTCTCGCGGCGGGACCGGCCCAGGCCGACCCGCTCGTAACCGACGTGGCCTTCTCGCCCCGGTCCGATGGGCAGGGGTACGTGATGCGCGTTCGGACGACGGGTCGTCCGGAGGCGTACCTGCTGCGGTCGATCAACGAGCACACCCTGAAGTGGGTGCTTTACAATACCGCGCTCCACGAGGAGTACGAGGCCCGTACGCCGGGAGGACCCGTTGAGCGCTACACAACGACGCAGCAGAACGGGCATCTGATTCTCCGGATCGACCTCGATGAGAACCACTCCGTGTCGGCCACGGCGTACCGCGACGGGGCCTCCGACGACCTTCTGCTCAATCTCGCGTACGAGGGAAAATCCCCCGTTGCCAGCACGTCCCCCAACGACTCCAAGGCCTCCACGACCACGGAGACGTCGAACACGTCCACGACAACAACGACAGAGTCGGGCACGGGCGCAGGCGAGTCGAAGGAGCGGGATCCGCTGGCCAGCGTCTCGCGCAAGCGCTCGCGATTGGATACGGTGGTCATTGATCCCGGACACGGAGGCAAGGACCCGGGCGCGGTGGCCCACGGCCTGTATGAGAAGGACATCGTGCTGGACGTGGCGCACAAGCTGGGCGACTACATCGAGAATCGCCTCGACATCGAGGTGGTCTACACCCGCACCGACGACCGGTTCATTGCCCTGGAGGAACGGGGCCACTTCGCCAATCGGAAGGGGGGCGATCTTTTCATCTCCGTCCACGTCAATGCCGCCCGGTCTGCGGCCGCAAAGGGAACCGAGACCTACTTCCTAGGCCGCTCCAAGACCGACGCGGCCCGTAAGGTTATGAAGCGAGAAAACAGCGTCGTCCGAGAGTATGAGGAAAACCCGGACCGGTACGACGAGTACGACGCGGAGGCATTCGTAAAGGGTGAGCTCTTCCTGAGCGCCAGTATGCAGTTCAGTGAGGAATTTGCCTCGCTCGTACAGAAACAGTTCAAAAACCGTGTAGAGCGGCGCAGTCGGGGGGTGCACCAAGCCGGATTTTACGTTCTGTGGAGCGCCTCGATGCCGTCCGTTCTCGTAGAACTCGGATACCTCACCAATGCCCAGGAGGCCCGATACCTGAACAGCGATCGCGGCCAGACCTATCTGGCGAGCGGAATATTCCGAGCCGTCCGGAAATACAAGAAGGACTACGACAAAGGACTCGTCTCGAGTGAATAGGGACGATTTGAAGGACCAATGTCTGCTGAGATCTCCGGCGTCGACAGAGCCAGTTTATCTGCGAACAACGGAGCGCAGCGCTATTGCACACCAGTCTACGAGCTCTCATCTCTCAGTGTCGCCTGCCTCGAGACCAAGAAGAACCTCGACCTTCGGTGAGGACTGTCCACCTCTGCTCGTCTGCCATGAAGGTCAAGATCCCTGATCGTCGCCGCTTTGCATGCTCAATAGACTGTCTCCCATGACCTCATTTGCCACGTCTTTGATCCGGGCGTCGGTCGCGTTTGGACTGCTCGCCGCAGGACTCGTGCTGACCAGCTGCGACCTCGCGTCGGCGGGCAATACCGCCATCCTGAGTGCGAACTCCACGAGTCCGCCAACCGTCCGGCACCGGTTCGAGTACACCGAGGACGACGTCACGGAGGGGGGGCAGGTCGAGGTGGTCTCCAGCATCCAGTCGGACGACCTGGACGCCATTCTCGCCGACAATGGATTCAGCCGTAGCGATGTGGTGTCCGCGCAGGTCGACAGCGCACGGGTTGAGCGACTGTCGACGGGCACGCTCTCGGGGGCCGACCTCTATCTGGGGACGGACGCAAGTGGCCCCGTCATCGCAAGGGTCGAGTTTGACGATCCGGAGGCCGAGACCCCTGCCCGCGACAACACCTCAAGAACCGTAACGGGCGCTGTGAAGAGCGGGCAGAAGCGCGTGTTCGCTCAGTTCGATGTGGAGGACCCGAGCGACATTCCCTCCTCCGGAGGGAGGGTGCGGGCCGTGGTCTACTACCGGCTCGAGCTGGAGGGGGTATGAGCCGAGACGCACCCTCTTCGGTGCCGGTTACCGGACGGCGACACAGGAGATTTCGACCCGCGCGTTGCGGGGGAGTGCGTCTACCTGAACGGCCTTCCGGGCTGGCGGCTTCTCGTTGAAGTACCGCGCATACACCTCATTGATCTGGGCGTAGTCGTTCACGTCGGTCATAAAGACCTCACAGCGCACGACGTCCTCGAAGGTCATGCTCGCGGCCTTCAGAATCGCGCCGATGTTGTCAAGCACGCGCTCGGTCTCTTCCTCAATCGCCCCGTCAATCATGCTGCCGGTGTCCGGGTCGATTGCGATTTGACCGGACACGTACAGCCGATCGTCGGCGAGAATGCCCTGGCTGTACGGGCCGATGGCGGCCGGGGCCAGTGGGGTCGTCACAGTATTGCGGGATGTAGAGGTCGACGTGGACATGGGGCGTGCGGAGGCTCGCGGAGGAAGAAGCAGCAACCTTAAGATTCATCTTCCCGGGATGTGGCACAAGCAAATATTGTCTGAAGACACGCGAACATCGTATGAATATACAGGAACCATGAAGACATAAGCCCCCGTCCACGAAATCATGCATAGGATCGACCAGCATTGAAACAGGGTCAGCTCCTGTCGCTGCTTCGTTTATTACTGACGTGAAGACGTGCACAATGGCTTCCCGCATTTGGTACTACGCGTTCATTTTGACCACACGATCACGACCGACATGTCTCGCCTTCTTCCGCTGTTGCTTCTCTTCATGATTCTAGCACGGCCAGCGGATGCTCAGCAACCAGATACATCCAGTAAAAGCCTCGTCCGCGGTACCCTATATTCACTGGCGGGAACTGTAGGCCCAGTGGCGGGGGGAAGCGCGCTTACCTACGCGGCGGTCAACTGGGAATCCCAAGGCCCGGCCGTTTTCCTCCGTGGGGCCGCCGTTCAAGTTGGGGGAGCACTTGTCATGGGGGGGCTTATTGCGGGGCCGGCTGCCGGACACTACTATGCGAATGATCGGAGACAAGCTGGAATTGGAATGGGCATCCGGGGAGGCGCAGTGCTTGTGGGAGTCGGTGCGTCGATGATCATAGCCATTGACGCCCTCCTGAATACGTGGGCGCTGTTTCTCTTTCCGTTCGCGTCGGAGTCCCACGAGTCCTCTCGGGCAAGTCGCATTTCGAGGAATGTCCTTGTGGGGGCTGGCATTGTGGTGGCGGCTAGTGCTCTCTACGACATCGCTACAGCCCCGCTCTCGGTGCGCCAATACAACGAGACGCGCGATGTTCGCGTCCGGATTGTCCCTCAAGCTCACCCCAGCTTCGACCAGGTCGGACTCGGGATCCACCTCCAGTTCTAACCTGAAGCGTGTGACAGACTGCTCGTGTGGAACGCTTTCAAATTCCAGTCCTTCGGAGCACACAGATAAATGGTGGTGGAACCCCCTGTTGTAAGCGAAGGTTCAACACTCCTCTCTTGAGGTATTTCTTTAGCAGTTTGCTGAATTCGGGCGTGGATTTGTACCCATGAGCAAGAAGGGACGCGTGCTGGTCGCCATGAGCGGCGGGGTCGACTCCTCCGTGACCGCCGTGCTGCTGAAGGAGCGCGGATACGACGTCGTGGGCCTCACCATGAAGACGTGGGACTACTCCACCAGCGGCGGCCGCGACGGCAAAGAGGTGGGGTGCTGCTCCATCGAGTCGATGAATGATGCGCGGGTCGTGGCCACCAAGCACGGTTTTCCCCACTTTGTCGTCGACCTCCGAGAAGAGTTTGGCGACTGGGTGATCGAACGGTTCACTAGCGACTACCTCTCGGGCCGCACGCCCAATCCCTGCGTGCTTTGCAACACGCACATCAAGTGGGCCGCCCTGCTGGAGCGGGCCGACGACCTGGACTGCGAGTACATCGCCACCGGCCATTACGCCAACGTCCGCTACGAGGAGGCCATCGATCGGTACGTCCTGAGCCGCGGCAAGGACCGCAACAAGGACCAGAGCTACGCGCTCTGGGGCCTTCCGCAGGAGCACTTGGCCCGGTCCATCTTTCCGCTTGGCGAGTATGAGAAGCCCGAAATCCGCGAGATGGCCGCCGACTTTGGCCTCAGCGTGGCCGACAAGCCCGACTCCTACGAGATCTGCTTTATCCCGGACAACGACTACGGACGGTTCCTCAGGGACCGGGTCGACGGGCTGGAGGAGGAGGTAAGCGGCGGCACGTTTGTTCTCAGCGACGGCACGGTCGTTGGCGAGCACGACGGGTACCCCTTCTACACCATCGGTCAGCGCCGTGGCCTGGGGCTGGCGCTCGGGGAGCGCGTGTACGTCACCGACATCGACCCCGAGACGAACACGATCACCGTGGGGCCGAAGGAGGAGCTCATGGAGCAGACGCTGACCGCCCACGAGATCAACCTCGTGAAGTATCCGGAGATTGAGGAAGAGCGGCCCGTCTGGGGCACCATCCGCTACAACGACGATGGGGCGGGGTGCCTGGCGTGGCAGCCCGACGACGACACCCTAAAGGTGGCGTTTTCGGAGCCCCGCCGCGCCATTACGCCCGGCCAGAGCCTCGTGCTCTACGAGGACGACGACGTGCTCGGGGGCGGGTGGATCCGCGAGGTGGGAAGCGCCCAGTCCGAGGGGGCGGCGCAGGCCGCCGAGGCGCCCGCGTAGTCCGAATTGGGGACCCGGGAAGAGTTAGAAGCTGTTTTAATTCATGCCTCGGGGGCTGCGAGCGGCAGCGATGGCCTGCAAATCGCCCCCGGTCTCGGGCGGTACCGACAGCTGTCGCGTACAGCCCTCGCCTATGGGCCGATTTTCGGCTCATCGGTGCCCGCTCTCGCGAACCGACTCAAAATCAAAACAGCTTCTTAGGGAGGACTTGCCGGACGGTCTTCGTTGTCGTGGAGCCGGCGACGGAGACGTGCATAGGTTTGAGACGATAGGTGGAACACTGAAATTCCGAGGGGGGTTCAATTCTCCTAACTCGTTTTCAAAAACAACCAGACGCGACGTCGGGGCAGATGCTCGCCCTCACGCGTTCGCGAGTCTTTAGCGTATGGAACGCACGGACCTGACGCGGATCGACGACTTCACCTGGGAAGTTCCCGAGTCGTTCCGGGAGGCGATGCGGGTGCCCGTGCGCATTCTCGCGAGCGGAGAACTCATCGACGAAATTCTCGAGCGGGAAGCGATCGAGCAGGCCATCCGCACGTCGATGCTCTCCGGCCTGGTCGGGCACCTCGTCGTGATGCCGGATGTCTACAGCGGGCAAGGGGCACCGGTCGGCATCGTGGCCGTGTCGAAGTGGCCGGTGGGCACCATTGCACCGGGCGCCATTGGGCACGATGTCAATGCCGGCGTTCGGCTTCTGGGGTCGGACATCAAGGTCGAGGAGGCCGAGGGCAGCTTCGACGCCCTCGCCGATGCCCTGACGGCCCACATTCCGAGCGGCGCAGACGCGGAGGGATCCATTTCTCTCAATAAGAGCGAGGTTGACCACGTGGCCCAGTCCGGGGCGCAGTGGGCCCTGCGCAAGGACATGGCGCAGCAGGACGACCTCGTGCGCGCCGAGGAGGGCGGGCGGCTCAACGAGGCGAACCCGAGCAAGGTGAGTCAGGCCGCACGGTCGCTGGGGGCCAGTCAACTCGGGACGCTCGGGGGCGGCGAGCACTTCATCGAGATTCACGCCGTCGAGGAGGTCTTCAACCGCGCCGCGGCCGTGACGATGGGCCTGAAGGAAGGCACCCTCGTCGCCCAAATCCACTGTGGGTCCCGGGGCTACGGGCGCCAGATCTGTGCGGACTACATCGATCGGTTCCAGGAGGTGGCGCCCTCCTACGACGTTGCGCCGCCGGACCCGAATCTTGTGTCGGTGCCGCTCGACTCGGGGGAGGCCGAGGACTACATGGGCGCCATGCGGGCGGCCGCCAACTACGCCTACGCGAACCGGCAGGTACTGGCGCACCGGGTCCGAGAGGTATTCGATGACCTGCTGGAGGGGGCGGGCCAGCGCCTCAAGACGGTATACGACGTGGCCCACAACCTGGGCCAGGTGGAGATGCACCAGGTGGACGGCAAGCACATGCGATGTTACGTGCACCGGAAGGGAGCGGCGCGAGCCTTCGGGCCCGGCACGCCGGGCATCTCGCTCCCGTACCGCGCCCTCGGTCAACCAGTCCTCGTGCCCGGTAGCATGGGCGAGACGTCGTGGGTCATGCTGGCCACGCGCGAGAGCATGCAGAAAAGCTTCGGCTCGGCGTGTCATGGAGCGGGTCGCACCATGAGCCGCCACGAGGCCAATCATCACGCCGAGCCGGTCGCGCTCGATGAGGATCTGGAAGGGGAGGGCGTCCGCGTACGCTCCGGCGACGGCTCCCCATCCGCCCGCGGCGTGAGGGTCAAGGAAAACATTGATGGCGTCGTGGAAACCGTGGCGGGGGCGCGGCTGGCCAGCAAGGTCGCCCAGCTGAAGCCGCTCGCGGTCATGCACGGGTAACTCCACGAGAGGGACTCTGTGCTCAACGTGGGTCGGGCGTCCACTCAGCTCTGGCCGACCCATGGTCCGGAGAACATCCCGTCTTTCCCGGATCTCCTGCGAGGGGATAGAGAGGAGGCTCCCGGCGAACGAAGGCGCTGTGAGCCGCGCGGGTATTTTCATGATTCTTGTTGCGAAAGGATAACACAAACCGACGGTCCCCGCGAAGCGATCGGAGGGTCGACAACGTAGATCCTCCCTGGGCAGTCCTTACTGATCTATATCTCCTCCACCCTTTTATGTCTGGCTCTTCCACCGAAGGCCCCTCCCTCCTCGTCGTCGAAGACGACAGCGAACTCAGCACGAGCCTCCTCCTCTACCTCGAATCCGAGGGCTACGAGGTGACGCTGGCCGAAGATGGCGAGACTGCCCTGCGAGAAGCCACCCGGCTGCCCGGGTACGACCTCATCGTCCTGGATGCAAAGCTGCCGGACCTCAGTGGGTTTGAGGTGCTGCGGCAAGCCCGCGACGATGGGGTGCGCACCCCGGTGCTCATGCTCACAGGCCTCGGGGACCATGAGCACAAGATGCGGGGCTTCCAGGTGGGGGCCGATGACTACCTGACGAAGCCCTTCGAGACTGAAGAGCTGGTGGCGCGAATCGACGTGCTGCTCCGTCGCGAGGCCGAAGCAATCGAGGAGGGTGGCGTCTTCGAGGTCGGTGGACTTCAGGTCGACCTCGACACCGACGAGGTGACGCGGGACGGAACCCCGGTGGACCTCACGGACCTGGAGTATAAGTTGCTTGCGTACCTGCTCCGTCGTCGCGGCCGCACGGCCACCCGCGAGCAGATCCTCCGAGACGTATGGGACCTGCCCACCGAGGTCGAGACGCGCACCATCGACCGGCACGTAAATGCCCTGCGCGACGTGATGGAGGGGGAGGAGGAAGACGCTTGGCCCATCCAGAGCGTGTACGGCATCGGGTACAAGCTGGAAGGGGCCGGGCGAGTGACTGAATCGCAGGAGACGGCCTGAACTGGCTTCCCATTTGGTGCGGTGTCGGGCTTCGTTCTTCCGATGTCCAATCTTTCCATTTCCTCACGAGCCGTAAAGCGTGATGAGTGAAGAGTGAAGCGTAGGCTCCAGTCCCGCTTTTCACGCCTCCTCACGCCTCGACACACGCGGTACGCAATCCCCTTTTCCAAGTCTGACAGTGCACCAGTGCTCTATCGTTCATGCAAGACCGTCGCCACTTCTTGAAGCAAGCAGGTGCGTACACGGTCGGATTTGCCGGACTTCATCTGTTTGTCGGCTGTTCGACGGGTCGGGAGGCACGCTCGTCTGATCGGGTCGGCTTCGGTCCGCTCCAGCCTGATCCCGACGGCGTGTTCGACCTGCCGGAGGGCTTCTCGTACCGGATCATTTCGCGGCACGGGGACGAGATGGACGATGGCTTTCGCGTGCCGCACCGCCCGGACGGCATGGCTACCTTCCCGGGTCCGGAGGAGACCACGCTGCTCGTGCGCAACCACGAAATCAGTGCAGGGGCTCCTGTGAAAGAGGGGCCGTTCCGGGCGGAGGGAAATGCCTCAATCGGTCAGATGCCGGACGCCGACCGGTACGACGCAGGGAAGAAGGCGTACGGCGGCCTCGGAGGCACGACGACGGTCGTCTACAACACCGAGCGGCAGGCCGTGCGGCGCCAGTTCGTGAGCCTGGCGGGGACCCTGCGCAACTGTGCGGGCGGGCCCACCCCATGGAACAGCTGGCTCACCTGCGAGGAGACCGTCCAGCGGGCCGACGACACCTTCGCAAAGGATCACGGCTACGTTTTCGAGGTTCCGGCCACGGCGTCCATCCAGCGCGCAGAGCCCCGTCCGATCAAGGCCATGGGTCGGTTCAACCACGAGGCAGTGGCCGTCGACCCGAATAGCGGGGTTGCCTACCTTTCCGAAGACCGCTCCGACGGGCTTCTCTACCGCTACCTGCCGGAGGAGCCGGGCGCCCTGCAGAAAGGCGGACGCCTCCAGTGCCTGTGCGTGCGACAACAGGAGAGCCTCGACACGCGAAACTGGGGCGACGGGCCGGACATTCTGCCGGGCACGGCCTTCGAGGTGGAGTGGAGGGACCTCGATCACGTCGATACGCCGGACGACGATCTCCGCAAACGGGGCTTTGCGCACGGGGCGGCCCGTTTTGCCCGCGAAGAGGGCATGTGGTACGGCGAGGATGCCGTCTACATGGCCTGCACGAACGGCGGGAAAAACGCGAAGGGCCAGGTCTGGCGCTACGTCCCGAGTCCCTACGAGGGCACAGATCGCGAAGACGACAAGCCTGGCCGCCTGGAGCTCTTCGTGGAGCCAAACGACACGACCGTACTGGAGAACGCCGACAACCTGACAGTGGCCCCATGGGGCGACGTCATCGCGTGCGAGGACGGGTCGGGGACCGACACCCTCGTGGGCATCACGCCAGAGGGGCAGTTCTACAAGCTGGGCCGCAACGCGATGGGCGACTCGGAACTGGCCGGGGCGGTGTTTTCGCCGGACGGAAGCACCCTCTTCATGAACATCCAGCACGAAGGCCTCACGCTCGCCATCACGGGACCGTGGGGGGAGGCGTAGGATCGTTTTTTGGCGCAGCCGCAGTCCTCAGCCTGGGCGCCGATCATCAACGATAGAGGACCTTCGGTGGGGATCAGTGACCGCGAACCGCGGTCGGTTGTCCGCCGTCTCTACTCCCCGTCGTCGAAGCGGTAGCCGATGCCGTAGACGGTCTCAATGTAGGTGGGATCGGACGGGTCCGGCTCAATCTTCTTGCGGACCGAGGCCATGTGGCGGTCGATGGTGCGGGTGATGATGTTCTCGTCGATGCCCCAGACGTCCCGCAGGAGCTGCTTGCGCGTGACGGTCCGACCCTCGTGCTGGATGAGGTACCGGAGAATGTCGAACTCCAGGGCCGTGAAGTTGAGCTCGTCCCCGTCCCGATACGCCTCGTGGGTAGAAAAATTAATCTCCACGTCCCCGATCTCGTAGATGTCCATCGGCGCCTCGGCGGGCGGCATGGTCCGTTGCAGAATGGCCTTGACCCGCGCTGCCAGCTCCTCGACGTTGAACGGCTTGGTAATGTAGTCGTCCGCCCCGAGGCCGAAGCCTTTGAGCTTTGATTCCTGCTCGCCGCGGGCCGTAATCATGAGGACGGGGGCGCTGAAGCCCATCTCCTGGGACTCTTCGAGCACTTCGAAGCCGTCCTTTTCAGGCAGCATCACGTCGAGGAGAACGACGTCGCACTTGTCCATGTCTTTCATCTTTCGGAGGGCCTCTTCGCCGTCCTCCGCCGTCTCCACTTCGTAGTCCTCGAGTTCAAAGTATTCTTCGAGGCCCATCAGAATGTCGGCGTCGTCCTCCACGATGAGCATGTGATAGGTGCGTTCCGTCGTCTTCGGCATGGTCAGAAGATCTGTGGTGAAGGGAGGGAGGAAAGCAATGGGTATGCGGCAAGATCAGCTATAACATAGCAGTCTCCGGCTGTTTTGGTTCGTCCCCGAAGCGCCGGACCGTCTCAGCTAAATCCGGGCGGGACGACCGAAAAATTCGAATCTCGGTCCGGATACCGCGGCGGCTCGGACCGTATGAGGATGATCGTTGCTTGAGGCTGAAGCCCCTCCCACGTTCTCTTCGATGAATCTTCCCTGCTTGCATGACCGACGACGCGAAATCGTTTTTCTTCAACCTTCTCGATACTCCGAGTCCCACCGGCTTCGAGACGCCGGGGCAGCGCGTGTGGACCGAGTACGTGCGCGACCGCGCCGATGAGGTGGAGACCGACGCGTACGGCACGGCGTGGGCTGGCCTGGAGGGCACGGCCGAGGACGCGCCCCGTGTCATGCTCGACGCGCACGTTGACGAGATCGGCTTCATGGTGCGCCACATCACCGACGACGGCTTTCTCTACATCAACCACATCGGCGGCTCGGACCGAGCCATCGCCCGGGGGCTGCGCGTCCGCATCCTGGGCGACGATGGGCCCGTGACCGGGGTCGTGGGCAATACGGCCCTCCACATCCGCGACACCAAGAACGAAACGGTGCCCGAGGTACACGAACTGTTCGTCGATATTGGGGCAACGAGTGAGGACGAGGTTCGCGAGCGTGGCCTCCGCGTGGGACACCCCATGGTGTTCGACGTAGGCCCGACGACCCTCACCGATTCGCGCATCACCGCCCGCGCCATCGACAACCGGCTCGGCGGCTTCATCATTGCGCAGGCCGTGGCGCGCCTCTCGGACGACCGTCCGGCGTGGGACGTGCAAGCGGCCAACTCGGTGCAGGAAGAGATTGGGGGTCACGGGGCCAAGATGATCGCCCACCGCCTCGATCCAGACGCCGCCGTGGCGTTCGACGTGACCCACGCCACCGACTCCCCCGGCATCAACAGCAAAAAGCACGGCAGCATCGAGATTGGGGAGGGACCGACCGTGACGCACGGCACCTCCAACCACCCGCAACTCGTGGAGCGCGCGATCGAGGTGGCCGAGGCCGAGGACGTTCCCCTTCAGCACGAGCCCAGCAGCCGCCGCACCGGCACCGACACCGACTCCATCTTCAAGACGCGCAGCGGCGTGCCCAGCGTGCTCCTCTCCGTGCCGCTCCGCTATATGCACTCGACCGTCGAGGTGGTGGATACCAACGATATCGAGCACTGCGTGCAGCTCTACGCCGCGCTCGTGCGCTCCTTCGAGGCGGACGAGGAGTTTCGCGTCTCGCTGTAGCGTTCGGCGTTGAAACGTTCCAGCGTTGGACGTTTGAACCTTCAACGCTGCCCGTGTAGCTGCCGGTACTTGCGGACGATGGAGAAGGCCATCTCCAGCGACTGTTCGTAGTTGAGCCGCGGGTCGACGTGCGACTCGTACGCGCGACCAAGGTCGGCCTCGCTCAGTCCGCGCGCCCCGCCGATGCATTCGGTCACGTTCTTGCCGGTGAGTTCAAAGTGCACGCCGCCGAGATGAGAGCCCTCGGCCGCGTGAATGTCGAGGGCCTGCTCCAGCTCGCCGAGGATGTTATCGAAGTGGCGCGTCTTGGTGCCGTTGTCGGTCGTCTCGGTGTTGCCGTGCATCGGGTCGGCGATCCAGAGGACCGACTGGCCCGTGGCCTGCACCGCCTCGATGAGGCCCGGCAGCCGGTCCCCAACGGCGTCGGCCCCGAGGCGTGAGATGAGCGTAAGCTTGCCCGGCTCGTCGTCGGGGTCGAGCGTGCGCACCAGCGTCTGGAGCTTGGAGGGCGTCATGTCCGGCCCCACCTTCAGGCCCACTGGGTTTTCGATGCCGCGCGCGTACTCGACGTGGGCGTTCTCGATTTGGTTGGTACGCTTGCCCACCCAGGGCAGGTGCGTGCCCAGGTTGTAGATGCCGTCCTTGTGCGGGACCGAGCGCGAGAGCGCCTCCTCGTAGGGAAGCAGCAGCGCCTCGTGGCTGGTGTAGAACGTAACACTTTCGAGCGAATCGAGCTTCTGCTCGGTCACCGCCTCCACGAAATCGATCGTGTCCTCGATGGCATCGACGAGGGCATGGTACTCCTCCGCCAGCGGCGAATGCTCCATGAAATCGAGGTCCCAGTACTCCGGGTGCCGGAGGTCGGCAAAGCCGCCCTCGGCGAGGGCCCGCACAAGGTTGAGGGTGAGCGAGGAGCTGGAGTAGGCCTCCACCATTCGCTCCGGGTCTGGGCGGCGCGTCTCTGCCGAAAACTCGGGGCCGTTGATGATGTCGCCGCGGTAGCTGGGCAGGGTGGTGCCGTTGCGCGTTTCGGTGTCCGAGGAGCGCGGCTTGGCGTACTGGCCGGCGAAGCGTCCGACCCGCACGACGCTCGTGTTGAGCCCGTAGGTGAGCACGAGGCTCATCTGCATCAAAATCTTGAGCCGGCTCGTGATGACGTCCGCTCGGCAGTCGCCGAACGACTCGGCACACTCGCCGCCCTGCAGGAGGAACCGGTCGCCCTGCGCGGCCCGGGCGATCTCGTCCTTCAGATTCTCGACCTCCCAGGACGTGACGAGTGGGGGGAGGGCCGACACGTGGTCGAGCTTCTCCCCCAGGACCGTCTCGTCGGGATAGGTAGGCTGATGGAGGGCTTCTTTTTCGCGCCAGGAGCGGAGGGACCAGTCCTGTGTAACGGGTTGGGGCATAAGGCGGGAGTCTTTTGAAAACAGCTATACGCTCTACGAACGGCCCGTCGCACACGTTTCCGGCAGGACCAGAGGCTGGGGCGGCGCTGGGCCGATCACTGTCGGTGGGTCCCCGTAAGCCTAGCGTGTATTGGTCCTCTGAAATCTTCGTTGTCGCGAATGTCCCTCTGGACGTTCCTCCGCCAGCGTCTCCGGGCCTACCGCCGCGTGCCCTTCTTCGGACGACGGGCCCTCTCGCTCCTCCTGGGCGGGTTCCTGGCCCTGTACCTCGGCGGTGGGCTGGTCCTGCTCGGGGTTGTGTTCGACGACCTGGTGCGGGAGGTGGCGCCGGGGGCCGACCCGCTGCTCGTGGCGAGCCGGGGACTCCTGCCGTTTGCCCTCGCCTACGCCGCGGTGCGCGTGTTTGTGGAGTCGGGCGTCGGGGCGGACCTGCGGCCCTACCTGCCGCTGCCCCTCCGTCGGTCCGCCCTTGTCGGTGTGACGACCGTCTTGGCTCTGCTCAGCCTGTGGAATGCAGTGCCGATGGCGTTCGTGGTGACGGTCTGCGCGGAGGCGGCGCTAGGCGGGGCCCTGGGGCCTGCGCTGCGATTCGGGCTCGTGAGCACTGGCGTCCTGGCGGCGGTGACCTACGCGGTGCCGATGCTGCGCCGGGCGGTGTCAGAGCGTCCGTTCGTCGCGGTGGGGATCGTTGTCGTGCTCGGGGCGGCCCTTGAAGCCGTCGACGTGGGGGCGGGACTCGTTTCGCTGCTGGACGTGTCGGGGTGGCTCTTCGGCGGGGCCGTTCAGGGACGGGTTCTCCCTGTTTCGGGGGCTGTGCTCGGTCTTGTCGGTCTTGCAGGCGGATACGTGCGGTGCCTTCGACGGGCGATGGTCGTGGATCGCTCCCAGCGCCGATCCGCGTCGGGCGGGTCGAACGAGTGGCTTTCCCGATTGGCTCGGCGCGGGCCGGCCTGGCGGGAGGCGGTGCTGGAAGTGCGGCTCGTGTGGCGCAATCCTCAGACCCGAATGTCGGTGTTTACAACCTCCCTTCTTCCGGTCATGGTCACAGCCTTTGCCTTCATTCCATTCGAGCTTGCAGATCTGCGGTCGATGTCGGGCGCGCAGTTGTTTAACGCAACATTGGGCCCGGGTCTCTTCGCGACCGGTGCCGCTGCTATCTTCCACGGCCAGAATCTATTCAGCTACGAGGGCGGCAGTATCGAGGCAACGATGGCCCGTCCCGTGTCCTCCTACGCTCGCGTGGCGGGCAAGCTTCTTTTTCTGGAAGCAGGCACACTGGCTTGTTTTTTCATTCCGTTCCCGTTTCTTCTGGCACGGCAAAGCCCACTCTTAGTGGTCCATAGCTCGTTTTTCTTGTACAACGCCGGAGTTTTGGTACCTGCTATAATTGCTGGTGCCACCTTCAACCGTGAAGCGCTCACAATTGACGAGCGATCGTTCAGCCAGACGAATTTTTCGGGCGGGCGCACGGCCATCACATTTCCTCTTTTTGGCGTGCCCTTCCTGTTTCTCTTCTCGTTCGATCGTCTCCTCTTCCAGTTCGGGGGATTTGCCGGACTTGGTCTGCTCTCACTTCTCGCGATGCCACTGTGGCTTCGCGGTCTTACCTGGCTCTACGAGTATAATCGCCATGCAATGCTGCGCGGCTTCCGCGCCTCTCGTTCATAAGCGACTGCTTCGGAAGCGACTGCTCTTTCTCTCATCACTTCGCCTGCACCAATGCGCCTTACGACCGACGCCCTCACCAAGCGCTACGACGAGTTCGAGCTTTCCATCCCCGACCTCGAGATTGAGCCGGGAACGGCGTTTGGCCTCGTCGGCAACAACGGCGCGGGGAAGACGACCTTCCTCCGCCTCGTCCTCGACCTGATCCGGGCAGACGAGGGCCGCGTTCAGCTCGACGGCGACGTCGTGGCCGACACGTTCGACTGGAAGACGCGCACCGGCTCCTATCTCGGCCCCTCGTTCCTGATCGACTTCCTCACGCCGGACGAGTACTGGCACTTCGTGGGGCAGACCTACGATTTGAGCGAGGCGACGGTGAACGAGCGCCTATCCGAGTTCGACGACTTCTACGTCGATGAGCCGATCGGGGAGACCACCAAGTACATCCGCGACCTCTCGACCGGCAACCAGAACAAGGCGGGCCTCGTGGCGGCGCTGCTGCCCGAGCCGGATCTGCTCGTGTTCGACGAGCCGTTCGCCAGCCTCGACCCCCGCTCCCAGCTCCAGCTCAAGGAGATCCTGCAGAAGCGGCGGGGCGACGCGACGATGCTCGTCTCCAGCCACGACCTCGGCCACGTCACCGACGTGAGCGATCGGATTGCAATTCTGGAGGACGGGGAGATCGTGCGCGACGAGCCGACGGACCCGGACACGCTTGAGGACCTGACGACCTACTTTGCCGAGGCGATCCGGCCGAAGGAGACGGAGCCTGCCGACGCGGAGGCGTAGAGTAGCGACGTCGACGCTCGGCGACTTTTCTGAATGGTGTCCTCCCGACATGCGCGCACTTCAGATCCTGTTGCGACACCGCGTCACGAGTTGGCTCCGCAATCCGTCGTGGGGCACTGGCACGGTGGCTGGCCAGATCGTGCTGCTTGCTCTCCTTCTGTTCCTGCTGCTTCCGCTCGGGTTGGGCAGCTACGTATCGGGCGATGTGCTGCGGGAGCTCTACCCGGAGGCCGATGCGCTGCGGCTGATCAACGGCGGGATGCTGTACCTCGTGCCCGCCCTGACGGTGAGCCGATTTCTTCTGCAGTCGCCCCCGTCGGAGCGCATGGCGCCGTACGTGTCGCTGCCGATCTCCCCGAGCGGGCTTCTCCACGGACAGGTCGTTCTGTCGCTGCTGTCGCTCCACACGGTGTTTGCCGTGGTGCTGGTCGGGCCGGTGTGGGCGGCCGAGATCGCGACGGCGTGGTCCCCAAGCGCGGCGGGGGCGTGGCTCGCCACGGCGCTCCTGGTGACAGTAGTGATTCCGAGCCACGGGGCGAACCTCTTGCACCTGCTGCTGGGGCGGCGGCCGTGGGGCTTTGTGGGCGCGCTGGCCGGGATCACGCTGTGTTTCGTAGCCGACGCGGTGGTAGGTCCGGATCTCTTCCGCGGCCTCTCTCGCCTCGTGTTCGGCCGGCCGAGCGTCGGTCTGGTCGTGGCGGTCGGGGTCGTGGGGAGCACGCACGCCGCACTGCTGCGGGTGATGCGGACGCGGCTGGAGGTCGAGGGCCGCGTCGGTCTACCGGTGGATCGAGCGGACGCTGCCGGCGGGCCCACTCGTGGCGCTGGAGCTGCGGCAGGTCGTCCGGACGCGGCGGCTGCGGGGCCTTGTGCTACTCGGGTTCACCATGGTCGTGTACTTCCACGGCTTTGCGCTCCTGTCGTCGGACGGGACGATCGAGGCCGCCGATCTCTTCGGCATCGCGCTCTTTGGCCTCGGTGGGCCTGCGTTTGCACTTGGGACCTGGATGTTTGGGGTGTGGGCCAGGTACGCCGAGGGACTGTTTGCTCGCCCGAACGCGCCCGACGACATCGTGTGGGCAAAACTCACGGTGCTATGGGCTGGGCTCCTGCCAGGTAGTTTGGTGCTCGCTGGGGTCCTCCCATGGTTCAGGGTCTCGCACGCCGCTCTGCTGGGTGCGATCCTTCTCTGCTGGGCCGGCGTGATCGTGCCAGGGTTCGTGTACCTCGGCCCACATTTCCGGAAGCCGGTCGATACTGCCGCCTCCGCCTTTACGATGAACGCCAACTTCCATGGACTCCGATTTGTGCCGCTGATCCTTTTGCTGATTGCAGTTCTTCTCGGGGCCCTGTTGCTGGACGCGTGGTGGGAAGTCACGGCGGTGGTCGCAGTGGTCTGTGCGGGCGCGCTCCTGGGGCTCGTGTGGACCGTGCAGCCGTTGACTCGAAAGCTTCGTCGTCACCGGCACGATATGTTACAGGGATTCCGTGAGAATGAGCCGATCTGACCGGCCTCGCGCATTTCTCGGTACACCAATCAAGAAGCGGCATGACGATTCTCGACGCCCTTCGCCACCAGTGGCGACAGCGAGTCCGGTCCCCAACGTGGGGCCGCAGCCTGATCGGGGCCCTGCTCCTCGTGCTGGCCGCCGGATACTTCGGCGTGCTCTTTGTTGCACTCGGGTGGTTCTTTCCGGACATCGTGGCGGAGGTGGCGCCGAGCCGAGAGCCGCTGCCACTGCTCAACGGATTCCTGCTGTACGGAGCGGTGGGGCTCGTGCCGGCCCGATTTTTCCTGCAGCGGTCCGCAGGGAGCGACGTGCGGCCCTACCTGAATCTTCCGATCCGTCGTGCGCGGGGGGGGCGCATCCTGCAGGTGCTGTCGTCGCTCAGTCTGCTGAATCTGATACCGATCCTCGTTCTCGCGGCGCTCTGGGGGAGCACGGTGGTTCCCGAAGCGTCGGCACTGGGGGCGGCGCTTTGGGCCGTCGGGGCGCTCCTGCTCGTGGCCGTGACGCAGTTCCTAAACAGCCTCCTGCGGGCCGCGTGGGACCGACACGCCGGGTTCGTGCTCGGCGCGGCGGGACTTCTCGCGGTCCTGGTGGCGGGCAGCAACTGGACGGGGGGCGGTATGCTGCGGTCGGCCTCGGCGTGGTGCTTTGAGGGGCTGGCAGCGGGGCGGATCCTTCCGCTGATCGCGCTTTTTGCGGCAACCGGCACCCTGGCCGTGGCGGCCCACCGGATGCTTCGGCACCGGCTTTACAGCGTGCTGGGGGATACGGAGCAGTCCCGCGTTCAGTCCGCAGGCGTCTTCCACGGGGCAGGACGCGGGTGGAGCCGCGTGGCGTCGGTGGCGCTGCTGGACCTGAAGCTCATTCTGCGCAACAAGCGCCCGCGCCAGAAGCTCGGCACCAGTCTCTTCGTGATCGGGCCGCTTCTCCTTGTGTTGCTGCTTGGGGAAGAAATCCCTCCGATGAACGTTGTGCTTTTTGGCTTCCTGCTGAGCGGCTTCCTGGGGCTGACCTACACGCAGTTCGGCTACGCCTGGCACGGTGCCCACTACGACGGACTGCTCGCCCGGGCGGTGGCGCCACGGGCGCTGGTGCAGGCGCAGTTCGTCACGTTCGTGGGGCTGTGTATGGCCCCGCTGATGCTTATCGTGCCGTTCATCACGGCAGTTCGTCCGCAGCTCCTTGCGTCGCTCGGCAGCTTCTTCCTCTACAACGTCGGGGTCACTGCCCCTCTGCTCCTTGTCCTCGGAACGTGGAGCCGCACCGCCTTGAACCTCGACCAGAGCACATTCTTCAACTACCAGGGGGTATCCACCTACCATTTCGTCGTGATGTTGCCGATTATGGGCCTGCCGGTTGGGCTCGTCATGGGCGCGGGACTGTCGACGACGTTGCTCGTGGCCGCGGGACTGGGCGCACTCGGGCTCGTGACGGTGCCGCTCTGGACGCGTGGCGTGGGCGGGCTGCTCTGGCGGCAGCGGCACGCCATGGCGTCCGGCTTCCGAGACGAATAGTTCTTCCGCACCTTGATGATGAACGACGACGCTCAGTCCAACCAATGGGGACCGCGGCGCACCACCCGCGCGTCGAATGCCGACGATCGCTTCGACGTGCCCCTCCGCGGGGCGGAGGTGGGTCCCGAGACCCGCTGTGCGCACTACCATGGCCCCAGCGACATCATCGCGATCCGCTTCCCGTGCTGCGACGCGTTCTACCCCTGCTTTGCGTGCCACAAAGAAACGACGGACCACGAGGCGCGACGATGGCCCGCGGATCGGTTTCATACACCAGCGGTCCTGTGCGGGGAATGTCAGGCGGTGCTTACCGTTCAGCAGTACCTGGACGCCGAGCACACGTGCCTGTCATGCGGAGCGGCGTTCAATCCCAACTGCGCCCGGCACTACGACCGCTACTTCGAGGTGCGCTGAGGTCCCTTGCGGCAACTGCATTGATTCGGGCAGCAGGTCTTCTTCTATCTCCGTTGCCGGTCACCGGCGGCGTGTCGGGAAGGAACCGATCCGATCCTGAATTTGTGGAAAGGACTGTCAGATTTAGTTCTGGCTGTCAAAAAACGTTTTGCCATGATCACTGCGAAGGTCGGGCGACGAGGACAACTGACGTTGCCGAAAGACATTCGGGAAGAGCTGGACATCGATGAAGGACAACGGGTTGCCTTCGTGAAGCGCGGCGGATCGATCTCGTTGCTTCCGCTCAACGAGTCTCTTTCCGACCACTACGGATCCGTTGACGTGGAGGGCCCGCAGGATTTCGATGCCCTCCGCGCGGAAGCTCGTCGCCGGAAGGCCCAAGAACGCGTTCAAGCTGACGTCTCATCCGAGACCGTCGAGCCCGATGCCCGATAACGCTGATTCCGCACTGGTCGACGCAAACATCTTCCTCCGGTATCTGACAGAGGACCTCCCCGAGCAGGCCGAGAAGGCACGGGACCTCTTGGAGCGGGCAGAACGGGGGGAGGAGGAGCTCGTGACGACCACTCTCACCATCGCAGAGATTGTCTGGGTGCTCGAATCGGTCTATGAACTCGATCGGACCTCCATCCGGGCGAAAGTGGTGGCCATTCTTGGGCTCCCGGGGTTGACGGTCGAGGATCAGGAGGTCCTGCTACAGGCCGTCGTGTGGTACGAAGAAAAGAACGTCGACTTCGCCGACTGTTACAGTGCGGCGTGGATGGAGCGTCACGGACTTGAGGAGGTGTACACGTTCGATCAGGACTTTGACCGATTCGAAGGGCTGACGCCTCGGCGGCCGTGATGGCCCCACTCCGCTGCCCCGATCGGTGCGGCTCTGCGCAACGGCCTGTTACGACTGCATCGACCGCGGTAGCAGGCCGCGCTCCAGCCCTTCCAGCAGCGCCAGCGCGAGGATCGTGAGCACGGCGGCCGGCACGGTGCCCTCCAGGATGAGCCCCAGGTTGGCCCGTCGGATGCCGGTGAGGATGGGCTGGCCGTAGCCGCCCGCGCCAATGAGGGCCCCGAGCGTGGCCGCGCCGATGTTGATGATGGCGGCAATCTTGATGCCCGCCAGGATCGACCGCGCCGCCAGGGGCAGCTCCACCCGCCACAACTGCGCCCCCGCCGACAGTCCTAATGCCTCCGCCGATTCTAGAAGCGGCCCCGAGAGGTCATTCAGCCCCGTGTACGTCGTCCACACGACAGGCAGTAGGCTGTAGAGGAAGAGCGCAGTCACCGCCGGCACACGGCCCAGACCCAGCGGCGGGACCATCATGGCCAGCAGGGCGAGGGCCGGAATGGTATAGATGACGCCCACGACGGCAAGGATGCCGGGGCCGAGCACCCGGCGCTTGGCGGCCATGATGCCGAGGGGGATACCAAAGAGGATGGCGAGGCCGAGCGAAATCCCAACGAGTACGAGGTGCTCGCCGGTATGTCGGCGGAGCCGCTCCCAGCGAGTGTCCGTGTCGGCTGCAGCATCGAGGCCCAGTGCCTGGTTTACGAAGTCGGCGGCTACCTCAGACTCGTCGACCTGATCGACCTGCGAGCGAGCGTTGAGGCGCCGCATTGTGTCGGCTGGGAGCCGGCCATCGAGGCGCTTCAGGGCCGCGACGGCGGCGGGGGCCCGCGTCGTGAGGTCGCGGCGATAGAGAAACACGGCCTCGTAGTCGGGGAAGTGATTGCGGTCGTCGCGGAGGACGCGCAGGTCGTAGCGCTGGATCTCGGCGTCGGTCGAGTAGAGATCGATCACGTCGAGCTGGCCACTGCTGAGCCCCCGGTAGGCGATGTCGTGGTCCACCCCTCGGGCCGACTGGGGCAGGTCGTAGGTGCGTTCCAGGGAGGGCCAGCCGTCGGACCGCTCCATGAACTCGTTCGAGAAGCCCAGCGTGAGGGTCGGATGGGCCTGCAGGTCGCTAATCGTCTCGATGCCGAGCGAATCGGCGTGGTCGGCCCGCATGCCGAGGGCGTAGGTGTTGTTGAAGCCGAGCGGGGCGGTCATTGAGATCCCGTATCTGGCCAGCGTGTCGGCCAGGGCGCCGGGTGCGACGTCAACGTTGGCGAGCAGTTCCTGGCGCAGCGTGCCGGTGTACTCGGGGTACGCGTCGATGTCGCCGCGGCGGAGGGCCTCCCACAGAAACCGGGAGCCGCCCAATTCTTCGCGGTGGGTCACCGAGAGGCCTTCCGCCCGCATCAGGTGGGTGCCCATCCAGCCCAGAAGGACGTTCTCGGTGAACTTTTTGGAGCCGACCGCCAGCGTAGAGTCTGTAGCCTGCCCGTGCGCCGGGGCAGTGAGGAGGGGAAGGAGAAGAAGGGACGAAAGGAGAGAGACGAGGGGGGAGAGGGGAGGTGAGGGTCGAGAGTCGAGGGTTGAGTTGTGGAGCATGGACACGGGTTTTTTATTCTCGATCCTCGACACTCAACTGCTCGAGCGGGGCGCGCTGGGCCTGGATGAAGTTCGTCACGAAGGGGGAGGCCGGATCGTCGAGGAGCGTCGTCATGGACCCCGTCTGTTCGATCTGGCCCTCGCGGAGGAGCACCACGCGGTCGCCGAAGAAGGCGGCCTCCCCGATGTTGTGAGTCACGAAGACGACCGTCTTGCCGAGGCGGCGGAAGATGTCGCGCAGGTCGTCCTGCAGGTCGGCGCGGATCATGGGATCGAGCGCACCGAGCGGCTCGTCGAGCAGGAGCACGTCGGGATCGAGCATGAGGGCACGCATGAGGCTGACCCGCTGGCGCTGTCCGCCTGAAAGTTCGGTGGGATACTGCGAGAGACGATCCGGGTCGAGCTGCACGAGCTGGGTCAGCTTTCCGATGCGGGCGTCGATCCGGTCCGCCGACCAGCCGAGGTGTCGGGCCAGGAGGGCGGCGTTGGCCCGGCCCGTAAGGTGGGGAAACAGACCCCCCTCCTGGATGACATATCCCATGCGACGGCGGAGCGACTGGACGTTCGTAGGGGTCAACTGCTGGCCGTCCACGGCCACTATGCCCGCATCCGGCTGCGTAAGGCCAATTATCAGCCGCAGCAGGGTGGACTTGCCGCTGCCGGACGGCCCGATGAGCACGGTCGTCTGCTCGGCCTCGGCGGTCATGCTAATCGACCGCACGGCATAGGCATCGCCGTAGCGCTTCGTAACGGCGTCGAGCTGAATCATCGGGGCGAAGTCGAGGTCGGGGAAGGGAGGACGGCCCTTCCGCGGTCAACCGTTAATCGACCGTGAAAGTGCCCGAGTCCAGGATCTTCAGTCGAGTGCCAATCGTGACTACCCCTTGGACAGATACTCACCCAGCCCGCAGCCAACGTAGCTCAGCTGGTAGAGCAGTCCCCTCGTAAGGGACAGGTCACCGGTTCGAGTCCGGTCGTTGGCTCCGTCCCACCGTCCGTCTTCACGCCTCCGCCCTGCCAGTCGCGGCAGGGCGTTTTGTGTTCCGTCGGGACAAAGGCAGGCTCTACTGGTGCTGTCGCATCCACTGGTCGCCGGTCCCTGTACATCGGACGTGGCGCCCAGAGACGTGTACGAGATCGTGCCGGGCAAGATGCTGAACCGTTTCCTGTACGGCCCGCGGGCCCGCCCCCACCGTCTGGGCGAGATCGTAGAGGTCAGCGCCCTCCTGGGCGTGAACGGCCTGGAGCACTTCGGCCTCGGTGTCTGTCAGGTCCGGGAACGCCATCATTCGGGCGGAGGAGGGGTTGGGCGAGCGGCGTGGCGCGTTACTCTTCGCTCCCGGCAGTGGCCTCGGGATCGGAGACGCTCCCCGGACCCAGCCCGGGAACCTCCATGTCGCCGCGCAACCACTGGATCGCCTCCTCACGGTCCTCGGCCGCGTAGGTCTGAACCGTAGACATGGGGAAGAGGAGCTCGACCTTTTCGAGCCAGGTTTCCCACAGGTCGTCGCCCACGACCGCCACCTTGTCCAGGTCGCGCAGGTGGCGAATGTCGAACGCCAAGTCTTCCCAGCGCTCGGCAGGTTCCCAGTCGTCCACGTCGTTCATCACGAACAATGCGCGCGTCGTGGTGTGCTGTTCGAGATGATTTTTCAGGTCGGAGGCGAAGACCTCGTAGTCCTCTTCCGTTAGCGTATCGCTCAGTTCGACGCCGATGAGGTTGGGGTCTGGAAAGTCGAGAAGCTCGTGCATGAGCAGGGATGGAGCGTGGATGAGCATTCGGAGGGAGGGCCGGTTCGCACAATGCACCGGCATCGCAATCGGGGTACGGCGCGGACGGTGGACTGTTCGAGTCCACGTGCGAAATCTGGGTGCCCGGCACGATGGGCCTCTTGATCGCGTGCAAAGATTGACAACGACACCTGGAAGACCAATTTTGGGACTGCGTGCTGATTCCTGAACCGTTCCCGATCACCTCCTCATGCCCGCCTCCCAGACCCGTACCGTCGCCGATTTTCGTTCCCTCTTCCGCTACACCCGCTGGGCCAACGACCGCGTGCTCCGCGCGATGCAGGCCGCCGATCCTGTACCGAAGCGGGCCGTCGAGTTGCTCAGTCACCTGCTTCGCGCCCAGGATGTGTGGTTCGGGCGAATCGAGAAGACCGATCACGCCACCCTGGATCTGTGGGTCGACGAGAGCCTCGCGGCGTGCGCCGAGCGGGCCGAGGCCAGTGCGCAGCGCTGGCAGAGCGTGCTCGACGGGCGGGCCGCAACCGACCTCGACCAGCCGATTGCGTACACCAACTCCAAGGGCACGCACTTCGAGACGCCGCTTCGGGATCTTCTCAGCCACGTCGTCAACCACAGCACGCACCACCGTGCCCAGATTGCCCTCGTGCTGCGGGAAGCCGGCATTGCTCCACCCGCTACGGACTACATCTTCTTCGTCCGCGACGCGTAACCGACGAGAGAACGTCTCGCCAAACAGGTCCTCAACCCGCGCCGCTCATGATTCGCTTGCTTCCGCCCTGGAGCCTCCTGCTCGCTGGGCTTCTCGCCGTAGGGTGTCAGTCCAGCGCCGACGCCCCCGACACTGAGACCTCTTCTCCCGAAGGCCTCCAACTGGACGTCCCGGCGTCCGCCGAGAGCGGCCAGCCGCACCTCTACGCGGAGAACGGGAGGGTCTGGATGAGCTGGGTGGAGCCGACGGGCGAGGATCGGCATGCCCTCCGCTACGCCACGCTGGCCGACACGACGTGGGCCGAGCCCCAGACCGCAGCGCAAGGGCCCGACTGGTTCGTGAACTGGGCCGACGTGCCGTCCCTGCGGCCCCTGCCCAGCGGACGCCTTGCGGCCCACTACCTGGAAAGCAACGGAGAGGGCGCCCTGGCGTACGCAGTGCGCATCACACAGGCCGGAGCGGATGGGACCTGGCAGCCGGCCGTCACGCCGCACGACGACGGAACGGAGACCGAACATGGATTCGTGTCGATGCTCCCGTGGCCGACGGATCGCCTGCTGGCCGTGTGGCTCGATGGGCGCAAGATGGGGGGACAGGAGGGGCACGGGGGCGAGATGACCCTTCGCGGGACCGTGCTCGACTCCACCGAGACGGTCGAGCGGCAGGCGCTGCTCGACGCCCGCACCTGCGAGTGCTGCCCCACCACGGCGGTGCGAACCGGGGACGAGGCGCTCGTGGCGTACCGTGATCGCTCCGAGAAGGAGATTCGCAACATCCGGCTCGTGCGGTTCGACGGCCAGTCGTGGTCCGAGCCCTCACTCCTGCACGACGACGGGTGGCAGATCGAGGGCTGTCCGGTGAACGGCCCGGCCCTGGCGGCCCGGGACGATCGCGTGGCCGCGGCGTGGTACACGGCGCCGAACGGGACCCCCCGCGTCCACGTCGCCTTCTCGGACGACGGCGGACGACAATTTACGGAACCAGTTGTGGTGGCCGAGGACACCCCGACCGGCCGCGTCGATGTCGTGCTGCTGGACGACGGGCGCGCCGCCGTGAGCTGGCTCGACCAGTCCGACGCGGAGGCCTTGCTTCAGGTCCAGGCTGCCCGGCCCGAGGGGAGCGCCGGAGCGCCCGCAACGATTGCGACGCTTGGAGCGGCCTCGCGGGGCGTAGGGATGCCGCGTCTCGTGCGGCGTGGGAGCTCCCTCTACGCCGCGTGGACGGATCCAGACAACGGAGGCGTACAGGCCGCGCGGCTCGGTGTCGATGCGCTCCGCTAATCATCATCCCCACCGTCGCATTCGGCGCCACCCCCGCCGATTAGAAGATATGGGCGGACTCACTGGCCAGATCGTCGCCGGGGCCGTCGCGCCGCCTGCGTCGAAGGCTGGTAGGCTGGTTATCGGGCACGGCGGAGTAGCCCGGGCAGCGCAGCTCCTCGAACGCGTCCTCGTCGAGATCGAAATCGCCGACGAGCACGACGACGAGCAGGCAGCGGAGGGAGGCCTTCATCGGCAAGAGGCGTTCTCAAAGTGGGGCAGACCGCTTCACCGCCGGGCGATGATCCAGATGGCGTGCACGAGGCCGGGGATGTAGACCATCAGGGTGAGCAGAAGGTTGATCCAGAATTGGGTGCCAATGCCTTCCTCGAGAAAGACGCCGAGCGGCGGCAAAACGATAGACAGAAGCACCCGGAGGAGGTCAGCGGAACTGGTGGACGAGCTCATGGGGATCGGCGATTGATGAACGTGTCGTGGATCTCTGGTATGCGTACCGTCCCGTCTTCGTTACAAGACCGAGGGGACCGGTCCGTGGGACCGCGCCGCCCGGGCGGCGCGGGCAAGGTGCCGGTCGGACGGGGAAGAGTCGGGAGAGGCGGCCATACGGCGGGGAGTGGAGAGGGGGGCGGAAGCGAGACCGGAACGGCGCGTCGCTCAGTCCATCGTATACATGCGATAAACAGCCAAAAAAGTTTCCGGCATGCACACGAAAGCCGACCAGTTCGACGCCGAGACGGCCGAGATGGCCGAGCAGGCCAAGGCCCTTTCCCACCCCGCCCGCCTCGCCATCCTGCGCGTGCTGGCCGACCGGGACGAGTGCATCTGCGGCGAAATCGTGGCGGATCTGCCCCTGGCCCAGTCCACCGTGTCTCGCCACCTGAAGGTCCTCAAGGAGGCCGGCTTCATCCAGGGCACCGTCGACGGCCCAAGCGTCTGCTACTGCCTCGATCCGGCGGCCCTCGACGCCGTGCGCGACCAGTTCGGCGCGTTCTTCGAGGGCCTGCTGGACGCCGCCCCCGACCGCGCCCACTGCTAATCTCCTCCCGCCATGAACAAGACCTCCGTTCTCTTCGTCTGCACCCACAACTCGGCGCGCTCACAGATGGCCGAGGGGCTGCTGCGCGACCGCTACGGCGACCAGTACGACGTGTACAGCGCCGGCACCGAACGGACTCACGTGCGACCGCTCGCCACGTCGGTGATGGAGGAGGTCAACGTCGATCTGTCGGACCATCACTCCAAGACGATCGACGACCTCGGCGACCGCACGTTTGACGTAGTGGTCACCGTCTGCGACGCCGCGCGGGAAGCCTGTCCCTACCTGCCGGCTGAGGAGGAAAACCTGCACCGGTCGTTCGAGGATCCTTCCTCTGCCCAGGGGACCGACGAGGAACGGCGGGCGGTCTTCCGCCGGGTGCGCGACGCGCTCGCGGACTGGATCGACGAGACGTTTGCCCCCGGAGGCGACTGAGACCGGATCGCGGTCTCCTTGACGGGACTCCATCCCCAATCATCGTAGAAATACGATGAAAGGAGAACTGGGCGCCATTCATCCAGAAACGCGGAAGATCAACGGTTGTATCGAATATCGACGATAATCGAATAAACAGACCAACACCATGTCCGACTCAGTGATGAATGCCCCCGTATCCGACGTTCGCGAGGCGGTACGAGACAAGTACGCGGCCATCGCCCGCGGGGACGAACCGGGATGCGGGAGCGACGCCACCTCGTGCTGCGGCGACGCCGACACCGAGGCGGCCACCAACATGATCGGCGAGGCTTACGAGACGGTCGACGGCTACGTGGCCGACGCCGACCTGGAGCTCGGCTGCGGGGTACCCACCGACCACGCCGGACTCGAGGCGGGGCAGACGGTGGTCGACCTCGGCTCGGGAGCGGGGCTCGATGCGTTTGTGGCGCGGCGCGTCGTCGGGGCGTCCGGCCGCGTCATTGGGGTCGACTTTGTGCCCGAGATGGTGGAGAAGGCCCGGGCGAATGCCCAAAAGTTGGGGGTCGGCAACGTGGCGTTCGTGGAGGGGGCGATCGAAGACCTTCCGCTGGGGGAGCAAACGGCCGATGTCGTCCTCTCAAACTGCGTCCTCAACCTCGTGCCCGACAAGGAGCGAGCCTTTGCCGAAATGTACCGGGTGCTTCGACCCGGCGGTCACTTCTGCGTCTCGGACATCGTCACGGACGGAGCGTTGCCGGATGCGGTGCGGCGCTCCGCCGAGCTCTACGCCGGGTGCGTGGCGGGAGCGATCGACGAGGCCGAGTACCTGGGGCAGCTCGAGCGCACCGGCTTCATAGACGTGGCGGTGCCGGCCCGCCGCCGCATCGATCTTCCCGAGGAGGCGCTGCCCGCCGCGCTCTCCGACGCCGACCGGGCGGTGCTGAACGAGACCAGCATCTGGAGCGTCACGGTCCGGGGCACCCGCCCAGACGAATGAGTCCGGACGGGCGCCCGGCCCTGGCCCGCGACGAGGGTTGGCCCGGGCACGCCTGTTGCCCCCGTGCAGGACCTCGAACAGTCCAACCGTCCCGACGAGACGACTCAAGTTCCCAACACCCCACGCAAACCCCCCAAAATGCCCGAACAGACGACCTCGTCCCCCGACACCGACGCGACGAAGACCATCAGAGTCTGTTTGGTGGATTGATGTGCAGCCGAGACACAGTGGTCGAAGCCGCAAAAAGGTGCCCAAACGAGCCCTGTAGTGGAACTACCGGGCAAGTGCAGAAGGCTTTTTGCGCGAGATCCACGAAGTCGCAGGCCACAGAGCGTCCGCCAAACGGACTCTCAAGCCTCCGACGAACGGACAGGCCGACACGCTCGACGCGACCGCTGAAAAGAGCCAGCAGGGCCTCGGCGTCTTTGAACGGTATCTGAGCCTGTGGGTCGCGCTCTGCATCGCCGCCGGGGTGGCCCTCGGCCAACTCGTTCCCGCCGTGCCGAACACGCTCGGCGAGTGGGAGGTCGCGCAGGTGAACCTGCCGATCGCCGTCCTCATCTGGGCCATGATCTACCCGATGATGGGGGAGGTCGACTTTCAGAGCGTGCTCGGCGTGCGTCGCCACCCGAAAGGCATCACGGTCACCCTCGTCGTCAACTGGCTCATCAGGCCCTTTACGATGTTCGGGTTCGCGTGGCTCTTTTTGCAGGGCCTCATGGTGCACGTCGCCCGCGCCCTCGCGACCCTCAGCGACGAGCCGTTGCACGTGGGGCTCAACCGCCTGTGAATGTGGTCGTCGCTCTACGTGGCCGTGCCGACACACACCCGTAGGGACGCCCGCGCCCGCCCGACATTGAACCACAGCATCGGGTTCGCCGTGTTGCAGGAAGAGGCGACCAGCGACGATTCTGCACCCGATCACGCCAGACCGATGGACATTCGGTCCGCCACACCTGAGGACCTCCGCGACATTCAGGATCTGCTCCGGGCGGTCGACCTGCCGGCCGAGGATCTCACGCCCGCGCACCTGGCCCACTTCCTCGTCGGGCGTGACGGACGGAGGCTCGTCGGCGTCGTGGGAATGGAGCCCACCGGGGACGGGGCGCTGTTGCGCTCGCTGGCCGTGCGTCCAGCGCATCAGGGCGAGGGAGACGGAACGCGCCTCCTTGAGGCAATGGAGACCCAGGCGCGGCACGGGGACGTGGAGATGCTGTACCTCCTGACGACCTCCGCGGCGCCCTTCTTCCGCCGCCGCGGCTACGCGACGATGGAGCGGGACGCCCTGCCTGCGGCAATCCAGCAGACGAAGGAGGCTTCCCGGCTCTGCCCGGCCAGCGCCACGTGCATGCGGAAGCCCCTCACGTCACGAGAACGCGATTGACGCTCCCGGTAGGGCGCAGTTGTCTGCTCTG
Organism: Bacteroidetes bacterium QS_3_64_15; assembly: GCA_003022565.1. Taxonomy (GTDB): domain Bacteria; phylum Bacteroidota; class Rhodothermia; order Rhodothermales; family Salinibacteraceae; genus Salinibacter. The sequence goes on along the minus strand of PXTN01000058.1, from coordinate 2,520 downwards.
CGAAGCGATGCGGAGTCAAAAGACCTCTTCAGCGTGCACCGGGATGAAGAGACGGCCCGGGCAATCGCATGTTAAAAGTTTTCTTGGGCGGTATGGAGGCTCGTGCGCCTCTGATCGGCGAAACTGCCGGGACAGCGCGGGCGAAAGGGTGCGTGGGAACATGAACACACCGCCCGGGGCACCATCGATCCTTCCACCAGGATGCGATTGCCGTAAGAGACGAGCCCTCGACTTGAATTGGGACATGTCGTTGAATCTGTTGTGGTCGTTGGGCATATACCGTTTGCGTGCGTTCTCAATTTGTATTTGAGCGTCGATCGACCTGATGGGACCGTCTTCTCTTGATTGAATCACGGCGGGCCCGGCCGTTCGCTACGGAAAACCCACGATTCAGAAAATGCGAATTACAGTCGGCGTTGTGTTGAACGTGTCGGCCAGAGGAGCGACCGGGGACAGTTCGGACGAGGCCATTTTGGCCTACGGGGCGGAGACGATGTCGCGCGCATGCAGGATCAGATCTGCCGACCGTCCCAGGGGGCAATCGGCCAAGTCTCGGCATCCTTCGGTTGTTTGGTGCGGTCTCGAAGATCGTCCTCGATCGACTCCCCGATATGCCTCCTTCCGATATGCTTCCCTCGATCCCGGCGAGTCAGAGCACTCGGCCGTCGTCATGACCGGCGATGACACGGCTCATGTGCGTTCCCTGCCGATTGCGAGATCGTGGGGACATGCACATCAACGGTCGCCTGAAGGGGGGCGAGGGTGCTTCACTTTTCTGTCGCTCCCACACTTCTATTCGTAGCATTGGATGCCTGCATCTGAAGCTCCGTCTCTGCTGTTTGTCAACCAGCACTACGCCCCCGACCTTGCGTCGACGGCCCAGCACCTGACGGACCTTGCCGAGCACCTGGCCGCGGAGGGCTTTGAGGTCCACGTCCTCTGCAGCCGGGGCCACTACCTGTCCGGCGAGATGGAGGTCCCCGCGGAAGAGATGCGGGGTGGCGTCCACGTTCACCGCGTCCGCACGACGGCTTTCGGGCGGGAGGCGACCCTCGGGCGCGTTGCCGACTATGCGAGCTTCTTCCTGCAGGTGGTGGCGAACCTGCTGACGGGGCGCCGCTACGACGCGGTCGTGTCCCTTACCACGCCGCCCCTGCTCCCCGTCGCCGCGGCCCTGGCGTGGGTCCTCCGCAAGCAGCCCTACGGGATCTGGTCGATGGACCTGCACCCGGAGGCCGAACAGGCCGTGGGGATGATCGAGGCGAACGGCACCCTGGGGAACGCCTTGCAGGGGCTGGCGGACTGGAGCTACCGGCGGGCCCAGTTCACGATTGGCCTGGGCCCCCACATGAAAGCGCGCATTCGCGACAAGGGGGTCTCCGACGAGCGCCTCCACACGATTCCGGTTTGGAACAAGAAGGAGGAGGTCTGTCCCATTTCGCCGGAGGACAACCCACTGGTGGAGAAGGTGGACCTTGGAGGTACGTTTGTCGTTATGTACTCGGGCAATGCTGGGCTCGGACACCGCTTTGAGGAGGTCCTCCGGGCGGCGAAGCATTTCGACGGGCACCCGGACATTCGCTTTTTGTTCGTGGGGCAAGGCCCGCGGCGGGAGGAAATCGAGAACTTCGCCGAACGGCACGCCCTGTCCAACCTCACGTATCTCGATTACTTCCCCCGCGAGCAGATCAAATACTCCCTTTCGCTGGCGGACGTGCACCTGCTGACCCTGCGGCGCTCGTTTGCAGGGATCGCCGTGCCGGGCAAGCTTTACGGCATCTTGGCCGCCGGGCGCCCGGTGCTCATGGTAGGCCCGGAGGCCTCCGACTCGGCGGACACCATCCAGCGTCACGCAGTGGGACGGGTGGTCGATCCGGGGCAGTATGAGACCGATGGGGCGGCCACCGAAGCCGTGATTACAGCCATCGAGGATCTCTATGACCGCCCCGAACGGCGTCGTCGGCTCGGCAGGCGGGGACGAGAGGTGTTTCTAGACCGTTTCGAGCAGGAGCAGTGCTGCAAGCAGTGGGCCGCGCTGCTGCGGCGAGAGGTGGGGGCGCCGTAGAGAATCCGAGCGGCTCCGAGGAGGGTCCGCATCTTTGCTCGATCCATGGTCGAAGAGGTAATTGTGCCCATTCAGAAGGCATCGGACCGACGTTCGACACCCCTGCAGGCGGCCCAGCGTAGGTCAGGATTGGGGACGATCATAGTAGATCACCGTACACTCGCAGCACGTATGAGTCGCATTCGGTTCCCACTGCCGCCCTGCGCGACGGCGTTGACGGAAGCTGCTAGTTCGACCTCCGCTTGGGCAACCTGACCAGCGTGAGGACGTGCCAAGCGCTACAAAAATAAAATCGGCATTACAATGACGGGCACAATCTACGGGTAACTCTCTGAACTCGGTCCCCTGGGAAATGGGGGCGAGTATCGGTTCTACACATCACACGCCATGGGCGAAGCGATTGACACTGACGTTAGCATCCTCGGCTGTGGATGGCTCAGCCGCCCGCTCGGCCA
>PXTN01000057.1 GCA_003022565.1 Bacteroidetes bacterium QS_3_64_15 | reverse complement strand
AAAAAGGCCTTCACGACTCGCCCCTCATGACTCACCGCTCGTAACTCACCACTCATGACTCGTGACACACGACCAGCAATGACCAACTGGAACGACTCTGATGGAGAGAAGCGCAGTCGATCCTGCGGGAGAGCGAGCTAAAGCACCACGTCCACCACGCCTGTCAACTGCTCGGCGCCGGAGACGTCAATGTCGTACTCCCCGGCGATGCGGTCCAGGTTGTTCTCGGGCACCACGGCCCGGTCGAAGCCCAGCTTGGCGGCCTCTTTGAGGCGCGGCTCGATCTGACTTACAGTGCGGATTTCGCCCCCGAGCCCCACCTCGCCGATGAGCACAGAGCCAGTGTCGGCGGGAATGTCGCGGAACGAGGAGGCCGCGGCGATGGCCACGCCCAGATCGACGGCCGGCTCTTCGAGGCGCACCCCGCCGGCCACGTTGATGAACACATCGTGGTCGCTAAAGGCAAGACCCGCCCGCTTCTCCAGCACGGCCAGAATCATCTGGAGCCGCTGCGACGCAAACCCCGTGACGGTGCGCTGCGGCGTGCTGTAGGACGTGGGCGTTACGAGCGCCTGAATCTCCACGAGAATGGGCCGGGTGCCCTCCAGCGAGCAGACAACCGTAGAGCCGCTCACGCCGTAGCCGCGCTCGGACAAGAAAATCTCGCTCGGGTTGGGCACCTCCCGCAGGCCGTTCTCCCGCATCTCGAACACCCCGATCTCGTTGGCCGCCCCGAACCGATTCTTGACGCTGCGGAGAATACGGTAGGCGTGGTTCTGATCGCCCTCAAAATACAACACCGTGTCCACCATGTGCTCCAGGACCCGCGGCCCGGCGATGGTGCCCTTTTTGGTGACGTGCCCCACCAGGAAGGTGGAAAACTCGCGCTCTTTGGTGAGCTTGAGGAGCGAGGCAGTGCTCTCCCGCACCTGGCTCACCGAGCCCGGAGCGCTCGACAGGTCGGGGCGGGAGATGGTCTGAATCGAGTCGGCGACGAGGAGGTCGGGGGTCACGTCGTCAACCGCGTTGGCGATCTCCTGCACGTTCGTCTCCGCCAGCAGGTACAGGGCGTCCGAGTCCACCCCGAGGCGGCGCGCCCGGAGCTTCACCTGCCGCTTCGACTCCTCGCCCGTCACGTATAGAATCTTGCGATCGGGCAAGTACCCGCCCAGCTCGGTCATGAGCGTGCTCTTGCCAATGCCGGGATCCCCGGCGATGAGACTGAAGGAGCCCTGCATAATGCCCCCGCCCATGACGCGGTCGAACTCGTCCACCCCGGTCCGAAGACGCGCCTCCTCACCGAGCTCGACCTCCGGGAGCTGTTCCGGCTGGTTGTGGGTCGTGGGGTCCCCGTTCTGCCCGTCCGTGCTGAGGTCGGGAACCTGGGCCTCCACGTCGGCACTCTCTGTCTCTTGCACGAGCGTATTCCACGCCCCGCACCCGGTGCACTTGCCCATCCACTTGTGGGCCTCGTGGCCGCATTCCTGACACACGTACTTGGGATCCGATTGAGCCATGGGCCGACGAACGGAATAATGCGAAGATCACGCGCGAGTCACGGAGGAACCTCCCCGCCGAGTCGGATGTGCATTAGTATGTCTTCCGTGGATGTGTGTCCTCCATGGACCAGATACGCACGCCGACGTGTCGGTGTCCCACTCCCAGATCGTCCTCCTGACTAAAGGCCCGCTCCGCGGTGCTCGACTCTCTACTTTTTCCACTTCGCGCGCTCGGTCGGTATGCGGTTCTCATCGGTCGCGCCTTTGCGTCGATCAGCGAGATCCGCACGTACTGGAAAAACCTGTTCATCCAGATGGTGCGCATTGGAATCGACTCGATTCCCATCGTGGCACTTGCCGCAGCCTTTTCGGGCGCCGTCCTGACGGTACAGACCTCCTACCAGTTGGAGTCGCCGTTCATTCCGAAGACCATTATCGGCTCCATCGTAGCCCCCTCGATCATGCTGGAACTGGGGGCGGTCATCGCCGGGTTCATCCTCGCGGGGCGGGTCGGGGCCCGAATTGCGGCCGAACTGGGCACGATGCGGGTGTCGGAGCAGATCGACGCCCTAGAGGTGATGGGCCTCAACTCCATCGGGTTCCTCATCCTGCCCCGCGTGCTGGCCGGCATCGTCATGTTTCCGGTACTGTACGTCGTGACCTGCGTCGTGGGCATCGGCACCGGCATCGGCGTGGGACACGTAGGGGGCTTCCTGAGTGCGGGCGAGTTCCTGGAGGGCGCACGCCAGTTCTTCAAGCTGCCCGATCCCTTCATCGGCCTCCTCAAATCGGTCGTCTTCGGCTTTCTTATCACCTCTATCGCCTGCTACAGGGGCTACTACACCGACGGGGGCGCTGTGGGCGTAGGCGAAAGCACCACGCAGGCCACCGTCCTAAGCTGTGTGTTCATCCTCGTCGCCGACCTTCTGATCGCCGTGCTAGTGCTGTAGCGGGTCGGCCTTCTCCCTGCATCCCCCGACGGATACGATCCGCCACGCCACTTCGTCGAATCGAGAGCCCATCGTCCGCCACATGCGCGTGAAGAGACCGGTCTGCTCTTCCCTGTTTCCCACCGGCACCCCCCGATGATTCTATGATCGACGTCCAAAACATATCGAAGAGCTTCGGCTCGCTCCACGTGCTCGACGACGTCTCGCTTGAGGTGCACGATGGAGAAAAGCTCGCCATCATCGGACGATCCGGATCCGGCAAGAGCGTGCTGATGAAGCATCTCGTGGGGCTGCTCAAGCCCGACACCGGTCACGTGTACGTCGACGGCGAGGATCTCTGTTGCGCCTCGTACGAGCGGCTGCGAGAGCTCCGAAAACGGTTTGGGGTACTGTTTCAGGGCGGGGCCCTCTTCGACTCGATGTCAACCTCCGACAACATCGCCTTTCCACTGCGCTACTTTTCATCGCTCAGCGAGGCCGAGGTACAGACGCGTGTGCAGGAGTGCCTGGACTTGGTGCGGCTCTCGGACATCGGCGCCAAGAATACGGCCGAGCTGTCGGGCGGGATGCGGAAGCGGGTGGGGCTTGCGCGCACCATTGCCCTGGAGCCGCAGTACATCCTGTACGACGAGCCCACGAGCGGCCTCGACCCGGAGACCTCAAACACGATCAACGACCTCATCAACCACCTCGCCGGGGAGCTCAACGTCACCAGCGTCGTCATCACCCACGACATGCACTCGGTCCTCGCGGTGGCCGACCGGGTGGCGTTCCTCTACGGGCAAGACCTGGAGTGGGTGGGCCCCGTGGAGAATGTCCACGACTGCGCGAACCCGAACCTGAATTCGTTCGTGAAAGCTAGCCAATACACGATCGGGGCGTCCGCAGCGTCACCGCCCGTGTCTGAGTCCTCAGCCTAGTATCCTCAGAATTTCGCCTTCTTCTGGCCTCGCCCCCCCTCTGTATGGAATACAGCAAAGAACTGAAAGTCGGAGCCGCCATCGTT
>PXTN01000056.1:17500-40566 GCA_003022565.1 Bacteroidetes bacterium QS_3_64_15 | reverse complement strand
CGACCCCGACGCCGTGCAGGATCGGGCCACCTTCAGTCGTCCGCACCGCCGCGCCCGCGGCATGGAGCGGGTCTGGGTGAACGGCACGCTGACGTGGGCCGTCGATTCGTTGACCACGACCGATGGCGCCGGCGAGGCACTCCAGGCCCGGTATTCTCCGTGACGCCCCCACTCATGGCCGTTTGGGATCTCGCTGAACGGTCCCGCTTCTTTCTGCCCTTCCTCCCTTGTCGTCGTATGCGACGCATACTCCCCCTTGCTCTGGCCCTCCTGCTCGCCGGCTCCTTGTCGCGGGCCGCGGCGGCCGTGGAGGCCGACGCGCTCGTCGTGACCATGACGCAGGATCACATGGTCAATCCCCGCCCCGCCCGGCGCTTTGCCCGCGCGATGGACGCTGAGCGCCTGGCCCTCGACACGCCCTGCGGCCACCTCGGCACCGGGTGCACGGCGGACACGGTGCGGGCGACGGTTCGTCGGTTTCTGCGCTTGAAGCAATAAGAACCTGTTCGGCGGACTGTCTACGACCTGTGACTTCGTGGATCTCGTGCATCCGCGACAGCTGTCGGGATACACGGTCACCGCGTTTCCAGCGCGGAATGGCTTCTTCACTCCCCCGGTCGTTCACCAAGGGGCATGACCTCGCTCTCGCTCGGCCCCCACTACGAGGCTCATTCGGGCGTCATTTTGCAGCATCGCCCACTGTGTTTGCTCGCAGAACTCGTCAGCGCCGCAAGGTATCGGCTGCACATCAATCGATTAAGCAGCCTCTGAATCCCCTGATTTCCGATATAGAGCTGTCGATCAGGCTTGAGGCCCGGCCGTAGCAGTTTTGTCCCCCTCCGTCTCCGCCCTTTGCCTGCCGAAGAGCATTTTCGACCTTGGGCTTCCCGGCCGAGCCCGACGGTCGGCACACTTTTGCGTTTCGACAGGTCCGTTGGCGCCGACGCTCGACACACTCCTCCCAGCAGTGCGTCTCCCATTCCGTCTTGGCCGTTCTCCAGGTCCCCTGCGGTCCGACGGTACCGGCAGCACCGCCGAGTCGTAGGCCAGCCCCCACGTGCAGCCCACCACCGCCGCCACCAATCCAAAGACCAGCCCCAGCGCCGAGAACAGGCCGACGTGCCGCACCACCGGCATCGGACTCGCCCCGAGCACCACGAAGCCGAGGGCCGTCGTGAGCGTCGTGACGCCGCAGGGCCGCAGCAGAAAGATGAGGACGTTCGCCGCCAGGAGGACCAGGATCGAGTCCTGCGTCGAGGCCTTGTTGAGCGCGTGCAGGATGACCCCAATCCCGGCGCGATGCCGCTGCACGTCCGTGCCTTGCAGGACCCGATCGCTTTCGGCGGTGTTGCAGTGCGTCCCCTCTTCGCGACACTGGTCGCTGGGTTTGACCTGGCGATGATCGTAGACCTCATCCAACAGCTGGTAGCTGCTTCACCGGTAGCCGCTCCAGGTGTTGGTGTCGACCGTAGCAGATTCCTCCACGGGGGAAAGGGCCGAGAAGCAGGCTTTTCTTTCCCGCCGTGCGGCGCAACTCGAAAACGCCGGTTCCCTCATCTTCCCGCTCTATCCAAGAGAGGACAAAGCGCTTTTTCAAAACTGCCTATTTACCGCCGGACTTGGTACGAACCACTAACGCCCCTGAGAAGTGTTCGATGCCATATTCGAACTGTGCCTCCCGCGATGTAAGGCGTTCGATGATGGAGATGTTAGCCGCTTCGAGCTGGCGCAGGTCAGAGACAGTCCCGAATGGGCTCTCCGAGTCGTTGAGGTACACCTTGATTGGGACCGGGTTTTCGAGACTCGACCGGCCTCGTTTCCGTAGCCAGTGTGGCTTGTACTTATTAACAACTTGGTACGCGGTCATGCCCCCCACGGGAGACTCAAGCTCACTGAAGACAATCTTCTGGGCGGAGTCTCCCGATCGAGATCCGTCCGTGCCAGACTCTCGGGAAGAACCGCACGCAGCGAGCAAAAATGAAAGAATGATAAGAGCAGCGCCCCAACGAATGTTTGGGGATCGTGCAATTGGAGAAGACATGGTATGGGATCGGCCAGATTGAATCAATCGCAGTTTGAGTTTCGACGGAGGCCCCTAAATTTCGGTCGACGGGACGTCAGCTCCCGCCAGAACGTCGGCAAAACGACAAAGAAGCAATACAGCAGATTCTCAAGTTTCTTTTCACCCCGCGTAAATGCAAGATTAGTTAACTGGAATCCGGACAAAACGACCCTCACGAGGTCGAAGGACGGACCCTGTACGCCACCGCGCTGGGTAGCCCGAAGAGCCTCCACGCTCACGTTCGTCACTTCGGAGACGCTCGACGGCGGGCCCGTCCATCTGCTTGTGAGCGGCTTGATTACTCCCTCAATCAGAGAAACCGGCTGGTCGTCAAAGTGCCCCGCTGGCCTGCGGAGAAGCGGCCTGCCCAGGACGCCCGTGTGTTCGTGCTTCGGAGGACTTGCGCGTCTACCCAGGCGAACCGTTCTGGATTCTAAAGAATCTCCGTGTGCAGCAGAGACAAGTCGCAAACACGATCTTCACAAATTTGGGCCCGCTTCCAGCATGGCTTCGCGCCATTGGTTCTTGACTTTTCCTACACAGAATCCAATCTTTTAGTAAAGCCATTTCAAGAAAGTGCTCCGATGCGCGGATTGGTTCTTCCGGTAGATGCGGAGGGGTTATCGTCGAAAAGCGAAGCAGTGCTGGTGTTTTTCCCGAGGCCACAGTGTCCGATGGCCGAATCGGATATCCGACGCCCGATACGTGCTTTGCTTTCATCAACGTTACGATTCTTGAATTAGTCACCGAATCGCCATGGGTTGGAAAGATACATCTTCGTTTCGAACGCTGTTGTCCATCACAGCGCTTGCAACGCTCATTTTTGCACTGGGGGTGGGAGAGGCACTTGCTCAGCAGGACGTTTCTGGAGTGGTGACGGACGCTGAAACCCAAGAGCCGTTGCCGGGAGTGAATGTTGTTATCCCAGGAACCAGTGAAGGAGCCGTCACGACCTCGGCTGGCCGGTTTGAAATTGAGGTTCCGCCCGGCACCAGCGAGCTCCAGTTTTCTTTTGTGGGGTACCAGGACAAGACAGTCGAGATTGACGGGCGCTCCACAATCAACGTAGTTCTTCAGCCCGAGGTCGAAGAGCTCGATGAGGTTGTCGTGACCGCCCTCGGCGAGGAGCAGAACCAGAGGGAGCTCTCGTACTCGACGGCGAAGGTTGAAGCCGGCGAGATTGACCAGGTCAATGAGAAAGACTTTCTCAGCAGCCTGTATGGGAAGGCATCCGGCCTTCAGATTAGCGGAAACGCGTCGGGCGGCAATTCGAATCTCACCATCCGCGGAGCGAAATCGCTTACCGGGAGCAGCCGTCCCCTCATCGTTGTGGACGGGGTGCCTCTCCGGGACAGTAACTCGGGCTACAGCACGACCACGTGGAGGCGCCAACGTGACTACGGGAGCCCGATCCAGGACCTCGACCCGTCTACGATTAAGGAGGTAAACGTGCTGAAAGGGGCCCGGGCCGCTGCGCTCTATGGAGCAGAGGCAGCCAACGGGGTCATTCTCATCACGACGAAGGACGGCAGCGCGGCGTCCGATCAGGACGGGCCGCAGGTCACGTTTACCTCGGAGGCAGACTTCACGAGGATCAACAAGACGTACAACTTCCAGAACCAGTTCGGATCGGGGTACGACGGGCTCGTCTACTCGGGAGCCGACGCCGAAGACGGATTTCCTCTCGTGGCCCCTTCCGAAGACATGGTTGGGGACATAGACTGTGCGGAGACCCCAAGCCAGTGCGTGAAAGGTCAGCCCCAGATGTCTGGAAGCTGGGGACCAGCGTACGACAGTCAGGATGAAGTCATGTGGTGGGACGGCCAGATGCGCCCTTACGAGGCGGTTCCGAACAACTATTACAACATGTTCGACACGCCAGGTGCGAGCCTTGCGCACACCTTCGCGATTTCGAACGCGACGGAGACAATTGACTACCGGCTGTCTTACTCGCGCCGAGATCGCGAGAGGATTACGCACGGCCACCAGAACGCGAGCCACAATATTTCCTTGTCGACGAAAATCGACCTCTCGTCCTCGCTCTCGGCCAACGTGACCGCAAACTACATCAAGCGGAAGCAGGTGAATCCTCCAAGGCGAAAGTACAATGCCTTCACGTGGCCACGCTCCCTGAAGACCTCCCTCCACAAAGAGAATTACGAGACGGAGAATGGCTACTACTTCGGCTGGGCCCGACAGCAGGGTGAATTCCCGTACTGGAACGGGGCCGGGCAGAACCGAAGAGGCATCATGAGGGCCTACTACTGGTGGAACGACAAGAACAGGAACGAACGGAACAAGGATCACCTCATCGGCAATGTGAACCTGAGGTGGAACCCGGCCAGCTGGGTAAACCTTGAGGCGAAGGCTGGCACCGACTTCGTCTACGCAGATCAGCTGTCCATCAGGCCGGTCCGAAGACCGCCAGAGCAGACCAATCCCAACGGGAGATACCGTCGGAATCAGAGCATTACTCGCAACAACTACTTAGAAGCGCAGGCCCGGTTCAACCATCAGTTGACCGACGACGTCTCAGCCGAGACGATGGTAGGTGGAGCCCTCCAGCGGCAGTTTGACCTCTTCAATGGTGCGGGAACGGACGGCGGACTTGTGCGAGAGGGATGGTATAGCGTCAACAACTCAGACAAAGAGCCAAATGGGGGGACCAGTCGCGGGTACGAGTCGACTGACGGCGTCTTCGGAAGCATCCGGCTCAACTACCGCGATTACCTCTACCTAGACGCAACGGGCCGAAACGACTGGTCATCTACCCTCCCGCCCGAAAACAATTCATACTTCTACCCGTCGGTCGGGGTGAGCTTTATCTTCAGCGATGCCCTGGATCTCTCGCAGGGCACTCCCTTGACGTACGGGAAACTCCGCGCGAACTACGGCATCGTCGGCCGTGGGGCGGCGCGCTATCAGGCCAACGCTTCATACAGATTCGGCAGTTTCGATGGGACTACGACAAACGGCTTCGGCGGCACGGTCCCACCGAAAGACCTGCAGCCTGAGCAGCAGAAGACCTTTGAGATCGGGCTGAACACGGCGGTCTTTTCCGACCGGCTCCGGCTGGACTTCACGTACTACAACGAGAGGAACGTCGACCAGATCGTGGACCTGGATCTGGCCAGCAGCTCTGGTGCAAATTCGGCGACAGTGAACAACGGTATCCTCGTGAATCAGGGGATGGAGCTTACTCTCGGCGCGACCCCGATTCAGACGGGGGACCTCCGATGGACCTCCACGCTCAACCTGGCCCGCAACTGGAGCCAGATTAAGGAACTGGCCACTGGACTGGAAAAGATCACGCACGCGGGAATTGACGCACAGGTACGGATCGAGTCCCGCGTGGACGGAGAGTTCGGGGCCATCTACGCCTTCGACCACGAGTACTCGCCCAGCGGAAAGCGTATCGTGGACGGGGCCGGATACTACGCCAAGAGCGACTCGATGACGAAGGTCGGAAACTCCCAGCCCGATCTCACTGGTGGCTTCCGGAATAGCGTCAGCTACAAGGGCTTCACGCTCTCGGCGAACATGGACTTCAACATCGGAGGCGATCTCATTTCGATGACCAACTACTGGGGGAAATACACTGGGAAGTGGAAGTCGACCCTCAGTAATCGGAACGAAGAGCTTGGAGGAATTCCCTACTACGTGGACGACGATGGAAACTTCGTTCGGCTTCCCAGCCACGACGCCGACGCCCCCGGAGACAAGGAGGTGCGGCACAACGGCATCGTCCTGGATGGGGTCAAGGAGATCACTAACGACCAGGGCGAGGTCGTCGGGTACGAGGAAAATGATCAGGTCGTACCGGTGTCTTACTATCACCTCACTAACTTCGCATGGCGCGGGCAGGGGATCTACGCAAATGCCGTCAAGGATAACTCGTACCTGAAGCTTCGAGAGGTGACGCTGAGTTATCGGCTTCCGCAGTCACTGATGAGTGGGATTCCGGTGAAGAACGCAAGCGTGACCGCCTACGGCCGGGATCTCCTGTACCTATGGAAGGCGATCCCGAACATCGATCCGGAGATGTCGATCAACTCGAGCTCGCAGTTGCAGGGCTTCGAGTACATGAACTGGCCCTCCTCGAGAAGCTTTGGCCTCCGGGTAAATCTTACGTTCTAGCGGCCGCACGTTGAGTACCGCTCTCATCGGGCGGGCACCCTACGGAGAACCACGCGCTTCCGGGACGAGCTTCTCCGAGGGTGTCCTGCTTGGTGGGGAGCGGAGGGCTCAACAAGTGATTTCCCTCCCTGATTGTGTACCACTAAAACTTTTCCGCTATGAGATCGCTTTTTTCAAAGCTCAAAATTGCTGCTCCGCTCATTTGTTTATCCGTCCTGACAATCTCGTGCCAGGACACCTACGAGGAAGATTTCCAAAATCCTGAAGAGTACACAGAGGCTAAGGTCAAGTATCTCTTCACCCAACGCCAGCAGGACGGGTGGAATAAACAGTACGACATGAGCTACTTTGAGGGTTGGTACCTCATCTACCAGGACGTAGCCAGTTGGTCGCACATTACGGGCCGACCGAATGACCGAAACATGATGCGACCGAACATAGGTCGCTGGGAGGGTCAGGTGTGGAATGATTTCTATACCAACGCAGCCCCCCGAACGCAGGAGGCATGGGAGGTCTGGAACGAGCAGGGCCAGGAGGCCAAAGAAAAAACGCGTCTCTACCTAACGCTCATGAGCATTTTGGACGCACACTGGGGCTCAATTATAACGGACCTCTGGGGCAAAATTCCGTGGCACGATGAGGAGAGCCCGGCCTTCCGGGTTCGTCAGGGGGCGGACATCCACCCCGAGTTTGACGATCAGAGTTTCGTGTACAGCGCCATTTTGGACTCGCTCGGGCAGGCCTCGGAAACCCTGCGCAATGGGGACTTCACTAGGCCGTCCGACCTCAGCAGGCAAGATGTCCTGTTCGAGGGAGACCTCATGACGTGGGAGCGGTATGCGAACTCCCTACGGCTGCGGCTTGCGATGCGTATGCACGGGATGAACGAAAGCCGCGCACAGGAGATCGTCAACGAGATTTTGACTAACGGCTACCCCATCGTGGAATCGAACGACCAGAACGTCTGGTGGGACCTCGGGCAGACCCAGACCGACGTGACGAGCGGGGGTCGTAGACGAGCATTCAGTGAGCGCACGTTTGATCGATCGGCCGTGTTCGCGCCAGACATCATGATCGAGTTTGCGAAGGAGCACGACGATCCGCGCATGGACATGCTCTTCGATCCGAACTCCAGTGGAGACTACGTAGGGTTGCCATATTCCCCTGCCGACCAGCCCCAGAATCCGAATCGGGAAACCCACGCGATTCCGGACTCTGCACTATACACCCAGCAAAAGTTCCCCGCTATGATCGCAACGGCGCCGGAGATGTCGTTCCTAAAAGCTGAAGCGTACCAGCGCGGATGGGCCAGCGGCAATGCGAGAGCGGCGTTCGAGCAGGGACTTCGCCAGTCCGTGGACATGTGGCACACCGTCTACAACATGAATCCGGACACGTCGATCGCACGTCCCGATCAAGCCGCTATCGATGACTTCGTGGCTAGCGCTCTGTCCTCCTTCGACGAGAACCCCATGAAGGCCATTGCAATGCAGCGCTACTTTCACTTCAACCACGCACAGCCGTATCAAGCCTGGTCTTCCCAGCGCCGGTTCGACATCCCGTCACTCCCAGATCCTGAACTTGAGAGTGGCCAGACGCTTGAAGGTGTGGTCATGCGGGCTCCGTACCCGACGACTGAGTCGCAGAACAACGATAACTTCGACCAAGTGTCGGACATCACGCGCTTCGAGACCGTGGCCTGGGACACTGAGAAGCACGTAAAGTAGCGATCGCAGAGAGTTATCCCGCGATGTCGTTTCTGGATCTGGACGGCTTGCGCCTCCCTGCTTCACCGCCAGCGGACTCATGGCGGCCCCTCTGACCTGCGCACCGAGCGACGGAAAAACCATCGCCCCGGGCTACAGGGAAAGGGGGTGCCAGTTCGCCAGCGGAAGACGACCGTCCGCCGACCTACGACCATTCCGCCCGTTTCTACTACCATTCGCCGTCCGAGCGGCGATCGGGTGCCCTACCGCTTCCGTCCTATTTTCCACCCTCAGCCCCTCCACAGAAGCAACGAGACGCCCCCTCTTGCCGCACGACGCATCGTGGCGTGCGCCCGTCACTAGGCGAGCCTCACGAACGCTTCATGCCCCTCACCACGATCAGACGCGCCCCGGTGGCATACACAGAGTTGCTTGTCTGGCAATCTGACCTCTATAGAGCCACCGACTTGAGAATGTAAGGGTATTTCTCTGTAGCTTCGATTTGTGGCGTGGAGAGAGCAGCGGGTCGTCGTCGGCACGATCCCCAGGCGTTTCGGGCATCAAAAGCCTTCTGCGTCCTGTTCGGCAGCCCGCGGCAGCCGCACGGTAAAACAGGTGCCCTCATCCTTCTCCGTCTCCACCTCAATGGAGCCGCCCATCTGATCGATGGCCTCTTTCGTCACCGCCAAGCCCAATCCGGTTCCCTCGTACTCCCGCCCCACGCCCTCCGAGGCCTGCTTAAATGCTTCGAAGAGCGAAGGCACCTCCGCCGGGTCCATGCCAATGCCGGTGTCCGCAATCTCCACGGTCACAGTGTCGTCTGTGGTCCGTGCTCGGGCGTCGATTCGACCCCCGCTGTTCGTGAACTTCACCGCGTTGCTGAGCAGGTTCTTGAGCACGACCTGAAGTCCGTCCGGGTCAGCCCATGCCAAGGGGGACGTGTCCGGCGTGTCCACGGTGAGAGTGAGTCCTGCTTCTTCCGCCTCCAACTCGAAGAGCTCGGCGGCTTCGTCGAGCTTCCGAGCCACGTCGACCGGCTCCCGCGCCAAGTCCATCTCTCCGGCCTTCAGCTTCGAAAGATTTAGAACCGCCCCAAGGGTGTCGCGAAGGCGGCGCCCGCTCTTTTCGATGAGCCCGGCAAACCGGGCGACCAGTCCGGAATCCTGATCGCTGTCCTCTACGGCCTCCCCGATGGACTGGGCGAAGCCGATGATCGAAGTCAGGGGCGTACGGACCTCGTGGCTCATGTTGGTCAGGAGGGCCGACTTGAGCCGCTCGGCCCGCTCGGCCTCGTCGCGGGCGGCCCGAAGCTCTCGGGTGCGCTCCTTTACGCGTCGCTCCAGTTCCTGCTCGCGCTCCTTCTCGGCCGTGATGTCTTCCTGCACCGAGATGAAGTGCGTGGTGTTGCCCTCTTCGTTCGTGATTGGCGCGATCCGCCAGCGCACGTGGTAGGGCGAGCCGTCCTTTTCGTAGTTCACCACTTCGTCGACGACGGTCTTGCCCTCGGGAAGGCGGCGCTTCAGCCGGTCGAGCTTCTCCCGGCTGGTGTCGGGGCCCTGGAACATCCGGGGGGTACTTCCGAGCATTTCTTCCTCATCATACCCGGTCATCTCCGCCATCGCCTCGTTCACGTACTGAATCTTGGGGCCGGGCGGATCAAGATTGGGACCTGTGATGACGACCCCCGTCTCGGCCCGCTCCACGGCATTGGCGAGCAGCCGGACGCGCTCCTCGAGCCGTCGGCGTTCGGTGACGTCGCGGGAGACGCTGATGAGCGTACCGAGGTCCGCCTCCTCCGGCAAGCGACGGCTCCGCGACTCCAACATTCGCCAGTCGCCGTCAGCATGCCGAAAGCGGAAGGTCACGGTCGGCCGCCGGTCGGGATCCGTGAGCGCTGCGTCCATATTCTGCTTCAACTCCGCACGATCGTCCGGGTGGACGCGCTCCCACAACGAGGTCCCCTCCAGCTCGTGGGGCTCATGCCCGAGCACTTCCGTCGCCGAGGGGCTTTCGAACTGGATGGTCCCGTCCGCGTCGAGCACCGTCACCACGTCGGTGATGTTTTCCACCAGCGCCTCGAAGGCCTCCGTTCGGGCCTGGAGCTGAGACTCCAGCTCCTCGCGGCGGCGCAGCTCCAGCCGCAATTCAATTTCGGTCCGGGCCGAGGCCGCAAAATCCTCGACAGTGGCCACGTCCTCATCCGTCCAGGGCCGCGGCTCCCATTCCACGACGCAGAAGGTGCCCACCGTCCGATCCTCCGAGGTGATGAGCGGCACCCCCAGGTAGGACTCGATCCCGTATTCTTCAACAGCGGGATGCCCGCCGAGCTCGGGATCCGCCGCGACATCGTCGATGACGAGCGGCTCGGCCCGGTCGAGGGTGTAGGCGCAGATCGAATGCTCGATGGGCGTCTGGCGGGTTGAGCTGAGGGGCTCCGGGAGGCCCACACAGCCGCGGAGAAACTGGCCGTCCTCGGTGAGGAGGCTCACAAAGCCGGCCGGGGCTCCGACGGCCTCGGCGGCCCGGCGGGTGAGCCGGTCGAAATTCTCGACGGTCTCCTCCGCCAGAAGCCCGGTCTTCTGCAGTTTGCCGATGCGGTCCTCGTCGTAGAGCACCGGGGGGACATCAGGAAGCGTCGGACTGGAGGGAGAATTCATGAGCAGAGAGAGCTGTGTCGATCTGAAGGAAGTGTGCCCGCACGGATCGGGCGGTGCTCGAGTCGTCGATGTTGGGCTCCGAACAGGGGAGGCGGGTCTGCTCCTGCGCGGTGCTGTGCCGGAACCGCTGAAGGGGTTCGAAGACGTCCGGTATCGGCTCGGCGGTGGGCAGACGTTCTCCGGACGGAAGAAAGGGCGAGGGCCTGCGCAAATTCACAAAAGCGCTGGGACGTTCCAGGCTCATCTCCCAGTTGGGAAACGTGCGCTCGGCGGCCGAGGGGGGCAGCGGTGTTTCCGCACTCGCGTCACGCGGGTCCGCCCGGATGGTGGCGTAGAGGCGATGGACGGCCGGCTCGGGGCCGTCGAGCACCTGCAAGAAGCGGCCTTGTGCGTATCGGAGAAGGCCCGTAACGCCGTCTCCGCCGCCCCTGCGGCGGCCTCAATACGCTCACGCTCGTTGGGGAACCCGCTTCCGTCGAAGTGGACGAGGGGAGAAGGGACGCTCATGGGAGAAAAGAGGCCGGGAAACACGACAATTGTGCACGGACGCATGGAATCAAATTTCGTGCCCTCATCACCAGGTGCTTCCCTGCCCCCGGTCGCTTCTCCGAAGAGATCACGAAATTAGAATTTTCCGGACGCGGGGCCTGTGGGCTCTGAAGCCGCAGAGCCGGAGCCTGACGATCTGTCCGGGGTGCCTTCGGGCCCCTCCGAGAGCGGCAGACAATCGTGCTATCCCTCCCGAGCCGGGGTCCCGTCCGTGAGTTGAACCACCCGCTGCGGAAAGGGGATTTCAATGTCGGCCTCTTCAAACCGAGTGAGGGCGCGCCGGTACACGGCGTCCCGCACCCGTCGCTTCCCGCGGGGAGCGTTGATCCAAACCAGCACCTGCAGAAGAATGGCGTTGTCCCCGAGCGACGCCACATTCACTTCCGGGGCTGGTTCTGAGAGAATCCGGTCCGACTCTTGAATTACCGCCCTCAAGAGCTCGCTGGCCCGTTCCAGGTCCGTCCCGTAGGCCACCCCGATCTCTAGCTCGACCCGGATCCGTTGCTCGGGAAGCATATGGTTGACGATCACCTCCCGCCCCAGCACGTCGTTCGGGATCATCACGATCTCGTTTTCGCGCGTGCGAATGACCGTCTTGTGGAGGTTGATAGACAAGACGTCGCCAATGTGCTCCCCCACCTCGATGCGGTCGCCGACCCGAAAGTTGGGGTCGGCCGTGAGGGTGACGCCCGCTAGCACGTTCGACAGGACGGTCTTGGCGGCCAGGGCCACGGCCAGCCCTGCGATGCCCATGGAGGCGAGAAATGCCGTCACCTGAATGCCCAGCTCCCGCAGGAAAATCAAGATCCCCACAACCCAGATCACGTACACCGCCGTCAAGTCCAGTAGCCGAATGATTCGCTCGTCGACGTCGGTGTCGGTTCGTTCGGCGAACGGAAGGCCGTACTCGCGGATGAGGTTCTTGACCAGACTGGCCAGAATCCAGGTGCCGGTAAGAATGAAGAGGGCACGCTGCGCACCGTCCCACTCGCTAAACCGCGCCCGGATCTGTGGAATGCGGTACAGGGCGTAGTTCACGGATACGAGGGCGACGAGAACGCTGACAGGCGGTCCGAAAATCCGAAGCAGAATTCCGTCGATCTGATACCGCCCCCGGTCGGCCTTGCGGCTCAGCCACTGGAACAGGTAGTAGAGCAGATACCCCCCTAAGATGCCCACCGTGACGATAGCGAGGGAGAGGACAATGTTCTGAGTCGGAACGCCGTTCATGGGAGAAGGGCGATTGCCGGTGAGGAGAAGCCACGCGATACAGTATAGCGGGACTCTGGTGGGGGTACAAGGAGAGGTTGCACGCAAAATGCCGAGTCGGGTATTGTGACCCCCAGGGCCTCTGAATTTCGGATCGACCCAGAGCATGCACGGGAGAATATGTCCCGAATCCGACCGGGATGGGAGATGAGAGCGCGGACGTCTGGCGGCCTCCATTCCAGGACACTGTGTACCGCTGGGGGAGTCGCGTGTAGGAGATACGAGTGTCAAAAGGCAATCAGCCTCCCTGCTATGATGCTTACTGGATTATTCTCTATGTTGAACGCTAACCGTGAAGGAATCATGCCGGAACTCCTCTTCCACCGTCTGACGATTCTCCTCGCGACACTTCTCCTGGTCGCCGTCGGGGGATGCAACGGGGTCGGCACGAACGATGGGCCGAATTTCACCACGGAGGTTGCGACCGAAACTCTCCGCGCTGGCGCAGTGAACGTCGACCAGATCGATCGAGGACAGTACGGAGACATCGTGGAGGGAACCCAGACGGTCCTCCGCGACGAAGAGACGTACGCCTCGTTTTGGGAGCGCCTGCACGCGGATCGGAACTCGGTGCCGGACCGGCCCGAGGTGGACTTCGAGGAAAAGGTCGTCGTGGCAATCGTGCTGGGACGGCGGTCGACCGGCGGATACGGCGTTGAGATTGACGAGGTGCTGGCCAGCGACGGGGGCGGTCGGATCCAGGTGCAATTCGCGGAGACCGTGCCGGGGAACGACTGCGTGGTGACGCAGGCCCTGACGTCGCCCTACGTCCTTGCGACGGTCGAGGCGCAGGACGAGGACTTTACGTTCGACGGTGCTGAAGAGACGCGCTCCTGCTGAGCCGTTCAGGAGCCTCGCGGGGCCGCAGCCCCGAGACTGCGGACGCGCTCGACCGTTCGGACGAAGGCTCGTCGTGCTCCCTCCGCTGAAGACAGTCGATCCCATCTTCGGACGGGTCCGTCTGGTGGGTTCGGGGCGCGGGTTCCCGTCAGCAGAGCGCCCCAGCGAGACGGGCGCCAGCGTGGCGCCCTCCATTGGCCCCGTGATACCCGGTCAATCCGGGCGTCGGGGCTGCTATGCCTCTGGCCCTTTCGCGGCGGCCTCCTTGGCCGCGGTTTTCTCGCCGTTGTCGTCAATTTCGGCCTCGGACCGGTTCGGACAGTCCTCGCGGATGCAGTGGCCATACATGTTCAGCGAGTGGTGCTTGATCTCGAACTCGTAGATGTCGGCCACCATCTCTTGAATGCTCTGCAGCCGCGGGTCGCAGAACTCGAACAGCTCGTTGCAGTCCATGCAGATGAGGTGGTCGTGCTGCCAGTAGCTGTAGGCCCGTTCGTACTTGGCCTGATTTTTCCCGAACTGGTGCCGCACCACGAGGTCGCACTCCAGCAGCAGCTCCAGCGTGTTGTAAACTGTAGCGCGACTCACCTCCGTGCCATCCTGCTTGAGGCGCACGTACAGCTCGTCGGCGTCAACGTGATCGTCGGTCTGATAGAGCTCTTCCAGGACCGCAAAGCGCTCGGGGGTCTGCCGCTTGTTGCGCTTCTTGAGAAACGCCTGGAAGATAGAGCGGACCTCGTCGATCTTCTGTTGCGGGAGGGTCGACATGCCACTGGCGTGTATTCGACAACCAAGAGGGGACGGCTGGTCGGGGCCGTCGGAGCAGGCTCGTCCCGAAAGCGATGGGTCCCGCTCACGGATCAGACGAACCAGTGCGGGCGTGGGCGGTTCCCGAATCCTCGCCCAACAGCGCCTCCACGTCGGCCCGGATCGTGGCGTGGAGGGCCTCGATCGAACGGTGCCCGTCGAGCCGCTGGATGCGGTCGGAATGCTCGTCGGCGAGCGCATCGTAAGCCGCCGCAACCCGATGATAAAAGTCCTGATCCTCCGCCTCCATGCGGTCGCCGTCCGCCTCGTCCTCGTCGCGACGAACCCGCGCTGTGTCGGGGGCGAGTTCCACGAGGTAGGTGCAGTCGGGCACGAGGCCGTCGGTCACCCGACGGTGAAATGATTGAAGCCATTCTCCCGACAGCTGTTGGGACACGCCCCGGCCCGCCCCCTGATACGCGGTCGTGGAATCATAGAACCGGTCGCAGATTACGATTTTCCCGTCGTCCAGGGCCGGGCGAACGCGCTCGGCCACAAGCTGGGTGCGTGCGGCCGAGAACAGAAGCAACTCTGCCATCGGACGGACGTTTACGTCCGGCTCTAGCAAGATGGAACGGATACGCTCGGACAGCTCGGTGCCGCCGGGTTCGCGGACGAGAAGCGTCTCGTGTCCGTTCTCCCGCAAATACTTGTCGAGAAGCCGGGCTTGTGTGCTCTTTCCGCTTCCGTCAATGCCTTCGAATGTGAGAAGAAGCATGATGGCGCTTAGAGAATTCGGGTCGATCCCCGAGAAAACGTCCCCGGCCGGTCGTGACGCGCGTCACACAGGCGTCGTTTTTGCAAGTTCGTTCGCAGAGGTCTTATACTGGAATAAGCACGTTGGGCCGGGGCCGTTCGGATAGCCGTCCGGTGGCGGCCGTGCGCTCTATCGAATCACGTACTGGTGTGGTATGAACACGTTCGACTTTGGCTTCGATGACTCTGCGGGCTCGGCGCACGAGGATCCCCTGGAAGACCTCGTGGCTGAATACGAGGCGAACCCGTCCGGGTATTTCGATTCCAGCGACCTCGAGGAGATTGCCTCGTTCTACTTCGAGGAGGGGGAACTGGAGAAGGCCCTGGAGGTCATCGACCGCCTCATCGAGCTGCACCCTTACACGGCCGACGCCTGGATGCGGCGAGGCATCCTCCTGAACAACCTGGGCCGCCCGGAGGAGGCCCTAAAGGCCTACGAGGAGGCCCTGGACATCAACCCCACCGACACCGAGACGCTGATCAATCTCGGCATCACGCTCGATAGTCTGGGACGGGTGGACGAGGCGCTCGACGCGTACCACGAGGCCCTCTCGATCAACCCGCTCCACGGGGAGGCCCTCTTCAATCTCGGCGTGACTCTCGAGCGCGATGAGCGACTTGAGGACGCGGTCGGCGCCTTCGAGCAGTGCGCGGACGTGTACCCGGAGCACCCGGAGGTGTGGTACGAGCTGGGCTACTGCTGCGACCGACTCGGCGAAAATGAGAAGAGCATAGAGGCGTACGACAATCACCTCGACATCGACCCTTACTCGCAGGACGCCTGGTACAACCGGGGGATCGTGCTGAACCGCCTGGGCCGCTTCGAGGAGGCCGTGGAGAGCTACGACATGGCCCTTGCAATCCAGGAGGAGTTTGCCTCGGCCTACTACAATCGGGGCAACGCGCAGGCCAATCTGGGCGACCTGGAGGGGGCCATCGAAAGCTACGAGCAGGTGCTGGAGCTCGAGGGGCCGGACGCCGCGACCTACTACAACCTCGCGCTCGCCTACGAGGAGCAGGACGACCCCGGCGCGGCCCGCACCCACTACGAGAAGACCCTCGATTTGGAGTCGAACTACCCGGATGCCTGGTACGGCCTCGGCTGCTGCCTCGACGCGGAGGAGAAGCATAAGGAGGCGCTCGAATGCTTCCGTTACGCCGTGAATCTGAAGTCGAACGTACCGGAGTTCTGGACGGCACGCGCTGACTGCGCTTACAAGGCGGACAAGCTCGACGAGGCGCTGAAGTCCTACCAGCACGCCGTGCGGCTCGATGGGTCGAACGAGCACGCCTGGACAGGATACGCCGAGACGCTCCTGGAAAAGCAGAAGCCGGAGGAGGCCCTCGAGGCGTACCGGCAGGCCCTGGAGCTCGCTCCGGAGAGTGCCAGCACGTACTTCCGGCAGGCCAAGGCCTTGCTGGCCCTGGGTCGGGCCGACGAGAGCATCCGCGCCCTCAAGACGGCTTTTCGGCTCGATCCCACCAAGAAGGACGAGTTCCGGCAGGTTTATCCCAACCTCTACAACAACGACCGGGTTCGGCAGCTCCTGGACCTCGATTCGTAGGGCACGGTCGTCTGCATTTCTCCCGCCGCTCCGTCCGAGGCAGCGGTCCGCTTCCGGATCCGTCTTTCCATCCTGCATGTCTTCTACGCCGTTCACCCTCGTTCAGTACGCGCTGTACGGCGTGCTGATGGGGGGCGCCGACGTCATTCCCGGTGTGAGCGGCGGCACCATGGCCCTCATCGTCGGCATCTACGAGCGGCTCGTGCGCGCCCTAAGTGAAGTCGTATCGTTCGGAGTCGCGCTCCTTCGTCTCGATTTTGAAGCCGCCCGGCAGCACTGGGCCGCGGTGCCGTGGGGACTCATCATGCCGCTCCTGGGCGGCATTGCCATCGCCATTCTCGTGGGGGCGAACGTCATTCCGCCCCTGATGGAGGCCCACCCAACGTCCATGCGAGGGCTCTTCCTCGGGCTCGTGGCCGCGTCGCTTCTGATTCCGGCCCGTCGCATCAAGCGCGTGACGGTACTGCGGGCCGGCCTCGGGCTCGCCTGTGCCGCGGGGGCCTTCCTGCTGACGGGCCTTCCGGCCCTCGCTGTGCCCGATCCGAGCCTGATTCGGGTCTTCCTCTCTGCGGCGGTGGCAATCTGCGCCATGATTTTGCCGGGCGTGAGCGGGGCCTTTCTGCTGGAGGCGATGGGCATTTACAGCCCCACGCTCGAAGCGCTCACGGGACTCGAATGGGGCTACGTCTTGACCTTTTGCATGGGGGCCGCCATCGGGCTCGGCACGTTTGCCAAACTGCTCGACCTGCTGCTCACCCATCGCCACGATGCGACGATGGCGGCGCTCGTAGGGCTCATTGCCGGGGCGCTCCGGGCCCTCTGGCCGTACGGGGCCGAGGCCCGCGTCCTGCGGGGGCCTGAGGCGGGAGAGCCAATCGTGCCAGTCGTGGTGCTGGCACTGGTCGGGTTCGGGGCCGTGGTTGCGCTTCTGTTCTGGAGCCCGTCGGCCGCTGAAACAACGACATCCCCCCGCAGGTCGTAGGTTGGTCGCCAGTCTCTCCTCGTGTTTCGCGTTCCGTCGTCCCGCCCGATGCGCCGATTCCTTCTCCTCGTTGGCCTCGTCGGAGCCCTCGCCGCCGCTGGGTGTGCCAGGAAGCCCCTCTCGACCACGTCCTCCTCCTCGCGTCTGGACTCCCTGCAGTCCGAGAATGCCACTCTGCGGGCCCGCCTCCGCCGGGTCGAGGACTCCCTGGCACTGCGCAAGGACGTGGACACGGGTCAGTATTACCGCGACCTGCGCACCCTGGAGGACCGACTGAATCGCCTCACCTACGAGGCGCGGACGCTGCGGGACGGGGGGCGAACGGTGCGCGTCTTGCCGGCCGACTCGTTGTTCGAGCCCGGCACAGCCACCCTGACGGCAGCTGGCGAGAAGCGGCTCCGGGCCGTGACCGCCCACCTCCAGGCGGCCTATCCGCGCCGGACGGTGTGGGTGGAGGGCCACGCCGACGATACGCCCCTGAGCGAGGATCTCCAGAAGCAGTTTACGTCGAACTGGGAGCTCTCGGCAGCCCGGGCCACTACCGTTGTGCGCCACCTGATCGAGAACAGCGATGTCGGGCCCGCGCAGTTCGTGGCCGTCAGTTACGGGGCGACGGATCCGGTGGCCTCGAACGAAACGGCGCGGGGACGCCGCCGCAACCGGCGGGTGCGCATTGCCGTGCTGCCGCCCCCGCGCGACTACTCGCGGCCCTTCGAAACGTCCTGGTGAGCTGCCCGGTACCGTCCGACAAATTGAAGGTAGCTCGTAGAGCCGCCCTCGTTCGGATACACGCCAAAGCCGTCAATCCGATACTCGGGGCCGGAAGGGGTGTCGACGACCCGCTCCCGGAAGGTCTCGATGAGGCCCGCGTCGGTCTGCCGATGCCACACGATGGCCCCATCCGAGACGCGGCCGCGGTAGGTACGGGTCGTGCCGTCCGGCTGCTCGACCTCGCAGATGAGCGTGCCATTGTCGTTCACATAATTGCGCGCCGTTTTCCGCACGACGCGCCCGTCGGGATACCGATCCACCTGCGTGCCCACCTGCACGTCCCCCTCCCACTGGTAGCGGTGCGTGGTCGTGAGGGAGTCGACCTGCTCGCCCTCGGGCGTGTATGATACGAATGGGCCTTTTCACTCTCCGGTGAGCGACTCCAGGGCCGGCCGGGGCGACTGAGCGGACGCGGGTGGGGGCCCTGCAGTGAGGAGAATAAAGGTGAGCAGCGCACAGGGCCAACTGCGCCGGAGGAGAACGTCGATGACGGGGGCGAGCGCTTCGAATTTTCGGGTCGATCGTCGGCGTCCTGCTCCTCGGGGCGGTGCTGTTTTTTCTGTGGGCGAGTTCGGGGCGTCTGCCAGCGGAGGACCTCGCTCAAACCCGGACCTACGCGCCGGCTCCGGACTCGACGGCCCCGGACACGCTCACGGTGACGACCTACAACATCGGCTACCTGTCGGGCCTGCGAAATAACGAGCCGGTGGTGCGGCCCGACAGCCTCTTCTTCGCAAACATGGACCAGGCCGTCCGCTTTTTCCAGACGATCAACCCCGACATCGTTGGATTTCAAGAGATTGACTTCGGCGGAGCCCGTGTGGCCGACGTCCATCAGCTCGATACTCTCGCCACACGTCTGGGGTATCCCACCGCGGCGCAGGTCGTGAACTGGGACGAGCGGTACCTGCCCTTTCCGTACGGCCGTCCCGCCGTAAATTTCGGAAGTACCCTCTCCGGCCAGGCCGTCCTCAGCCGGTTCCCAATTCGCCGCCACGTCCGGAACGTCCTCCCCCGCCCACCGCAGTGGTTCGTTCGGGATGCATTTTATCTCGATCGCCTCGCCCAGGCCGCCGTTTTCGACTTTGGCGGGCATCTTCTCGCCATCATCAACGTCCACCTGGAAGCCTTCCATGTCGGGACGCGCGAGGAACAGGCCCGAATGGTGAACGACCTCTACCGCCGCCTCGCCGATAGTAACGTTCCGACGCTTCTGATTGGCGACTTCAACAGCCGTCTCCGCCGCGCCGATGCTGCGTCGAAGGACGAAACGATGCAGCTCCTGCTGGACGGCACGGAACTGCGCTCGGCGGTGGCCGACGCTCCGAAGGACACGGCCCGCGCCACCTATCCCGCCAATGCCCCGACCCAACGGATCGACTACATTTTTTATCCGCCTCGCTTTTTTTCACCGACGGACGCACAACGGTCGTGCGGTACGCCCAATCCGCCGTCCGACCACTGCGCCGTCACCGCCTCCCTCCGTCTCACGCCGTCCGTGGACGAATGGCCGCCCTACAAGGCCCTCCCATCGCTAAAAATTGATCCAGACGAGTAGGGGATTACTATCCGGTATCGAGAAAGGCACACGCTCTTCCCCGCTCCCAATCCCACTCCCCCTTTCACCCTCTCCTAAAACCCTACGCCGTCTCCAACTCCCGGGCCGGTAGCACGGACGCCCGCAGCCCGGCGTCGGGGTCTTCTCGTTCGGCAACTGGAGCTGCGCGGCTGTCATGTCCGCCAGCGTTTCGATAAACTTGGGGTGGCTGTTCAGGCCGGGCATGACCTCGTAGTGCTCCGGAATCGGGGCGCCCTCCTCCTCTAGCTCCTCCGGAATCTCAATGGCCAGCTCGTAGCTCGTCTCGATGTGGTCGGTCACGAACGCCACCGGAATCACGAGCACGTCCTCGTCCTCTTCGGCGAGCGTCTCCACCGTCTCGTCCGTCGCGGGCGTAAGCCACTCCGAGGGACCCACCTTGCTCTGGAACGCAGTGGTAAACTCGTGGTCGAAGCCGCGGTGCTCCATCAGGTGTTGCACCGTGGAGTGAACGAGGCAGCAATACGGATCCTCCCGCTCGGTCATCTCGGTAAGCGGGGTGCCGTGCGCGCTGAAGAGGAAATGCACGTCCTCGCGCACGTCGTCAGGGAAGCGGTCCAGGCCCTCGTCGATGCGGTCGCTGAGCGCCTCGATGTATTTCGGATACGTCGCGTATTCGAACACCGAGGTCGTAGGCCAGGCCGGAATCTCGCCCGCCTTCTCCAGCTCGTGCCAGTACACGAGCGAGGCGCCCGTCGTGGTTTTGGAGTACTGCGGATAGAGGGGGAGCAGAACCACCTTGTCGACGCCGTCCTCCTGCATCTGCGCCGCTGCCTGCTCACTGGTCGGCTCCCAGTACCGCATGGCCATGTACGTCTTGAACGTGGCTCCAGTCTGCGCGGCGTACTGCTCATTGAGCCGCTGCTCCAGATTGGACGACTGATCGCGCGTGAGGGGATTGATAGGCGATCCCCCGTCGTCGCTGATCTCCTTATAGTCCTCGGCCACCGACTTGGACCGGAAGTACGAAATGATTTTCGAAAAGGCCTGGCGGACCCGCCCTCGGGCCTGGAAGTAGACGACCTCCGAAAAGTCGATGATCGCCGGATCCATAAACAGGTTGTACAGGAACGGCTCCACGGCCTCCTCGCCATCGGGCCCGCCCAGGTTTAAGAGCACCACCCCCACCGTGTCGCCCGACTCCACGCCGAGCTTGGACGAGGGGAAAAATCCCCCCTCCACCAGTCGGGGGTCTCCGTTGTATTCCTCGCGGTCGTAGCGCTGAAGAAACTCGTAGGGCGTCATTGGATCGCAGCAGTCGGCTTGCAGAAAGTCGTCGGAAAAGCAATTTTGAAACGAGGACATCGGTCGGAAGACTCCCGCGATGTCCCAATCGTTGCAAGTGTGTTTCGCTTTTTCCGCAACGGGGATGGTCCCGTTTCGGTCCTCGTCTCGTTTGCATTTCAAGGGCATGATGGCTGCCTTTTAGTTTGTCTCGAAACACGCTCGATGCAGGTGGTGCAAAACAACTGGTGCGCCGCGGAATACGCCTGTTGCGCGGACGGCGCGGGTTCGAGATTTCACCCACCGAGTGCCGACCCACGCCCCTCTCTCGACGCCGGTTCCCTGCCCTCGGGACTGCCGGAGCCGTGACCTTGTCCGTCGTCGAAACGTACACCTCCTCCGAAAACTGACCGCTCGAAGAGGATGCCACACCCCGGCTCTCACGACTCGCCCCTCATGACTCGTCAACTCATAACTCATCAACTCATGACTCGTCGACTCGTGGTTCCGTCCCCAACGAAGCCCGGCACGCCGCATTGAATACACCGCATTCGCTCGCTCACAGCTTCTTCCTGCCATGACCATCGACGTCTACGCCGACATTGCTTGTCCCTGGTGCTACGTGGGCCGTGCCCGGATGAAACGGGCGCTCGATCAGCGTCCCAACCTCGATGTAACCCTCTGCTGGCGCCCCTTCCAGCTCCAGCCCGGCCTGCCGTCGGACGGGCGCGACTTCCAGACCGTGCTCGAAAAGAAGTTCGGGAGCTGGAGCCGTGCGCAGCAAATGTTCGATCGCATTTGCCGGATGGGGGACGAAGAAGGGCTCATGTTCGACTTCGACGCGATCAACGTGGCCCCCAACACGGCCGACGCGCACCGGCTCGTCCTTTGGGCTCAGGAGCAGAACGCGGGCGACGCGATGGCCACCGTCCTGTTTCGGGCCTACTTCTCGGAGGGGCGAAACGTCTCGGATCGAGACGTGCTCGTAGAGTGCGCCAACGAGGCCGACCTCGATTCGCAGGAGGCGCGGACGCTTCTTGCGGGCAGTGAATACAGCGACGAGGTCCGCATGAGTCAGCAGCGCGCACAGCAACGAGGCATTACCGGGGTGCCCTGCTATGTCTTCGGAGAAGAGCGTTCCATAATGGGAGCGCAGTCCGTTGAGACTCTGACGGAGGCGCTCGACGCGGCTGCAGCAGAGGCTCCGGCTGGCGAATAGAGTTCCGCCGACTTCGACATTTGATGCGCCGTGTCGTAGATTTGAGCGAGACGTCCTCCGCGTTGTGGCGGACTCCGGTCGCCATCCTTTCAATTTCGAACCGCTGAGCCGAATTTCCCATGGGTCGAACACGCATCATGTCCCCAGAGCGGGTCCGACGGACGCTTCGGCGCCTGGCCTACGAGATCATCGAGCACAACCGTGGGGCCCGCTCAGTCGAGCTCTTCGGCATCCAACGAAGCGGCGTCCCTCTTGCCCACTCCGTCGCGGAGGAAATCAACGCCGTGGAGGACACGGCCATCGAGGCCTACGACCTCGATGCGACGCCCTTCCGGGACGACCGTCCCGACCTTGAACCGCCGGCGCCGCCCCATGACGTGGACGTGACGGACCGGGACGTCGTTCTCGTCGACGACGTGGTCTTTACGGGGCGCACGGCCCGCGCCGCCCTCGACGCAGTCCTTCAGTACGGGCGACCGCGCAGCATTCAGCTCGTCGTCCTTGTCGATCGGGGCCACCGCGAATATCCCATTCAGCCCGATTGCACCGGGCGTCGCCTCCAAACGAAGCACCAGGAACAGGTCGTCGTGGAGACCGACGGAGAGTTCGGGGTGTACGTGGAAAGCTGAGCGGCTTTAGAGGGCGGGCTCAATTGGGGACGACCGACGAGTCCTGAGTTGTGGTGTCGGGGGCGGGCACCTGCGTGGAGTCGTCCGTCGTAAACAGGCGGATCTCTGTTCCAGCCTGCACCTCTGTATTCGGGGAGTGGCCCTGTCTCCGAACAAACCGCCGCGTCTCCGATGTGTCTACCGGCGATTCGTCCTGAGTCGATTCCGATGTGCGCGGATCAACGACGACGGACCGCAGCTCGCGTTGGAGCAGGAGGCGTTGAGCCTCCTCGACGGTCCGGCCCAAGACGCTCGGA
>PXTN01000056.1:0-12500 GCA_003022565.1 Bacteroidetes bacterium QS_3_64_15 | reverse complement strand
GCCACCGAGAAAAGCGTCATGCGTCGCTTAAGGGGCCCGTATCATAAACCGACACAGGTAGGCGAGGAGAGCATCCTCAGGCGCTCGAGTGAATCGTGGTCAAGGAATTCGGCAAATTCGCCCCGTAACTTCGGAAGAAGGGGCGCCCTTTTCCGTCCAAAAGTGGAGAAGGGTCGCAGTGAACGGGCTCAGACGACTGTTTAACAAAAACACAGACCTCTGCTAAGTCGCAAGACGACGTATAGGGGTTGACACCTGCCCGGTGCTGGAAGGTCAATGGAGCGTGTTAATGCCGACTTCGGTCGGCATGAAGCTCGCAACTGAAGCCCCAGTAAACGGCGGCCGTAACTATAACGGTCCTAAGGTAGCGAAATTCCTTGTCGGGTAAGTTCCGACCTGCACGAATGGTGTAACGATCTGAGCGCTGTCTCGACCACGAGCTCGGTGAAATTGTGGTGCCGGTGAAGACGCCGGCTACCCTCAGTGGGACGGAAAGACCCTGTGCACCTTTACTACACCTTGGCATTGACATTAGTCAGGACATGTGCAGAATAGGCGGGAGGCATCGAAGCCGCGTCGCTAGGCGCGGTGGAGCCATCCCTGAAATACCGCCCTTGTCCTGATTGATGCCTAACCTGCGGCCGTGATCCGGTCGAGGGACATTGTCAGGCGGGTAGTTTGACTGGGGCGGTCTCCTCCCAAATCGTAACGGAGGATTTCAAAGGTACCCTCAGCATGGTCGGTAATCATGCATTGAGTACAAAGGCAAAAGGGTGCTTAACTGCGAGACATACAGGTCGAGCAGGTGCGAAAGCAGGACTTAGTGATCCGGCGACTCTGCATGGAAGGGTCGTCGCTCAAAGGATAAAAGGTACGCCAGGGATAACAGGCTTATCTCCGCCAAGAGTTCATATCGACGCGGAGGTTTGGCACCTCGATGTCGGCTCGTCGCATCCTGGGGCTGAAGAAGGTCCCAAGGGTTGGGCTGTTCGCCCATTAAAGCGGCACGCGAGCTGGGTTCAGACCGTCGTGAGACAGGTCGGTCCCTATCTACTGAGGGCGTCGAAGACTTGAGCGGAGCTGCTTCCAGTACGAGAGGACCGAAGTGGACGGACCGCTAGTGTGCCAGTTGTGCCGTCAGGCGCATCGCTGGGTAGCTATGTCCGGAAGGGATGAGCGCTGAAAGCATCTAAGCGCCAAGCCCCCCGCAAGATTGGGTCTTCCTCATAGGTCGTTCGAGACGAGGACGTGGATAGGCTGCAGGTGTAAGCGTAGCAATACGTTCAGCCGAGCAGTACTAATTACCTATAAGGCTTAACACCCCTATTTTGCACATGCCATCACAGGATACACGCTGCTTGCATCCCGACGGCAGTCGGGAGTGCGGGAGAACCTACCATTATGTCAGACATTGCGCTGGCAGCTATGCCAGCTCTGAGTTTCCTGGTGGTTACAGCGCGGGGGCAACACCTCTTCCCATTTCGAACAGAGAAGTTAAGTCCCGCAGCGCCGATGGTACTGGCCTTTTAATACAGTGTCAACCGTCATTCTACGGGTTGAGTACGCAATCTCAAAATTCCAAAATTACCGCCTGTCATTTCGAGCGTACCCTGGAACGTGTTCGTGCTGCAAGCAGCATAACTTCCAGTCCTCGCTTTTGCTCCCAGCGCATCCCGAGAGCAGCCAGCCGTGCTGCAAGTAGCATGACCGTTGGCCCTCGCGTTGCTCCAGCGTAGTCGAGACACGAGCGAAGCGACTGACGCAGTAAATCTCCCTGAAGTAGGCTGCCGCTGCCCATGGAGGCTGTTCGACTTCGCCCTGAGCGAAGCGAGGACGTAGTCTCCGGGCTGCGCTGGGAATGAAACGACCGGGTAGTCTCCGGGCTGCGCTGGGAGTGAAACGACCGAGTAGTCTCCGGGCTGCGCCGGGGGTGACGTGCCCTGGAATGTCGAGATCGCTGTAGAACCTAAAGAATAAGCCTCGGCAATCCACTGGTCCGCCGGCGGTCGGGAAAAGGCTTGCTCGCTGAACAACCATCAGGACTGCTTCGGGTATGTGCTTCACGCCAAGGCGACGTCAATGATCTCTTCCCGGCTCTGGGACCACCTCTTTACGCGTTGAATCCTTGATATGAAAAATTCTGATTCCACATCTTCCGATTCGGTTGCAGGGGCGGAGGGTGAGGCGAGCAGTGAATCAGGACGGCAGTCGGAAAGACAGCGTCTCCGTGAGCAGCAGAATTGGCGGGACGAGGTTTCCGGTGAACTCCGACCGGACGCTTACGGTGGCGATGGGAGGTCTGAAGAAACGGCCTCTTCGACGGACGGGACGCCGTCGTCTCAGTCGTCTCCCTTTGCCGACTTCGATCCGCTCAAGCCCTACCGAGGGGCCTTCTGGCGCTTCTTCACGGTGTACCGGCACATCGCGGGGCTGTTGATGGGGGGGCACCTTGCCTACGTGCGCTCCCTCCCCAATGTCCAAACGAGCGGATTTCGCTCCCTTGGCAAGCGCCTCCTCGCCTGGGTCCTTACCCCCTTCGTGCGCAGCGACCTGCGCGACCGACCGTTCCCCGTTCAGTTGCGGCGCCGCCTCGAAATTCTGGGGCCCACCTTCACGAAGCTGGGGCAGATCATGGCAATCCGGGAGGACCTGCTCCCCGACCCGATCACGCGGGAGCTGGAGAGCCTCATGGACCACCTCCCCCCGGTCCCGTTCGTCCAGGTCACCCGTGTCATCGAACGCGATCTGGGCGCACCGGTCGAAGCGGTCTTCGACCACGTTGAGGTCGAGCCCCTGGGGTCCGCCTCAATTGCGCAGGTGCACCGCGCCACCACGCACGACGGGGACGACGTGGTCCTTAAGGTGATGAAGCCGGGCATCCGGGACATCATTACCTCGGACCTGAAGCTACTGGAAATCTTCGGGGTGGTTCTGCAGTGGCTCCTGCCGCGCTACCAGCCGAAGCAGATCATCGAGGAGTTCAGCGCCTACACGAAGCGCGAGATCGACTACAGCTACGAGGCAGACCACGCCGAGATCTTCGCGGCCAATTTCCAGGACATGCCGGGCATCGTCTTCCCGGACGTCTACCGTGAGCTGAGTGGGGACGATGTCCTGACGATGGAGTATCTGGACGGTCTTCGGCCGGGGTCGCCCGCCGCCCTGTCGCTGAGCGAGGCGGAACGCCGGCGCGTGATCGACCTGGGGGCGGGGGCCATCATCCGCATGCTCTACCGGGACGGGTTCTTCCACGCCGACCTGCACGCGGGCAACATCAAGATCATGCCGGGCGATACGCCGGCCGACCTCCAGCTCGGCTTCATTGACCTCGGCATGGTGGGCCGGTTCCGGGCGGACCTCCGGCGGCGGATGCTGTACTACTACCACGCCCTGGTGCGGGGCGACGTGGAGAGCGCCGCCCGCTACCTCGTCGACATGGCGCGTGTGGGGGAAGGAGGGGATCCCCAAGGCTTCCGCCGAGCCGTGTCGGACATGGCGCGTCACTTTCTAATGCGGAGTAATCAGGGATCGATCAGCCTGGCCCAAGTCATTCTTCAGTCGCTGAGCCTGGGGGGACGCTACCGTGTCTTCTTTCCCGTAGAGATGACGCTGATGGTGAAGGCGCTCGTGACGTTCGAGGGGGTAGGGCGGACGCTCGACCCGGACCTCGACGTGGTAGCCGTGTCGCGGCGACACGTCCAGCAGATCTTCTGGGAGCGGTTCAATCCGTGGACCCTCGGCCAGGAGATGATCGGTAGTGCCCCCGAGCTGGTAGACGTGGCGCGCCAGCTGCCCCGACTCCTGTCCTCAGGGGCGTCCCGTCTCGAAGCGTCGCTCACCGACCAGCCGCCGGGCACTCCTTTTTCGGGGATCCGAAGCAGCATCCTCGCGGGATCCTGCCTCGTGGGCGGCGTCATCGCCGTGGTGCAGGGAGGGCCGCTGTGGCTGTCGCTCCCCCTGTTCGGGGTCGGAGCGGTTTTGGCGCTGTTTGCGGGATAAAATCTTCCACTACTGCCTTGTCAACTGTAAATCTTTAGATAGAGTCGTTTGAGCTTAATCCGGGCATCTTCGGTCTGGAACTGCCAGTCGACGGTCGCCTCTGCCGCGTTGCGCTGCCTTTACCAGGCGGTCGTTCTTCTGCGTCACAGTCCTCAAAGACGCGTGTACTGCCATACGCTGCTCCTCCGCAGTACTCATGTGAATTTCGATGCTCGCGCTGGTATCGGGCTGTGACTCTTCGAGTTCGGGGACGGTGCCCCCGTCGGTAACCGGTCGCCCCGTCGGTGGTGAACGTGAAGCTGGGAAGCGAATAAGTATAGCCGGCCGTGATGCAGACACACGCATCGGGGATGCACCAGAGTCTCACCCTCAGGTCGCCTCCGTCCGAACGCGGTCGAGCACGTCGTCGAGGCGGTCGAGGACCCGGTCCGTTTCGCGGAGTACGTCCGCGGTCGAACCGATTTCGTCCGGTTCGAGGGCCCTGTTCCCCGACGCGGCGGCCTCGGCGTACAGCCGCCGGCCCTCCTCGTCGAGCACGTCCGTGCGGAGCCCCAACCCGTGCCATGCCAGCATGGGAGCAATCTCCTCGGCCCGGTCACGCAAGTGGCGGCGCGTGGCCTGGTACGCGTGCTCGCACACGTCGCGCCGATTTTTGAAGCTGAAGATGTTGGAGAAGAAGAGGTCCGTGTCGCCGCACTCCGGCTCGATGAGGAGCACGTCAGCGTCCGGGTGCGTGTGCTCGTACTTCTCGAAACCGGTCTGCTTGCGGGAGTCGACGATGGCGCGGAAGGTCTGCGACAAAACGGTGGGGAGGCCCCGGTCTGCAAGGCTCGGTCCGACCCCGTTCGTCTGACGGTCGAGCAGGCGGTCTGCGTGCTGCTCGAGCTGGACGTTGATGGGCACGATCGGATTGATGCAGAACAGCAGATCGGCCCCGGCGTCGAGCCCAACACTTGCGTGTACGGTGCGGCGCGCCACTCCGTCGATGTAGTATTGGCCGTCCACCTCGACCGGGGTATAGAGGCCGGGGAGGGCTGTTGAGGCCTGGATGGCTGAAGAGATGGGAACGTGATCGTGTCCCGGCTCGCCGAAGACCGTCACGTCGGCGGAGTCGAGGTTCATGGCTACCACGTACAGTTCGCGCTCCAGCCGACGGAAGTCGTTGGTTCGGCCTCCCGCCGAGAGAGATTCGGCGAGGAAGCGTTCGAGAGGCGCGTTAGTGAAGAGGCCGGTCGGAACGATCGACCCGAACGTAGCGAGGAGGCCGAGAAGGGAGAGGTCGCCTGGATTGAGCACGTAGTGGCGGAGCGAAGAGAGCAGTGTGCCGGGCAGGCGGCGCAGTCGGCCGGCATATTCGTCAACCGCCGGACGGAAAAGGACTTCCGGTTCCAGGTTTAAGGTGGAGTCCGGAGACTCTGAAAGGACGGCCCGGCTTAGCTCGCAGGCTGGGATGCCGCTCGCCAACATGCCTCCAATAAGGGATCCGGAGCTGACCCCCACGTAGATGTCCAGTTCGTGCAGCGTAGCCCCCTCGATGGCCTCGTCGAGAGCACAGAGGGCCCCGATCTCGTAAACTGCCCCCTCGATCACCCCTCCGGCACAGGCGAGCCCAATCGTGCTACGACCTGCGGACTCAGTTGAGGACATCAGGGGACGAGATTCGTTCGAAGGGCTCATTCGCAGAATTCATTCTGCGCGGAAGCGGTCCCGATACGAGAGCGACAAGGATGGAGTCCGGAACGGGTCTTTTCACAGTTGACCTCTCAAAGGGAAGGAGTCCCCAGAACTTGGGATCCCCCCTCGCCCGGCACGAGAAGAGGCTGACTACTCTTGATCGGCGTCCGTGGACGAGGACTCGTCTTCCGACAGGCTCTCAGCGAGTTCTTCGACCTGTCGGGAAAGGCGGTCTACCCTATCCTCTAAGTTTTCGACCTCTTCGCGCGTGGGGACGCCGACCTGCTCAAGAGCAGAGTTCACGGACTCAGAAAGAACGGATTGGGTCTCCTCGCTGGCTTCCTCAAGCTGAGCGAGAGCCTCGTCGCTCTGTTCCCGAACTTTTTCGGTCGCCTCCTCGAGCTCGCTGCGGCACTCCTCTTCAAATTCCTGGCCCCGGTCGACGAGGCGATTGAAGACCTTGGTGCTCTCCCCTTCGACGGTCGCCAGGGCGCCGAGTCCAGCCAGCCACACTTTGCGGCCCTGCTCGGTGAGTTCGTCCTGGAGGGCGTCGGAATCGAAAGATTCGTGCTCGGTAGCTGCTTCGGGGTTTGTAGTCATGGCTTGTACCGAATGATTGTGAATAGAGTCTGCGTGTGAAGGGAGAGATATAGGGGCTACTTTTGCGACGGTGAGTCGGCACGCTCTGGAGGGGAGGTCTGGCCGAGATCCCCGGGAGCATGCGGCTGGGCGTCCAACGACGCATGTCTTTGCTCGTCAAAATCGTCGAGCAAGACCGACAGGCGATGCTCCAAGCGGCGCAACTGCTGCCGGAGCTGGCCAATTTCCTGCTTCCGAGGACCCTGCACGAGCTGTCTCAATTGGCCCAGTGAGCTTTGCGTCAGATCGTCAAGCATCGTGCGAACCTGGCCCAGCCCATTATCGAGGACCTCTCCGCCGCGGCGAAGCACAACGTGGAGGAGGTCCGACGGGATGACATCCTGACCGCTCTTTCCCTCCTCCAAAATGATCTGGGTGAGGGTTTGGGCCGTAAGGTCCTGTCCCGTCGCATTGTCCACCACCTCGACGGTCTCGCCCCCCCGAACGAGGTCGGCAATGTCGCTGAGCGACACGTACTCGCTCGTCTCTGTGTCGTAAAGCTTCCGATTATCGTAGCGCTTGATCCGTCGAGCCATAGGCGGGGACGCCCGGAAATTTACCGTAACGCGTTGCGTCATTTCTCCCCGTCATTTCGATGCGTCGCGTTACGCATTGATCCCGCCGACTGGCGGTGCAGATGCTCGGCATGCGGCACGTGGGAAAACGCATCGCCCAGCAGCTCTTCGTCGAACCGAACCAGGAGGACCTCCGGCGCACGTTCGTCCGCCGGTGGGCGCGGAACGATAAGCAGGCCTCCCTCTGGTCGATGGACGCCATGATGCGGTGGAGCCTCGCGGATCGGCTGGGCTGCATCGACGTGCCCACGCTCCTCGTGTCGTCGGACGAGGACTACACCCAGGTCCCGCTCAAAGAGCACATCGCGGCTCGAATGCCGAGCTCACCGTCGACGACGACGCCCGCCACGCGCTTCCCGCCGAAAAGCCGTCGGTCTCCCACGAAGTCGTTGACGCGTTCCTCACACGGCTGGGTCAGTGAACGAAGGAGCGGCCGCGCCCATAGATAGGACGGATCCCATCTCCGGCGGGGTGCACGGCCCCCTTCCGTCGCATTCCTCAGCGACGAGCCCGTCTCCGACTCAAGACGCCGAGAATTGCGGAAAAGAGGGCCGACCCGATGATTGCCCAGAGCAGCGGGAAGCTATTTCCGCCCACAGAGACGGGGAACGGCTCCGGGAGGGCGAGCCAGCGCGCCAGCCCGAGCCCAAGGAAGGCGCCGATAAACCCGACAACGATGGAGATCAGGCAGCCGCCGAGGGAATATCCGGAGAGGGCCTGGCCCAGGCCCCCGGCGATGGCCGCGATGAGCAATAGAAACAGCAGTTCGAGCAGGGTCATGAGGACTCGCGTTTGTTTTTGAAGCGTAGAAGAGAGATTGGGGAAAACGGAACTGATAGAAAGGTAACAAAACGCGCTGACTAGTGCACATAGCTGCCCGCGTTGACGTCGATGGTGGTGCCGGTGGCGTGGTCGGCCTGTCCACTGGCGAGGAAGACGATGACCGACGCCACGTCAGACGGCTCCGTGAGCCGATCGAGCGCGAGGTCCTCCGTGGCGTGCTCTTCGCCGTACTCGTCAATGAAGTCCTGGGCCATGTCGGTCCGGGTGAAGCCGGGAGCGACTGTGAACGCTTTTACGCCGTCGTCCCCAAAGCCGCGGGCGATGGAGCGGGTGAGGGCCACGAGGCCCGCCTTCGAGGCAGCGTAGGTCACGTAGTCAGGCGTGTCGCCCCGAAAGGCCGCACGGGAGGCGATGCTGATGATGCGTCCGCCTGAGGGCTCCTGGGACTGAAAATGACGGAGGGCGTGCCGGCCAAGCAGCTCCGGGGCTCGCAGGTTCACGTGCATCGTTTCGCTCCACGCGTCGGCCCAGCGCTCGGTCGAGGCGTCCATGGGCGCCGGCACGGCCACCCCGGCGTTGAGCACCAGGGTATCGAGCCGACCGTACGCGTCCACCACTTGATCGATCAGTGAGTTGGTCGCGTCGAGTGTCGACAGGTCGGCCTGGAAGGGGCGCGCCTCTTCGCCACAGGTCGCGGCCACTTCGCCGGCGGCGTCGGCGCTTCGGCCGTAGTGCACGGCTACGGTGGCGCCGGCCTCCGCAAGCGCTGTGGCGGTGGCCCGCCCGATGCCCCGGCTTGCCCCAGTGACGAGAACAATCTGGTCAGAGAGATCGGTGTGCATGGAGGAAAACTGGATGGAGGAAAGAACAGTCCGCTACTCGTAGCGGCGGGTCGTAAACGATGCTTCGCGGGACGAGTCGGCCGCGATGATCTCAAAGGAGATGCGACCAATGGGCCGCCCCGCCGCCGTCTCCACGCTCACCCGCCACCGACCGGGCTCCACGCGGCGTTTGAAGGTCACGCCCCGGTAGCCGTTGTTGCGTCCGCCCACGACCTGGTACGTAATTCGATCGGTCTCTACCCAGGCGTCGCGCCCCGGCACGTAGCGCTGCCAGCGGTGGGCCACGCGCGTCTGGAAGTCGGTGGGGGCGTAGATGGCCGCGAAGCAGTGCACCGTGTCGGCAGACGAATAGTAGAACGGATCGTCCCCTTTTTGAGCCCAGAAGCGAGCCTTGGACCCCTCCTCCTGGCGGAGCAGGAAGGCGTCATCTGTCTTCTCCACGTCGTGGTACACGCCTACGTGCCGGAGCGCGAGGGGAATGGGCGGGATCCATCCCTGCACGTAGAAGGTGACGAGGCCGCCGAAGAGAATTGCTATGAGGCACAGGACCCCGACAAACGAGCGCAGATCTTTGAAGACGCCCTGCAGGCAAAGGAAGAGGAGGAGGGCGAAAACGATTCCCATGCTCAGAACGCCGCTCGCCAGGAAGACCCAGAAGCCCATCGTGCCCAGGAGGACGGGCAGGAGGAACGCAAAATAGCAAAAGACGGCCAGGAAGTAGAGCCCGATCAGCACATAGCTGCTCCGCTTTCGGCTCCAGATCAACTCGTTCGCCACGAGGAGACTCACCAGCACGAGCAGAAAGAGCGACGCCGTGGTGAGTGAGGCGCTCCGGGTGTAGTAAATGACATAGGCGCTAAAGAGCCCCCCGGCCAGGAACTGGATCGCCCCGATGGACCACGTGTTGAGAGCCCGGAGAGATGGGTGAAGCGAGTAGTCGTTGCGGTCGAGGAGGGTCAGGACAATGAAGCTGCCCAGCAGAACGAGGTAAAGTCCGAGGGTGACGTTGTCGATCAGAGCCCCGATTCGCTGGAGGGTCAGGGCGTCCCAGGTCACGCCCCCGAGGAAGAAAATTGGGGGGAAGAACGTCTCGTGGCGATGGTACAGCCGCCGGGCGAAGCGGTAGCGGGGACTCTGTCCGAGGCCTCGCATTAGCTGCCCGATCAACGCTGTGCCGGACGAATCCTCGGGGGCAGTGTCGACGGTGCCGTTAGACATAGGGGAGCAGGAGAGGAGGAAGCCGCAACAACAGGTCCGGGAGGGTACACCAGCGTGCGGACGCAAGAGATCTACAGTCCGCCCGAAGCGAACCAGTCAGGCATTCGGGCTGGGCAGATCCGGCTTCTTCACCCCAACGGCCTCGGCGTCAGGCTTGGGCTTATCGTCCTGGGGGCGGCGCCAGAGGGGGACCGACGAGCAGGGCTCCCCGTACATCAATTTCCGGGCTACGTCCTGCAGCTTCTGCGTCGCGCGGACGTACGCCATCTCCGGCACCACGTCGTCCCCACAGCCCTTAATGACGACCGGTTTGTCTTCGTACACCGACCAGTCCTCCGCCGCGAGGGCCGCCGTGTAGTATTCGCGCAAGAGTTCCTCTTTCCGCCCGATGGTCGTAGAGCGGGCCGTGCCCTTGAGCTCCGTGACGAGCAGCATGTAGCCCCAGGTCGGCACGATGGCGTCCGTCGAGCAGTAGAGGGCCACGTGCTCGCCGTCGTACTGCGACCAGTCGTGCTCCTCCACGTCGGCACGGAACTCTTTCTCCTTCAGCATCAGGCCCTCCACGAGGAAGCGACTGATGTCGAGCTCCGTGATGGGGGCGTCGTCCCAGAGGTCCGCCAGGTTGTAAACCTCAATTTCACCCTGAGCGACGCGGTTTTCGATCGGTTCCATGACGGTTCGTGCGTGTTTTTCAACGTTCGGCGAAAGGGGCTGGCCGGATCGAAGGAACCGATGCTCGACCCCTTGTGCTACGAGTCATGAGTGGGCGAGTCATGAGTTTAGGAGGTACGCGTGACGAGGTCCCCTTCCCTACGGCCAGAGGGGGTGGACGAGGCGGGGGCTAGGAGTCGTCGTCCGCCGCCGCGGTGTTCTGTTCTGCGTGTTCGGTGTCGACGAGCGCGTAGATGTCGTCCATGTCCAGCTCGATGCCCAGCGCCTCACACCGGAGGACGGCCTCCCGATTCCGCACCGAGCGGACCACCCACTCGTCGTCCTGCCGCACGTACTGCGTGATCAAGATCCGCGAAGGGGAGGCAATCCAGTATTCCCGGAGGCTGTCGATCTGGAGGTACGCATCGAGCTTGTCCTGGTGGTCGCGGTCGGCAGTGGAGGCGGACGTGACTTCTACGAGCAGTTCGGGGTTCACGAGCGACGGCGGCGACTCGTCGGTGTACTCGGGCGGGCCGCACACGACCGCCACGTCGGGGTAGACGTACCGCTCCTCGGTAAGCTGGACGCGCTGATCGGACGTAAAGCTGCGGCACCCCCGGGGGCGCAGTGCGACATAGAACTCTCCCTGGATGTTGTCCTTGACCAGGTTATGCGGCGGCGCAGCCCCGGCGAGAGCCCAGACGCGCCCGTCGAGGTACTCATAGCGGACCTCGTCGGCGTCGGCGTCGAGCTCAAGGTACTCCTCCACAGTCAGATGGCGGCAGGCAACGGCAGTGCTCATGGATGTCTGGAGCGATGGCCTGATGACAGTGCGATCACATCAACGTTCGTTGCCGCTCCCAGGTTCACTACGGCAGTCGTTTCAGAATGCGCCGCAGCGCGGGGGTGCTGAGCGTGTCGTCCGCGATCGAGCGGCGTTGTTTTGCGAGCTGTTGCCATCGTCGCTCGGCCGCATCGTCGATCGCCTCCGAGGCGGCAAGGCGGGCCAGTTCGCGGCTGAGGTCGATCCACCGGTCGAGGGCGTTCTGCACCTCGGAGTGAGCCCAGAGGTAGGTGAGGGCCGTGCGGGCGTCGTGGGCATCCTCCCAGAGCTCGCCGAAGAGATTGATGTACGTGGCGGCATAGTCGGGCACGGCCAGGTTGTTGCCGTGCCAGACGTCGGGGTCGGGCAGCGCCCGATCGAGGAGGAACACTATGCGTTCCGAATACGCTCGGAGACGGTTCTCGGTTCAGGGGCGGCTCACGCTGAGTTCGTCCCGCAACTGGTCGAGGTAGGTTCGGAGGAACGACGCCCGCTCCTCTGCCTCGGCGCGCCCCGCCTCCGTCTGCATCGTGTCGGGGAGGCGCAGGAGCTTGGCGTAGACGTGGTCGAGCGTGTAGGTGTCGTCGTCGGGGGGACGGTCCGCGCAGAAGGGGTCGTCGGGGTCGTAGAGCATCTGGTCGAGCGCGCCGCCCACCGTAAAGCACCGCGCGATGCCGATGGCCCCGAGCG
This sequence comes from Bacteroidetes bacterium QS_3_64_15, assembly GCA_003022565.1. GTDB lineage: Bacteria > Bacteroidota > Rhodothermia > Rhodothermales > Salinibacteraceae > Salinibacter. Next base: position 606 of record PXTN01000056.1, on the reverse strand, counting down.
CATCGAGCCGATCGGCATCCTGCACGACCTTCGCCTCGGTCGTCTCCGGGACCCCGTCGCCCGAGTAGCTGTGGGCGGCGATGGCGTGCTCGATGTTTGGAATCCACTGTTCCGGATAGCCCTCGTCCACGAGGAAGCCTTTGGCGGCCTCCGCGGCACGCTGCGCAGCGTGCGCCCGATCGGGATGATCTTTGGGCAGCACCACGCAGTCGTGCAGCCAGGCGGCGGGGACGACCACGTCCATCTGAGCGCCTTCCGTATCGGCCAACTGGCGGGCCGTCGTCACCACGCGTTCGACGTGGGCTCGGTCGTGGGCCGCATCGGCGTCGGCAGCCTGGGCGTCGAGAAACTCAGAAAAGCGGTCCGTCCAGAGGGACCAGGCGTCAACGGTGGGGGGCATGGGAGCGCGAGAGCGTGGGGGAAAGAGAGCGGGGGGCGTGGGGGTTTACGTGTGGACGTTTGGAGGTGTGGAGGTATGGACGTGTGAGGGGCGTGAGAGACGTGTCCCGAACCACGGTACACGACAATAGTCGGACGGGTTTTCAAAATAGAACGGGCCTGATGCCCGGCAGTACAGATCGTGAACCTATTCGCGATCTTTGCCGA
>PXTN01000055.1 GCA_003022565.1 Bacteroidetes bacterium QS_3_64_15 | reverse complement strand
ACTCGCCCGGTAGCGCCGCTACAGGGCTCGTTTGGGCCCCGTTCGTGCACGTCACCCGCTGTGTCTCGGCTGAATATCCATCCGCCAAACAGGCTCTGAAACGCGAAAGCAGTGGTTGCGGCTCGCCGTTGTTTACTTACCCGCATTCCAATCGGTTGGGGAGTGAGAGTAAGACGCGCTCCCCTGTGCCTCTCGTCACTAGGCCTCCGTCGTCGGCCTCGACCAAACGGTTGGATAGGATCTGGCCCCTGGCTCTGTTACGCATCGACGGGTCTTCGATACCAGGATGGAGTGCAGGCGAGGCGGTCCGGGGACGCCAACGTGGCTCTTTCGCAAGAATAGACGCAGTTGGTCAAAATGGCAAACGAATTGCTCGGCGGGCAGGCGTCCTACGAGAGTGGCCCGCTCGCCCGTGGGAGCAATCAGAACGCCCAGACGTGCTAGTGTGTGCTGGTGGGAGTCGACATGCTCACGGGCACCGCTAGATTCACAACTTCTCCCTCAGGTGACCGGCACAGTCGGGGACGGACAGAACAGCCGGGAGCCTGTCGGGCGTCATTCTGTTGATCTTCCGATTGCTCGCGCGCTTATGGAACTTTCCTCCGTCTCCCCCCGAGGAACACGTCTCGGAAGTCTTTTCCTAAGTCTCGCTCTCGTGTTCGGTCTCGTGGGGTGTGAGGGGGACTTTCGGCCGAAGGCCGATGGTCCTGAGGGCGAGATCACGGTCGTGATGGACAGTTCGTACTGGACGGGGGAGGCAGGCGAGGCGCTCCGTGAGAATGTCGCCCCGTGGGTCGAGACACTCCCCGTTTCGGAACGCTACTTCCAACTGCGCCACCTGGAGCTCTCCGATGAGCAGACGTTCGAGCGCGTGAAGGACCTCAAGAATGTCGTCATCGCCTCGCCCCTCAGCGACTCGACCAACGAGACCTCTTTTCTGCGCCAGCGCCTCTCCGACAAGGCGGAACAGGCCGTCCTCGACGGACAGACCGCCGTGATCTCGAAGCCCAACCTGTGGCGCCGGAGCCAGCGCATTTACTACGTCCCGGCCGCTACGCCCGAGGCACTCGCCCAAACGTTTCGGACTCAGGGCGAGGAGGTCCAGCAGACCTTCAAGGAGGTGACGCTTCAACGAATGAAGCAGAATATGTACGAGGAGGCGCGGCGTTCTGCGATCGAGGACACCCTGATGAACCGGCATGGATTCGCCGTCAATGTCCAGCACGACTTTCAGCTCGCCGTTGACACGACAACCGCATCGGAGGGCTTCGTCTGGCTGCGCCGGATCCTGGCCAAAACCCGCCGGGAATTTTTCGTCTACTACGCGGAGGACGTCGACCCGGATCAGATTACCCCGGAGTGGATCTTTGCCAAGCGCGACTCCCTCACGCGGCGACACCTCCGGGGCAACGTGCAGGGCTTTGTACAGATTGATTACCGCCGCTCCTTGGAAACGGAGCAGCTGACGTTCCTCGACCGGTACGGGTACGAGGGCCGGGGCCTCTGGTACATGGTGACCCCGGTCGACGGAGGCGAGGAGCTCCGGCCGATTGGAGGAGGCGGTCCCTTCGTCACTTATGCCTTCTACGACCGCTCTACCGACCGCGTCTACATGCTGGACGGGTCGGTCTACGCCCCCGACTACGATAAGCTTGACTTCCTCCGCCAAATGGAGGTCATGGCCCGGACCTTCCGCACCGCCGAAGAAGCTCGTTCCGCCGAGGACCGCCCCGTCGCCTCAGAGTGATGAACAATGTTGATCGACTGCTTCGGTCCTGTTCTCTGCCCCTCTGGTTCGGAGAAAGCCTCCTCGCGGTGATGTGTGGACTCGGCCTTCTGGCTGGGTGCTCGGGGTTCTCCCCGGACGAGGAGCCCCTCCCGGACAGCACGTTCACACGCGTGTTGACGGAGTTCCATCTGGCGAAGACTCGCCATTCCCTCGATGTGCCGTACCCACCCGGCCTCCGCGATTCGATTCTCGCACGGTACAAGGTGGCCCCGTCGGAGTTCGATGCCACCCTGGACTACTACAGCCGCCGCCCGAAGGCGCTTGAAGCGCTGTATCAGACCGTGATTGATACCTTGCAGGCCCTGCAGCGCCCCGGACGGGACAATGGACGTCCGGGCGCCGCCCCGGACTCCCTGTCCCGCTCCGACCCGCGAGGGAGACGGTCTCCGTAGTTCCCGGCGGCGGCTGTTAAAGCCAGTCTCCAGCTTTTTCGGTGAGTTGCACCTCTCCGTCCAGGGGCGTTTCGACCCTGAGGTAGCCCTCCTCCACGAGCCAGTCCACGAGCTCATCGATTCGATGCGGCGGGGCCGGCGGCTCGTCGAACCACTCTCTCCGGGGCACGGAGTCGTTAACTTGCTCCAGGATGTGGCGGAGCACCGGTTCGTCATCCGGCGTCACGGCCGTGGGACGGTGCCGCCCGAGACAAACGTCGCAGGCCCCGCACCGCTCCTCTGTTTTTTCGCCGAAGTAGGTGAGCAGGGCGTACCGTCGGCAGGTGACCGAGCGGGCGTACCGCAGCATGTGTTTGAGCCGCGTCTCGGCCCGCTGACGGGCGTTCTGGACGGCCTGGTCGTCGACAGGCAGCTTCGAAGCCCTCGGGAAGGCCAGGTCGACCCGCAGGGCGGCGCCGGGGGACTGCCACCGCACCAGGCCGCGCTCCTGGAGGTATTGCAGGCCCCGCTGGAGTCGCTCCCGTGACAGGTCTGTTCGACCCGCAAGGGCCCGGAGGTCGAGCGGCCACCACTCCCGGAAGGCGTTGGCGTGGACGACCCGGAGGAGGGTACGGACAAACTCGCCCAGCGCGCGGTTGTCGGCGGTGTCGGCAAACTGGCGCACATCCTGAAGCGTCGTGGCAAACTGCAGGAGGCCGAAATGCTTGCGGCGCGGAAGAACCGCCCAGGCCCCCTGCCGGTCGATAAGGTCGGCGGCGGTCCGGATCTTCGTGCGCGAGTAGCCGGTCGTCTTCATCACAGCCTCGATATCGACCGCGAGGGGCGCGTCCGGCTCCGAGCCGACCGGCACCTGTCCCACACTGCAGACGGCATCGTACACCTCGCGCACCTCCGTCGCCGTGGGATGAGACGCTTCGATGAGGGATTCCTGCGTGTCGGCGTCGGGGGGACGGTACAGGAGCACCGCGTGGGCCTCCTCCCCATCGCGCCCCGCCCGGCCCGCCTCCTGGTAATAGCTCTCCAGCGAGGACGGCAGGCCCACGTGAACCACGAAGCGCACGTCGGGCTTATCGATCCCCATCCCAAACGCGTTCGTCGCCACCATGACCCGCACCTCGTCTTGAACCCAGGCCTGCTGGCGGGCCTCCCGTTCGTCCGCGTCCATCCCCCCGTGGTATCCAGCCGCTGCCACGCCATGGTTTTTGAGTCGCTGTCGCCACCGGTCTACGGCCCGGCGCGTAGCGGCGTACACGATCCCCGTCCCGGGCACCGCGTCGACGACCGCGCGGAGCCGCTCCCACTTGTTGTCGGTCCGGAAGACGGACCAGACGATGTTGGGCCGGTCGAAGCCGCGGACGACCTCGGCCGCGTCCGGCAGGTCGAGCAAGTCACGAACGTCGCGCCGGACGGTGGGGGTGGCCGTGGCCGTGACCGCAACGGTGGGCGGGTCCCCCAGAAGGTCTCGGGCCGCCGGAATCTCCAAGTAGTCGGGCCGAAAGTGGTGGCCCCATTCACTGACGCAGTGAGCTTCGTCGACCGCCACGAGCGACACGTCCAGTCGGTCGGCCCGCGCCCGAAATACGTCGCTGCTCAAGCGCTCGGGGGCCATGTAGACGAGGTCATACTGCCCGTGCTCGGCGTTTGTCCACCGCTGCTCCACCTCGTGCGGGGGCAGAGTGCTGTTGATGAACGCGGCGGAGACGCCTTGTGCCCGGAGCGCCTCCACCTGATCCTGCATGAGCGCGATGAGCGGGGACACGACGAGCGCAACCCCCTCGGCGAGCACCGCCGGAAGCTGATAGCACAGGGATTTTCCGCCGCCGGTCGGAAGAACGCCCAGCACACTTTGCCCCTCAAGAAGGGGCTCAAGCACCGCTTCCTGACCGGGCCGGAAGGCCTGGTGGCCCCACCGGTTCTGCATGGCCCGGCGGGCGTCCTCGATGGTGTGTGACAAGAGGTCCGACATCGAGGCGTGGACGTTGAGACGAGTGCACAAAATTGGGGGGTCCCCCGCACGTCACATTCCAATTGCGACGGTCAGCTATTATGTTTGGCCCCGGTCGTCGTTCGGCAAGCCCGCCCTCATGCCAGTGCGTGAGAAGATTCGCATTCCGGCGACACTCCCGAATACTTGTCGCCCCCCCAACATTCAACCCATAACGCTCAACCCCCAACACCCAACTCTCAACTCCTCAACCTAACCCGCACCATGGCGGCGCCTCCGGTCTCCATCATTATCGTCTCGTGGAACGCCAGGTCGGTGGTTCAGAAATGCCTCCCCTCGGTGGTGGCCACCGACTATCCCGACCTCGAAATCATCTTCGCCGACAATGCCTCAACGGACGGAACGGCGGCCTGGATCGCCCGGGAATACCCGGAGGAGGTAAAAATTGTGCGTCACCCCGAGAACGGGCTGTTCTGCCGGGGCAACAACGCTGCGCTTCCCCACGCCACCGGGCGCTTCGTCGTGTTGCTGAACAACGACGTAGAGGTGCCGCCCGGCTGGCTGCGCCCCCTCGTCGACGCCGCCACGCAGGCCCCCGACGTGGCCGCCGTGCAGCCCAAGATGCTCCAGTACGACGACCGGGACCGATTTGAGTACGCCGGGGCGGCCGGCGGCCTTCTCGATCGTGCCGGCTATCCGTTTGCTCGAGGACGCCTCTTCGACATCATGGAGCGGGACCGCGGCCAGTACGACGACGCCCGCGACGTGTTTTGGGCCACCGGGGCGGCGCTCCTGCTCCGGCGCTCGGCGCTCAACGAGGTGGGGCTCCTCGACGAGCGATTCGAGATGCACATGGAAGAGATTGACCTATGCTGGCGGCTGCAGCGGCACGGCTATCGGGTCCGGGTGGCCCCCGAGAGTACGGTGTACCACATCGGCGGCGCCTCCCTGCCCCAATCGTCCCCGCGGAAGACGTACTACAATTTTCGCAACAGCCTGCTCGTGCTCTACAAAAACCTGCCGCCGTCGGCATGGCGGACCACTCTTCCCCTTCGAGTGGCGTGCGACACCGCCGCCCTCGGCCGGGCCCTCGCTCTCGGGAACTTGGAGGAGGCCGGCGCCCTGCTCCGAGCCTACCGCGACGCCTTCCGCATGCGGCGCCACTACCGTGACCAGCGTCCGTCTCCCTCCGACCCGACGGTGCTCCCGCCCTACCGGGGCCTCGTCCCGGTCGATTACTTCCTGCGGGGCCGACGCACGTTCGCCGAGCTTCCGGCCTCCAGCTTCAGAAACTTGTACGGGACCGCTCCGGAGCGGGGCACTTCAGAGCGGCTTTAGATTCTGTAAGTTCGAACCAATCGGGAACGAACTGCAGCTGTTATCCGATTTGATGAAAGCAAATCTTCGCCGCGCCCCCCTTCAGAGTATCTCGAGGGCGCCCTGCACGAGAATAGCGGAACAGTACTGAGCCAGACCGTGACGCGCGTCGCTGTGTACAGGAAGCTGCTGGCGTGTATTTGAAGTAAGGAGGACTTGAGCCCGGATTTTCCTAATGTTTTAAAATCGACGAAGTATGCCATGAAACACTTCCCCGCCAATTACCTCGCGATTTTTGCTTTCGCTGTCGACCTCTTGGTCGGAGCGGCCGGCTGTTCGTTCCAGTCAGAGGACGTGAACGCCGTCACCGTCGAAAATGCGACAGGCGAGCCGCTATTTTTTTCCGGCTACGAGAAAGAGGCTTCGCACAGGTTAGATATCGACCCGGAGATTCCAGTGAATACGATTCAGGGATCTTCTCTGCTCGAAAGCGGGGCATCTACCGCTCTTCCCATGACGGATATCGGCGGAGGGTACGAGGCAGGCAAGACGCTGCGGCTCTTTCTATACGAGGTGCGTAATGACACGGCACGGTACAGGAGTCACCTGGACATCTCCTACGATGAGCTTGAGCGGAAGGATTTCCGCGTTGAGGTGTCGAGTCTCTCGGAGCAGTGAGTGAACGCCACGAAGTCGCTCATAGGCCAACTCGAAACAAAAGCAACCTGGAAAAATGGATATGCGTTTTTGCTACGGTGTCGGTCTCGTTTCACTCCTGATCCTTGCGCTGATTTCCCCGCGTAGCTCGTTTGCACAGGAGTCGCTGTTTCTCGAAACGGATGCCTCGGTACAGAACCTTCCGGCTCAGCAAAGCTGATCTCTGGAAGCACTCAAGGCACGACCTACTTCGGCGGCAGTGCACGTCATGCGTCTTGCGGACACGCCCGCCGCCTTGCTGGAACAGGGGAAAGCTCTTACCTTGAGAATTTGTTTGGCGGACTGTCTACGGCCTGTGGCTTCGTGGATCTCGTGCAGAACGGCTTCTTCACTCCCCCGGTAGCTCACCAGGGGCATGACCTCGCTCTCGCTCGGCCCCCACTACAGGGGTCGTTTGGGCACCGTTCTGCACTTCGCCCACTGTGTCTCGGCTACGTATCCATCCGTCAAACAGGTTCTGAACGTGTCACCTGGCAAGAGCGTGGTCGTTGTCGGGAAGCAGGTTCAACAGAGAAGCCGCAGCGGCATTTCCTGGGCTGGTCCACTACAAGGAGAAATGGGTGGGCTACCCTGACTCTTACCGACAAAGGTATTACGGGAACGCTTCGGAGCGGCACGCTGCAAAGCGGTTTCACATTTTACCGCTTCGAACCGATAGGCGATGACCTACAAGCCGTTGTCCGTGTGGATGCGAGCCAGTTTCCGTCCGAACACCCACCCGAGTACAGCACGGGTGCGTTGCACAAGTACAGTGAAGAAGACAGTTCGAGAACCTCACACGATAGCACTGACGCTAAGGCGGATCAGAACAATCAAGTACAAAAGGAGCAAAGCAGCAGCGGAGGACCGTACATCGACCTCCTTGTCGTCTATACTCAGGCAGCAGCGAACGCTGCCTCTGACATCAATGGCCTGATTCAGACGACCGTCACGGAAACAAACGAGTCGTACCAGAACAGCAACATTGACTTAGAAACTACGCTGGCCCACTCGTCCCAAATCAACTACGATGAAACAGGACGGTCCTACGAAGACCACCTCAATACCATAAGTGACTTTTCTGATGGTGTGAGAGAAAACGTCAATGACCTTCGCAATCAGTACGAAGAGGTAGGGAGTAAAACGTAGCCGAATGCTCATACTTCACCGGTGGAGCTACCCTCACTTCCACGATGAACCACCGAAGCATACTATCTCAGTATCTCAAGGGCGGCTCTCGCGCCACCACACGACAACCGCCACCGCCCCCATCACCACGACCATTCCAATGATTGAGGCGGTCGGGGGCACCTCTCCGAAAAACACGTAGGCCAGCAGCGACGCCCCCACCGGCTCCAGCAGCGCCAGCATGCCGACGATGGCGGCGGGCACGTACTGAAGCGCATAGTTGAACGACCCGTGCCCAAGCACCTGCGGCCCCAGCGCGAGCCCGACGCAGACCGCGTAGAACCGCACGGAGTAGCCGAAGAGGGGCACCCCTTTGACCCAGGCTGCAGCCAGGGCCGTCAGGGCCGCCACGGTGTAGAGGGGCGTCACGTAGGCCAGCCACGATACCTTCTGCCGGACGACGCGCCCGATGAGCAGGTAGACGCTCACAAGCACGGCCGCCCCGAAGGCCAGAGAATTTCCCCAGAGCGCACCCCGGCCCAACACGACCCGTCCGGCGTCGGCCCAGCCGATGAGGGCAGCGCCCCCCACCGCTCCCCCAATCGCGACGACGGTTGTGCGGCCCAGTCGCTCGCCGAGAACGACGTATCCGAGCACGGCGAGAATGAGGGGACTAGTGGTGACCAGGACGGACGCACTGGCCACGGTAGTGTGGGAGAGGGACTCGATCCACGCGATGAAGTGAAGGCCCAGAAACACACCCGCGACCAGGATGAGCATCGCGTCTCGCCGCGTGAATCGCCGAACGTCCGGGCCGATGCGGAACGCTGCCGCGGGAAGCAGCACCACGGCCGCCGTTACTGTGCGCCAGACCGCGATCGCGATCCCCGACACGTCGCCCGCCCATCGGACCAGGATGGGCGCAAAGGCAAAGCTAATCACGCCGAGCGCCAGGACGACGTAGATCCGAGGGGGCCACGTGGACATGACACGCCGACCGAGGGAGAGCGACCGCTATCAGTATTGGGTAGAATTTGAGAAGGGCCTGTAGGACTCTCGGATTTGACTCATGTTATCTCGGAGCTGAACAATCTCGGCCATATGCTTTTGCGAAGGGTAGAACGGCGTGTTCCAAGAAATAGGTCCCCACGTGTTGCCATGATCGGGTTTCCCATCGGCGCGCTTCTCAGTAAAGAACTCCGCCCTCCCAGGCGGGGCATCAATCGCGCTCTCGTGAGGCGATTCCGAAGTGTTGTTTCCAGAAGCGGGCAATGTGCGACTGAGATGCGTGAATGAGCACTGCACGGTTAAAGAAATCCTGCGCGCGGCGCTACGCGTCTATCGGCAGCGCGAGAAAGCGCGCGTGGCTGCTGTCGAAATAGAGGAGCAATCTGCCGCTGGGCGACCAGCAGGAATGGCTCACCCATCCGCCTTGCTGAGGCGAACCGGGCAGCTTAAGCGCACGGGCGAAACGCTGTATTTCAAGTACACCTCCCCCTTGAAGGGCACGCTCTGCTGCCGATAAGAGAGCTTTTCCTGAGTGTTTTTGGGTTTATCCGGCCCCACGCTACGGACATGAACAAAGGCAGCGTTTGAATGCTTTCGGTGAGCGGCGAGCAGAGACACGCTTTCCGTGTCCGCCTGTGCTTCGACCTGCAAGCGCGGCACGAGGGGCGCAGAGCTCACGCTGCGACACATGCGCACTTTCGTGGAAGCCTCCTTCCAAACTGGAGAGTTCACCTTAGAAAGGCTCTTCGCACGAGAAGCGAGGCGGAGCGTAGGACGCGCCGTTCGCATATCTGCAGGCAGGGGAGCCGCTTGGTCTTCGGGAGAGGGCCATTCGATGCGCAACAGAGTGGCCGTATCCCCGCCAGCAGTGGTGTTCTCATCCAAGTGGCGTAGGCGTACCGTTCCTTCCCCTCTCCACTGCGGAATTTCGAAAAGCGAGGCTTCTTGGCCTAGCCCCGCCCTGGAAAAGGCCGCATCTTGAGATGCGCCTTGAGAAAGGGCGTTTTCTTCAGAACAACCGCACAGAGCTGCGCCGACAGCAAAAAGCGACACCACTGCGAGCAAAGGTGCTGACGGCCGCCGGGAATCTTGATACCAGTAGCACGATTTCATAACGCTTGGGGCTCAGGCGGAAGCTCAGACGGGACCTCAGGCCAACGAGATTGGGGGCACAGCACCAAAAAAGGCTCTAGAACGAGTAAGGCTCTAAAACGAGTGTGGAATCCACGACGTCCCTTCACCGATCACGCGTCCGCCCTCTTCATCTTTGCGGTCATCTTCGAAGCGAAGTGCCTCTATCGAACGCCCATACACGCCACCACTGATCCACGCGTGCAGCCACAGCTGTTCCTCGACGCGGCGAACGTCGGGCTGATCTAAAAGGCTTTCGTAGCGCGCTTCCGTGAGCTGATGGAGGCGCCTGTCGAGCGGATCGATCCGGAAGTAAATGCGGCGACGTGCTTGCTTTTCAGAAGTGACATCGACGAAAGCATACAAAGCGGCCGGGGCTCTTCCCGGGCGGCGTTTCTTTCTCGCCCGATAGGCTTCTATTCCGTATGCGCCTCCGGCCTTTGCCACCCCCCCTTGCTTTTGCCTCAGTGAATCTACCGCGTAAGAAGCAATTGCTTCGAGAGTGCCCGTGCGCCTGTCGAACTGAAAAAAGTCGACGCCCTCGTAGACGTCTTTCACGTTGCCCCCGAAGTTTAGCGCCTTTCCCAAGCCCGTCGGCTTGCGGTAGTAATGCACTCGCACGCCAAAATAGACGTGCCGCCCGTCAGGGCTGAAAGGGCGACTGACGCCTCCGACGCTTAGCGTAGGTTCGCTACTGTACCCGCAGCCGGCGAGGGCGGGTAGGAAGCAAAAAGCAAGCAACAAAACTGTAGCGGCATGCCAGCCATCTGGCAAACTATCTGGCAAAAACCATTGGGGAAAACGGCGGTTGCACATCGGTTTGATTTGCGTTGGAATGAAACGGCACGGGCACACAGGGCAATCGCATCAACTTTCTACCCGTAAAGATTTTGGCCCGTCCTTGATCACGGCGCAAGAAAAACTGCCATTATCGTCGCTCCAAACTTGATTTACTTCGTCAGTCGCTTCGCTCGTGTGGAGCCCATCCAGCCGAAAGGGAAGGCCTTTGGCGAGCGTCAGATAGGCCCCGACAGTAGTCGGGACAGGCTTCTGAGTCAAAGCCCGCACTCGACTACCGTCGGTGCTCAGAGCGACGGTGTTGGATATTTTCTTGCTCATGCGATTGCCCTGCACGGGCACAAGACGAAGCGCCACTCTCACATGCGCACCAGCGTCGGGCGCAAGACGTACTCCCCGTGGAGGATCACGTTTTCCCACCAAAGGCCGGGCTGACGTGGGAGAGCAGGTCCAGTCGAAGCCCGTTCAATTCCTCCTCGCCCAGCTCCTCAATCGCGCGCTGGACCTCGCAGATCTGCCAGTAGATGATTGCCGTCAAGGGGGCGGGCTTCCCGAGCTTCTCTTTGAGCCTGCGGATCCGGGGCGAGAGCGGTCGCTCCGAGGGTGCTCTTTCTGAAGGATCCTCACCTGAGGAGTCTCCGCCCGGCGAGGGTCCATCGGTCGGCGATCCGTCGCTAGAGATCTCGGAGGATCCTCCCTCTGAGCCTTCCTGGACCGGAGAATCCTCCTGAAGGAGAATCCTGAAATAGTCCTCGACGATTTTCGAGACGGAGGTGCCCCGCTCTTCGGCAAGCCTTTTGGCCCGCTCTTTCAGGTCCTTATCGAGGCGGAGCGCGAGCTTGGATTTTATGGGCGCAGGACCAAGTTGCCAAGAAGCACGTCAGGAAATAGATTTCAGTGACGCACACGATGGGATGCGTCCTGAACGTTCCCGTGGAGATACCTCGGGGGACCCCCGGGGACCCTCCAGGGCATCTCCAGAAAAGGCGAGGGCCTCACAGAAGGCAGGGAATCTGCCTTTTTCACGTATCGTCCTGTGCACCCATGTCGCAAAGGACCGGCTTCGACTGGGGACAGGCCTTTCTGTACATACTACATCGTATACACAGAGATAGGGCAGGACCTACGCTCTGTTTTTTCTTCCTCACGGCTTCCAGACAGTAGATTACAGCTAAAAGTAGCTTATAAAAGTAGCTTACAGCTATACCTGAAAAGGCCAAGGACACGACCGTCAATATCCGCGCGACCTCGGAGACAAAAAGCCAAATCGACCGGGCTGCGTCTCTGCTTGGCACCGACAGAACGAACTTTATTCTTCAGACTGAGCGTGCCCTGGAGGTGGTCGAGACGCACAATACCGTGACCCTCTCGAATCGAGATCGGGACGCCTCCCTCAAAAGCACCTGGAGAGCTGGGTAAAACCATGTGAGAAGAATCACTGGTACCGCTTGATGAATGGGTAAATTCCCCGCGGATTCATCCGGGGGAGTGTTAACGAATTCTTCCTTGGTTCATTCGCTCCACGCGCTCGATGTCGCTCTCGATGGCCCGCCGGGCCAGCAGGAAGAGCCCGTACGCGACAATTGGAAGCAAGAGCACGACGGACCGGGTCCACAAGATGCCACTCGGTCCCGCAAAGGTCAGCGTCCCAACCCAGTACAGCCCCCCGTATAGCGTACCGGCCAGGAGGAGGGTTAAAATCTGAACGCCAATCACGATCTTCCGCTGAGCTTTCCGCTGCTCCTGATCCTTGTGCAGAAAAATTGCCCCGATCGCCGCGCCGGCCGTCACAATCAGCAGAGCGATCAGCGTGGGAACGAACCACGAAAACCGACTTGCAGCGACGCCGCTCCAAGGAGCATCGAACAACCCCAGGGCTCCCAGCGCGAGGGCTCCGAGCAGCAGATAGAGCGTCTGTATGCGTTGGATCATGACAGAGGCCTTGGTGCAGATGGAAATGCGGGAACGGAATGTCCAGACCGCAACACCCGTTCGCACCCCTCGGGTCCTCTTCCGGATCTGCCAGAGACCAAGGGAGCAAAAAGACGCGCACGCAGAGATGCGTTCCCTACAGCCCTTTCTCTCACCGCAAAGAGGGCACACTGACCAGCGCACCCCTCAAGAGGCGCCACGCGCGAGGCAGCCCCCCGGAACGGACTACCCACCGACCATTCCGGTTACGCGTTCGGCCAGTGCGTCGGCAAACTCGGACGTCGTCGCGTCGCCCCCCACGTCCGGGGTGAGCGCGTCGCCCTCGCGGTACATCTCAAAGACGGACTGCTCGATCGCCGCCGCGGCGTCCTCTTCGCCGATGTGACGAAGCATCATCACCGCCGAGCGGATCATGGCCGTCGGATTCGCCACGTTTTGCCCGGCAATGTCCGGCGCGCTTCCGTGCACGGCCTCGAAGACCGCCAGCTCGTCGCCGATGTTGGCCCCAGGCGTAATTCCCAATCCCCCGACGAGCCCGGCAGTGAGGTCGCTCAGGAGGTCCCCGAAGAGGTTCGTCGACACGATGCAGTCGTATTCTTCGGGATTCACGACGAGCTGCATGCACAGATTGTCGATGATCCGATCGTCGAACTCAATCTCGGGGAATTCGGCCGACACCTCCCGGCCGATGTCGAGAAACAGGCCCGAGGTCTTCTTCAGGATATTGGCCTTGTGGGCCAGGGTGACGTGCTCCCGACCGTGCTCCTGAGCATACTCGAAGCAGAACCGGATAATTCGCTCGGAGCCGCGTTTGGTGACCCGGGCAATCGAGTCGGCAATGTCGAGCCGCTCATCGAAGTATTCGATTCCCGAGTAGAGCCCCTCGGTATTCTCCCGAAAGATAATCAGATCGACCCCCTCAAAGGGGGTATCCAGTCCCTTGAGCGAAGTCGCGGGCCGCACATTCGCGTATAGGTCGAGGCGCTGGCGGAGCTGCACATTCACGCTCGTGAAGCCCTTCCCCACCGGCGTGGTCACAGGGCCTTTTAGGGCCGTGCCCCGCTCCTGAATGGAGTCGACGACGTCGGGCGGGAGGGCCGGACGGCCGCGGTCGACGGCGGTCGCCCCAATGACTCGGTGACGGTCCCAGACGACGTCCACTCCGGCCGCCTCGATCACGCGCACGGCAGCCTCTGTGACTTCGGGTCCGATTCCATCGCCAGGAAGCAAGGTAAGATGATGAGACATCGGCGTGGAGAAGGAAATGTTCGGAGAGGCAACGCTTCAGCACGGGAGTTGTACGCCCCCCTGGAGGTGCACGACCGGGCGCCCGGCGCAAAACAAAAAAGCCCTGCCGAAAAGCAGAGCTTTTTCGGTGTGACGAACCGCCAACGTTAGGAGGGCGGAGGCCCTTCCCGGTTCGAAGAGTAATTAATCCGAAGCGCGTTCGCTTCGCGAAGCTCCTGCTGAACCTGATTGACGATACTCATCTCAGACTCTTGGTCTACCTTCAGGGACACAATGAGCTTCGGCTGCTCTTGCAGCTTCGTGTACATGATCTGCCGAATGGCGCGTCGATCTTCAATCAATGCATCGTCAATTTGAATGGCGGTATCTCCCTGGTTTTCCCCTCGCTTGATCGGCCCGATGTGAACCTTCGAGATCAGCCGCTTCTGATCAATTTTCGTCAGGGCCTCCGCCTGGGGCAGCTGCGTGCGGACCTGGATGTTGGTCTCTCGGAGCACCGTCGCCACCATGAAGAAGATGAGCAGCATGAACACGATGTCCGGAAGCGATGCGGTCGTGAACTCCGGCTCTGTGCTCGAACTGCTCCGTTGAAACTTCTCTGACGCCATGAGTAGATGGTGTTCGGTTGAGAAGAAAGTGAGGGGGCAGGGACCCCCGGAACGCTCAGGAGGGCCTACTCGCCAGTGTCGGGTTCGGCGATTGAAATCTGTGCCCCAAACACGTCCCGAATTTTGTTATCCTCTTCAGGCCCCAGCTGGTTGTAGTATTCCCGATAGCTGGAGTGCGTCTGATCGAGGCCAGCCGTGCCTCCATCCGGGCCTGGAAGCCGGTTCGTCCGGGCGATTTGATCCCAAATCTCGCGGTAGGCCATCCACACCTCGTCAAGGACATCGATATAGGTGCTGTAGGGCGTCTGGGCACCGGTCTTGATCGAAATGACCGCGTCGTCCGGACTGACGGACAGGCTCGGATTTTCGCCGAAGTTGAGCACGTGCTTCTTCGCGCGGTCCCGAATCTGGGCCACCGAGGCCCGCTCCTCGTTGACCAAAACGTCCCCCTGGGCGTTGACCATAACCTTCATGAGGTTGCGCTCCTTCACCGGGGGCGGTTTCTGATCGGGCTTCAGCTTGGGGGGCAGGGTCATCCCGATCCCCGTGTCGACGTTGATGGTGGTGGTGACCAGGAAGAAGATGAGCAGCAGGAAGGCAATGTCGGCCATCCCCGCGGTCGGGATGGAGGCCTCATCCCGATCACTACGTCGCTTGTCCAGCAGTCCAGGCATAAAACGATGCAGATACCAGTGGAGGATTCAGTGAGTGCTTGCTTCGGGACCCGCCTAGATAAACAACTTGCGGATCCCGGTGAGCACGAGCGCCAGCAGGGCAAGGCCGAACATCACGACGAGCGTGTAAATGCCGGCCTGGACCCAGGTTTCCATCGAAGCCCCAAGAATTGCAATCAAGATTCCTGGAATCGCAATGATTACAATGCTCAGCGGCTCCACCTTTCCGTACATGAGGCTGCGGAGACCGAAGATGCCCATGCCGAGAACGCTCAGTCCAGCGAGGGCAATGGCCGCCCAGATGGCGATGGGAAGAATGGCATTCTGACTCATAAGCAGGTATGTCAGTCTATCGGTTGAAACGCGAGAGAAGAGCCAGGGGGAGACCCTCGCCCGGTGGAGCGAGCAGGGCATCCGCCGAAGTTACTTTTCTCGCTCCCCTACCCTCTTCGGGATCGACTTCTCGGCGGTGGCAGACTCGCCGCGCTCCAGGGCCACGAGTGCATCGACCAGTTCGATGGACGCATCTTCCATCTCCGCCACTAGCCGGTCAATCTTCGACACGGCGTAATTGTAGAAGAACTGGAGGATGACCGCCACGATCAGCCCGAACGCAGTGGTGAGCAGGGCGATCTTAATGCCCCCGGCCACGAGCCGCGGCGAAATGTCGCCGGCCTGCTCGATCGAGTCGAACGCCTCGATCATTCCAATGACAGTCCCCAGGAAGCCGAGCATCGGGGCCACGCTAATGAAGAGCGACAACCAGACGAGCCCGCGTTCAAGGAAGCTCATCTCAATCGACCCGTAGGACACGACGGCTTCTTCGACGGCATCAATGCCTTCGTCGGCCCGGAGCAACCCGGCCTGGAAGACGGAGGCCACCGGACCGCGCGTGTTGGCGCACTCCTCCTCGGCCGCAGGAATGCCTCCCTCGTCCAACGCCTCCTTCACGCGCTGCAGGAACGCCTGGGTGTTGATGTCCGCGCGGTTCAGGGAAATGATGCGCTCGAAGGAAATTGCGAGTCCGACGATGAGGCAAATAAGAACGGGCCACATCCACTCGCCTCCTTCGTTGAACCGTTCGACGAGCGCGTTGATGGCGCCGCCTCCATCGGCCTCTTGGGGCAGCAG
This sequence comes from Bacteroidetes bacterium QS_3_64_15, assembly GCA_003022565.1. GTDB lineage: Bacteria > Bacteroidota > Rhodothermia > Rhodothermales > Salinibacteraceae > Salinibacter. Next base: position 13,850 of record PXTN01000055.1, on the reverse strand, counting down.
GAGCAGAAGTTGAACCGACAGTTTATCCAGAATCACCATAAGTGGCTAGTGCTCAGTCGAGTCTGTTAAGAGGATGAAGATTGGGGGTGGGGTGCGACGCCGGACCTATCCGGCACTCTGGCCAGAGACGGACGACGGCTCGTCCGATTGCAGTGTGTCCAGCAGGTCCAGCATCCGAAATGCCCTCGGGACGGACCACACAATACGTGTTATGAGGGGGAAGCAGATCAGAGGTTTGCTTCTTACCTTCCAAGTATACACAGTCCGGAAGAGGGTGTCAAAGGAACGCGACTCTCAGCCGAAATGGGCACCCCTCGATGCTAGAAGCGGGCACCATACCGGCTGATCAGCCGAATCGCGCCGGGAAGACCTTCGCCGGGTTGACTGAACCGTCCAGATTCCACAATTCGGGAGTACGCGCCATTCATCACAATACCGAATGGCTTGCGTTCCGTGTGAAAATCCTTGATGAAGTTCCAGCCCCTGTGGCGCGCAGCACGGCGTCCGACCTCCGCTTCCCCGATGTCTCTCGAACCGCCGCGTCGGTCCCCAATCCACACGGCCGGACCCGGAATCAATTCGGGGGCTGACATGTTGCCGAGAGCAGTTTGGAGATTCGTCGCTCTGGTCCGTTCCCCCCCACGAGGCCCTGCATGCCGATGAGCAATGACGACGTTGCCCAAGTTCTTCAGGAAACCGCCGACCTTCTGGAGCTTACCGGGGGCAATCCCCACCGAGCCCGCGCGTTTTCCCGAGCGGCCCGGTCCCTCAGTGGGCTCACCGACGCCGTGGCGGACCGCCATGAGGAGGGCACGCTCGTGGACGTCCAGGGTATCGGGGACGCGATGGCCGAGCACGTGGCCGACATTCTCCACGGCGGCTCCTTTGCGCTGCGCGACGAGCTGCTCAGTGCGGTTCCCCCCGGTCTGATGGACGTGATGCAGGTGAAGGGACTGGGGACGAAGCGAACTCGCCGGCTGTGGACCGAGCTCGACGTCACCTCCCTCGATGAACTGGAGGCCGCCGCTGAGAACGACCGAATCACGACCCTCGACGGCTTCGGGGCCAAGACGCAGCAAAACATTCTCGAAAACGTCCGTCAGTTGCGCCGCTACGAAACGCAGTGGCGCCTCGCCGACGCCTGGGCTGCGACCGACTCGGTCCTTCAGGCGCTACGGGGACTCGACGCGGTGGAGCGGGCTGAGCGGACCGGCCCTCTTCGTCGTCGGCGCGAGACCATTGAGCAGGCAGGGGTGCTCGCGGCGACGTCTCAGCCCGCAGCGGTCTGGGAGTGGGCCACCTCCCATCTGGACGATGCCTCTCAGGTCGAGTCCGGCGTCACGGGCCGCACGAAGGAGGGCGTGCCTGTGCACGTTCACACGACACTGCCCGATCGTTTTGGAACGGAGTGGTGGCACACCACCGGTGCTTCTGATCACTGCTCGGCGGTCGAGGAGATCGAGGGCCCGTCCGCCAAGCATGCCGACGAAGAGGCGCTCTACCAGGACGCCGGACTGTCGTACGTTCCCCCCGAGCTCCGCGAAGGCCGTGGAGAGGTCGAGGCGGCTGCCGAGGGCTCCCTCCCTGCCCTCCTCGGCTCTGATGACCTCGACGGCTGCCTTCACAACCACTCTACCGACAGCGACGGCGCCCACTCCCTCTCCGAGATGGCCGAAGCAGCCCGGGAGCGCGGCTTCTCCTACTTCGGCATCTGCGACCACAGCCAGTCCCTCCGCATCGCCGACGGCCTCTCGCCCGCGGAGGTCCGCGAGCAGCGGGCCGAGGTGGACCGGCTCAACGCGGCGTACGCCGAGGAGGAGGGCTCGCCGTTCCGCGTCTTCCACGGGATCGAGAGCGACATCCTCAGCGACGGCTCGCTGGACTACGAGCCCGACGTGCTCGAGGAATTTGATTTCGTCGTCGCGAGCGTCCACACCGGATTCAGCATGACGCAAGACGAAGCCACGCGGCGGCTCGTTCGGGCCGTCGAACATCCACACACCCGCATCCTCGGCCACCCGACCGGGCGTCTCCTCCTTCGCCGCGAGGGATACCCCATCAACCACGCACGGGTCATCGAGGCCTGTGCGGAGCACGGCGTGGCCCTGGAGCTCAACGCAAACCCCCACCGGCTCGACCTGGATTGGCGATGGGTCCGTCAGGCGACGGAGCAGGGGGTCCTTATTTCGATCAATCCCGACGCCCACGCCCGCCGCGAGATCGAGTACATGAAGTGGGGGGTGGCGGTGGGCCGGAAAGGCTGGCTAACATCGGACGAGTGTTTGAATGCAAAGTCCCTGAATGCCTTCACGGAGTGGCTCGACGGAGGGACTCCGTAGGGGCTCCTGGTTCCGGCTGCATCAATTCTCGGCTTTCGGTCCCCCCTCGTGTCTCGACGCGCCTCCATTGGCCTCGCGCTCGGCCTGGTCCTGGCCGGAGGCGTGCTCCTGTGGTGGGTGCTCAGCGGACCGACAACGACGCCCCCTCCTCGGCAGTCGATTGAGGGCCTCCAGGGCACCGTCACGGTCGGCTGGACGGACCGGCACACCGCCGTCCTCGACTATACCCACAGCACCGACGCGCTCACGGCCCTAGGATACGTGCACGGGATGACGCGCCCCTGGACCGTCACGGTGTGGCGCCGAACCGCGCTCGGGACCTTGTCCACCGCCTTCGGCGAGCGTCTCGTCCCCCTCGATCGACACGCTCGCCGGCTCGGGTTTGCCTACCACGCCCGCCAGGCCTACGACCAGCTTTCCCCGTCGACCCGGCGCCGTCTGCAGGCCTACACCCGAGGCCTGAACGCGGCGCTCGGGGCGGAACGGGCGCGACAGCGGGCCCCGTTCGTCCACCTCAACCTCGCACCGGCCCGCTGGAAGCCCTGGCACCCGCTGGCCATCGAGCGGCTCCTGGGGGCGGATCGTCGGCTCCGGCGCTGGCTCCACCTGCACGGCCGGGCCCGCAGCATCGCCTGGGCGGCCCGCCCCTCTGCGGACAGTGCCCGCCCCGCCTTCTTTGCCCGTCACGTCCTCGGGGCCTCCGCCGAGCCGCTCGTGCAGGAAGTCCTGCTCCGGTCGCCGTCGACCGCGCCCACCGCGGCGGCCTCTCTGCCCGGCGGGCCCGTGTTTCCGACCGGGACAACCGGATCCCGGCACTGGACGTACCTGCTGAGCAGCCCGGCCCGCCTCACCCGGGTCGAAACGGACACCACTCGGATTCGGACCCGCCACGAGCGCATCGCCCCGGCAGAAGGCACCGAGCACCTGGTGACGATTCGCCGGCAGGGGGAGCGCCTCTTGGTGCGCACAACGGCGCCCGACTCAGCCTGGGCCTTGACGTGGCCCGGCCTCCAGCCGCACTCTGACGTGCCTCGGTGGACCGCTCACGCACAGCTTCGTGAAGACGTCTCGCCCTTCGATTCCGTCGCCTCGGCCTTTCGCCTGTTTGGCGGGTCGGGCCTCACGATGACCCCGGCCGGCGAGTGGACGGTGCGCGGCCGACCGCCGGTCGTGGAGCGCGGGTCAGAGACCGTTCTGATCGGCCGATCGCCCTGGGCACGGCATCAGGCCGATGGGCTGCGTGCCCGGCGCGCGGAGGGACCGGTCCGTCCGTCTCGGTGGAGCGCGAGCGACTCCAGCACGTGGGCGGCCGAGCTCTTGCCCCGCCTGCTGCCCGCCCTCGCGCCGCTCAACGATACCGCGCCTCTCTACGACGATGCCCTGTCCTATCTCCGCAACTGGAACTTCGTCTACGAGCCCGCCAGCATCGGGGCGGTGGTGTTCGAGGAGTGGATGCGAGTCTATCAGGCCGGGACCGGACGGATGCCCACCACCGAGGACTCGACCTTGCTCGCCCCCTCCCGCCACCGGCAGGCGTTCCGGCACGCCGTGGACCACCTCGAGACGCAATACGGGTCCGACGTGCGGCAATGGCGCTGGGAACGGGTGGCCCCGGACCGCCGCTACTTTCCCGTGTGGTCGGCCGACAGCCTCGTGGCGGCGGATCTGTCCTCTAGACCCGCCTGCGCTAGGGCCTGCGCCCACGCGCTGGGACGGCTGGATGCGGGGCGGCGTCTCGGGCCTCACCGTGCGCCGCCTCCGCTTCGATCCGTCGGACTTTTTCGCCCGGTCCTTCCTCCCCCGAGAGCCGCCGTCCCCCGCCTCTGTGTCCGATGCCCCGACGACCCGGACCACACGTCTCGTCCCCGCCCCACCGAACGACGAGTGATGCGTGATTCGTGACTGCTGAGGCGCGATCTGCAAGCTGCGAGCGGGATCCGTCTAGATCCGCCAATCGCCTCCGCCCTGCTTCACAGCATCACTCACGCCTCACGCTTCACTCCTCACGCTCCCTGCACGCGATCCCGGATGCGCTCAGGCACGCTGGGATCGCGGAGCGTGGTGGTGTCGCCCAGGCTCTCTCCGTTGGAGATGTTCTCAAGGAGGCGGCGCATAATTTTCCCGGACCGCGTCTTCGGAAGGCCGTCGACGAAGACGACGTTGGCAGGCCGGGCAAACGGGCCGATCTCCTTCTCTACGGCTTCGACGATGTCTTGGCGCACCTCCTCGGAGGACTCGACGCCTTCCCGGGGCGTGACGTACACGTCGGGGACATTGCCCTTCTCGGCGTCTTCTCGCGCCGCGACTGCAGCCTCGGCGACCGCGTGCACCTCCGCCACGGCTGATTCGAGCTCCATGGTGCCGAGGCGGTGGCCCGCCACGTTCATCACGTCGTCGAGCCGACCCAGGATGCGGAAGTAGCCATCCTCTTCGTGGACGGCCCCATCGCCGGCCTCATAGACCCAGTCGTGCCAGTCCTCGGAGTCGACGTCGGAGAAGCGGCGCCAGTACTCGTTGATGAAGCGCTGGTCGTCGCCGTAGACGGTCTGGAGCATGCCGGGCCAGGGGCGCTCAATCACGAGATTCCCGGCCCGTCCGGTGGCGGGCGCCAGCGCGTCGCCATTATCGTCGTAAATCGCAGGTTGGATGCCCGGACAGGCCTTGCCCGCGGAGCCGGGCTTCATGTCCTGGAGGGCAGGCAGGTTGGTGATGAGGTGCCCCCCCGTCTCGGTCTGCCACCACGTGTCGACGATCACGGCGTCCTCACCCCCGATGTGCGTGTAGTACCAGAGCCAGGCCTCAGGCTGGATCGGCTCGCCGACGGTCGTCATGTGGCGGAAGTCAAAGTCGTATTCCGCCGGGTACTCCTCGCCCCACTTCATGTACATCCGGACCGCCGTGGGGGACGTATGGAAGACGTCCACGTCGTGCCGCTCGGAAATTGCCCAGGTCACGCCCTTGTGCGGATGGTCGGGCGCGCCCTCCCGCATCACGCTCGTGGTGCCCAGCGCGAGCGGGCCGTAGACGATGTAGGAGTGCCCGGTGATCCATCCGATGTCGGCGGCGCACCAGTAAGTATCCTCGGGCTCGATGTCGAGCACGTACTTGGAGGTGCCGGCCACGTAGCTCAGATACCCGCCCGTGCGGTGCTGGGCGCCCTTCGGCTGGCCGGTGGTGCCGGAGGTGTACATGAGGAACAGAATGTCCTCAGCGTCCCGCGAGACCGGCTCGACCCGGGCGCGCTCGTTGTCGGCCAGAAGCTCGGAGACGATCACGTCACGGCCCTCCTCGAGATCGACCTCGGGGTGGAGCTCCCCCTCGTGCCGCTCCCAGACGAGAACAGTGTCGATGTCGGTGTCGGCCTCCGCGACGGCTGTGTCGGCCTTCTCCTTGTGGTGGAGGAAGTCGCCCCGTCGGTAGTACCCGTCGATCGTCACGATCACATCCGAGTCGGCATCGTCGGCCCGCTGGGCGAGCGCACTGGCGGAGAAGCCCCCGAAGACGACCGAGTGGGGCGCGCCGATGCGGGCGCAGGCAAGCATTGTGATGGGCAGGGCCGGCACCATCGGCAGGTGCAGCGTCACCACGTCGTCCTCCTCCACACCTACGTCTCGAAGCGACGCGGCCATCTTGTTCACCTCGCGGTAGAGGTCGCGGTATGTGAGGGTGCGTTTGGTGCCGTCCTCCGCCTCCCAGATGAAGGCTGCCTGATTGGGCCGCTCGTCGAGGTGGCGATCCACGCAATTATAGCACGCATTGAGCGTCCCGCCCTTGAACCATTCGAAGAATGGGGGATTCGACCCGTCGAAGACTGTGTCCCAGTGCTCGTTCCAGTCCAGAAGCTCCGCGTACTCCTCAAAGCCCTCGGGGAAGGTGTCGAACCGGTCGTACACTGCCGGGTCCGTGACGTTGGCCTGCCCTACGAACGACAGGGGCGGGCGGAAATACTCTTGGTCGGAGAGGCGGGTTTCGATCGTGGCGTCTTGGTCGGCCATAACGCAGAGCTGATTTCGGGTGGATAGGGTTCGAATGCCAGACGGGGCAACCCATTCAGGGGCACGACGTTGGAGCGGTTGTCTTTCCCATCGACTCGGCGTGAGCCCGTGAACTGGAAGGGCTTTCGAGCCCAACGCCGCTCCGTCGGCCGTGTCCCAGAATGGAAAGGCCAGAGTACGGATCGGACCCGTCAATTTCAACTTTCTGAGCCGGCGAGCGACGGTTCTTCGAGCGTCGTCGTGCACCAGCCACGAAGCGCATTGCAGCAGCAAAGGGCGTCGGCCTGCCGGAGGCCCTCAAGGGTCAGTGTCCGCTCCTTTGCTTCCGGACGCGTGTCCAGCACGTCGTCTTCGGAGTCCCACACGATGCCGCTGCCGACGCCCATCGTGCCCTCCTCCCCGTCCAGCGCTACGGTACGGATGGCGACGTTGAAGACGGCCGTGTCACTGGGTCCGGCCGGCAGCAGACCGACAGGTCGTTACGGACGAGGTCGACGATCATCAAGCTCTCCGCCCGGTTCTTCGGGGCGGACGCCAGGTCCTCCTGCAGGGTCCGATCTTCCTCCGACGCTTCGGCCCACGCCTATTCGGTTGTGGGTGGCCACCCGGACGGCCACTCTCCGAAGACCCTCTCGTACGCCTGCACGACGAGCGGTGGGGGCTCGTCTTTTGCCTTTTCGACCGCCTCCCGATGCATCTGATCGAGCTCCTTTCTCAACTCTTCGATTTCTTCTTCTTTCTCTTCGCGTTCCAGGTCGCGCTCGACAGAGGCGGACGGATCGTATGCCGCAGGATCGTCGGGACCCTCGTCCTCGGGCTGATCGAACGACATGAGGTAGAGGCGCGGAAAGGTATAGTGCCAGTCGCAGTCGCGCTCGTAGAGGCGGCGGAAGATCCATTCGTAGACCGATCGAAACGACTCGTCATCCTCCGCGAGGGCGGCGCCCATGTAGAAATCGATGTACGTGTAGCGGCGGCCCAGGTCGTAGGTCTCGTTCAGCACCTCCGCAATCGTGCCCGCAGAGCCGCGGAAGGTGCCGAGATTATACGCCACGCCGTCCGGGTCCACCACGTCGTGGTTGTCGGAGAAGACATCCCACAGGGCCATCCCCATCACGTCGCACGCCCCCGTGTCTCCGATCTCGGGCGACGGCTCCCGCCCGTGCATGTGCTCGAACATCGCTCCTCCTGCTCGTCCGGCGCCGAGAAGGCGTAGTCCGAGAGCGGCGAGTCCGCCCAGCCCTCCGGCGCCAGCGCCTCGCGCAGGGCGTCCCGCGTGTTGGGCAGCAGGCCCTTCAGGAAGGCCGTGCAGGTCTCCCGGTCGTGTTGGAGGTGGTGGGACATCGTCGAATCGCGAATGCGGCTCAGGTTCTCTGCTAATTGATTGGAGTCAGAGGAAGGCATCCTGCCCCACGACGACCAGGTGCCTGCCGGCATCGGCAAACCACAGCCCGGCCCTCTCGACGGGTTCGTCCAGCACTGCCTCCCAATCCGCAGCGTAGGTGCGAACCTGCTGCACGTACGGGTGATCCTCCGGCAGGGTGTCGGGGGCCGCGGCGTCGATCCGATCACTTTTGTAGTCGACCAGGATCCACTCCTCCCCTCGTTGATAGGCGAGATCGATAACGCCGCGGTTCACGACCGGCACCGCGCCGCCCGACGCCTCGTGGGCCAGTGGGTACTCCGTGTACACCGGACGGGCGGCCTGGATTTCGTCCCAGATGGGGCTCTCCAAAAACCGCCGCACCATCTGCCGCACACGGGCAACGCTCTCGGGGGATGCTTCGGCCCCGGCCTGCTGCAGCACCGATGCGACGACGGGGTCACTCGGGCGCGGGGTCCCCTGTCGCTCCCGGACACACTGTTCGAGGAGGTGGTGGAGGGCCACGCCGAAGGCATCGCCGTACCCTTCTTCTCCCTGTTTCGGGCGGAGCCCATCATCGGGGCGGCCCGCCTTGGCGCCCGTCACGGTCTCGCTCCGGAACGACGGCTGCGCCGCGTCGCGAATGTGGGCCCGGCGCTTGGCGCGGTGATGCTTCAGGCGCGGGGCCGGGGCGACGACCGGGTCGGAGGGGGCGTCGAGGGCCGGTTCCGCCAGCGCCGGGACGTCCGCCGCGTCGAGGTGGGAATAGAGCGGCGCCCAGGGGCCGTCGTCGGGCTTTTCCGGGTAGGTCGACACGACGAGGAGGTTCTTCGCCCGGGTGGCGGCTACGTACAGCAGCCGCCGTTCCTCCGCCGCCTCGTGGCGCTCCTCCCGGGCCCGGAAGCCCTCCTCCTGGTCGTCGGCGGGCTCGTCCCAGGTAGCCGCTCCCCTGCACGATGGGGGCCACCAGCTCGCCCGCGTCGCGCCGAAGGTGGCGACGGACCGGCGGCCCGCTGCTCCGGCTGTACGGATCCGCCAGAAAGACGACAGGCGCCTCTAGCCCCTTCGCCTGATGGACGTTCATCACCCGGACGGCGTCTTCGCTGCCCGTCTCCAGCGTCATCCCGTCCACGTCCTCCTCCCCGTCCACGACGCGCTGGAGCTCCTCCAGCACCTCCGCCCAGCTCAGGCCCTGCGCCGCCAGCGATTGGACGTACGTGACGGTGCGAAGGACGCGCCCGGCCCGCAGCGATCCTTCGGAGGGATCGGGCGGATGAGCAGCACCGGCGAGCACGCCGAGGTCGTCGATGATCTGTTCGAGCGCGACGGGGGGCCGACGTTCTCGGAGAGCCGTCCGGACGGCGCGAAGGTGCTCGAAGGCCTCTACGAACATTTCCGCCACCTCGGCGTCGAGAGCGTTGCGGACAGGGGCCGGAATCGGCTCGTGCATTCGGTCAAACGTCCCCCCTGCCTGTGCGAAGCGGTACAGGGCGTCGTCGCTCGCGCCCACCAGCGGTCCCTTCAGGTACGCCACGCACGCCACCGCGTCGTCGGGACGGAGGGCGCAGGTGAGGAGGTCCACCAGCGCCTTCAGTTCCGCGGCGTCGCCCAGGTCCTCGCTGCCGGTGACGGTGTACGGAATGCCGTGCTCCGCGAGGGTCTCGGCGTAGACCGAGAGGCGCGACTTGGTTCGCGTCAGGAGGAGGAAATCCGAGTAATCGGCCCCGCCCGCAAAGGCGGCCGCCTCGTCGTTGCGATCCATGTGATCGTCGAGGGCACCCGCCCGGGCCGCCCGGATGAAGCGGGCGATGCGGGTCGCGTCGGCCTGGGCGATGTCGCTTCCCCAGTTGCCGGAGACCTTACCCACGTCGATCCGCTGGAGGCCACTCTCCATTCCGTCGGTCGTCCGCTGCGGGTCGAACGGGGTGTAGGGCGCCTGGAGGTCTTCCAGGGTCGGGTCGTCGAAGATCGAGTCGAAGGCCTCGTCGCACCAGTCGCACAGGACATCGAGCGAGCGGAAGTTCTTGGTGAGCGTCACCGCCTCACCGCCGGACGCCTCAATGAGGCGGCCCACGGACTCGAACACGTCCATGTCTGCGCGCCGAAACCGGTAGATGGACTGCTTGTCGTCGCCCACGATGAAGAGGCTACCGGGGAGGGGGCGGCAGTCCGTCCAGGTCGTCTCAGTGGGATCCTGGCTCGTGAGATAGAACAGAATCTCGGCCTGCAGGGGATCGGTGTCCTGAAACTCGTCGACCAGCAGGCGGGGATGTCGCTCCTGAATGGCCGTCCGGATCCTCGGGTGGTCCCGCAGCAAATTGCGCGTCCGGATCAGCAGGTCGTGGAACGTGAGGCGCCCCTCCTCCCGCCGGAGCTCAGCGAAGACGTCCACGGCCGGCTCCACGAACGCGACGACTTCTCGATGGACGTAGGCCCGCCACTGGCGGAGCGCCGGCTGCACCACCTCCCGCACCAGGGCCGGCAGGTGCTCGTCCCGGAGCGAGCGGGCCCAGTCGTACGCGTCGGTCTGCGAGCCGCGCCAGCACTTCAGCGTCACGTCGGCCGACTCCTCGTCCGACACGTCGGCAAAGAGCTCCAGGAAGGCTGCCTGCTGTGCGGGCGTCTCCATGCCCGTGTGAGCCAGCATCTTCTCTGCCTTGTCGAACGCCGACATGGACTCGTCCCGCCCGTCGGGAAGATCGTCGGGGCGCCGGGCCTGCCAGTTGTCCAGCCGCGCCCGGGCCTCCGCCACCGCAGCGTCGAGGTCTGGGACGGAGTCGGGGGCGTTGACGTACGGGTCGAGCTCCGGGTGCGCACAGAGCCGCTCGAAGTACTGCTCCAGGTCGTCCGGCTCGATGCCGAGGGCCGTGAGGGCTTCGATTTGCTCCGGTCGATCGGCGCGGACCGTCTGCAGATAGCGCTGCCAGGCCCGCTCGCGGAGCTCTCGTTCCTCCCGGTCGTCCAGGCCTGCGGTGAACCCCGGCGGCAGGTCTGCCGCGATGGGCCGCTCGCGAAGCAGCCGTGCGCAGAAGGCGTGCACCGTCCCGATGAAGGTCTGCTGGGCGTTGTTTAGGGCCCGGTGCACCCGCGTCCACTGCGGACTGCCCTCCGGCAGGGCGGCCTGCGTGCGCCGGAGCCCCTCGTAAAAGCGCGTGCTCATTTCCCCGGCCGCCTTCCGCGTAAAGGTGATGGCCGTGAGGTCGTCCACCGGGACTCCGCTGCGAACGAGAGCTATCATGCGGGCCGCGAGCGCGGTGGTTTTTCCCGAGCCCGCAGCGGCACGGACAAAAAAGTTCGTGTCCTCTTCGAAGCGGGAGAGATCCGGGGCGTCGTCTTCTTCCCACGGGCCAATCCGCCCGCGCACGGCGGTGTCGTCGTAGGGATTTGTAGAATGGACTGGGTCGGGTTGGGGCACTTTGCGTACGGAGATCCAGACGTGAGTGCGTTTGGAGAGGTTCTGACGACTGCACACTATGCCGCTCCAGGGTAGGTCGTTTACAAGCGCGGTAATGCGCTGTAGAGGAAAGGTGACACTTACTGAATACAACCGCAATCGGGACGGTCACCCTCGCCGCGTTTGGTCCAGCGCCGTGTCCCAAGAGCCCGATTCTAAGTAGGATCCTGCCCTCCGCCCTCGCCTATGCACGGGTCCATGGCCGTCGGCCCAGTTGGAACCGACGCTCCTCGCTGATATGTTGGGGTGTGCTCCCCCTACGGATTTTTAACGCTTTTCCGAACAAGTTTTTTCCGCCTTATGCGCTTCTTCCCGTTGTGCTGTCTGGTCGTCTCGCTCCTCGTCACCCCCACTCAGGCCCAGCCGTCCTCCCCGAGCGCCCAAACCCAAATCACGGCGGCGGTGAAGGCCGCCCCTACGTCCATGCGCGACGCGGCCACCGTACGGGGCTACGAGCCCGACGGCACCCTGACAACGCTTCGGGAAGGGTCCGGCGCCCTCGTCTGCCTCGCCGACGACCCGGACGAAGAGGGCTTCCATGTCGCGTGCTACCACGAATCGCTGGGGCCCTTTATGCAGCGGGGCCGGGAGTTGCGGCGCCAGGGCGTGACGGCCGTCGACAGCGTGCGCCGTGCGGAAATTGCGGACGGCACCCTCGCTTATCCGGACCATCCCGCCGCCCTCTACAACCTGTCCGGCACCTACGAGGCCGCGGCCGACACCGTCCGCGACGCATCGCGCCTCCACGTCGTGTACGTTCCTCACGAGACGGCCGAAAGCACAGGCCTCCCTCCCCGGCCGCAGGGCGGGCCGTGGCTGATGGAACCGGGCCAGCCCTGGGCTCACATCATGATTCCAAATCCGTGAGCCCCACGCTCCCTCTCCCACTCCCTCCCCAATTCGTCGAACCTCAACCTTCCAGGTCCGAGGTTGGGCACCGCCTCTTTGCCTCTCGCTCATCACGTCTCCTCTCCCAACCATGAGCCCTGACTACCGAACCGAAAGCGATTCTCTCGGCGACGTGCGCGTTCCGGCCGACGCCCTCTACGGCGCCCAGACACAACGGGCCAAGGAGAACTTTCCCATCAGTGACCTCCGCTTCTCTCGCCGCTTCATCGAAGCCCTCGGCCACGTCAAGCGTGCGGCGGCGCGGGCCAACCACGACCTCGGTCTACTCGACAACGACCTCGCCGAAGCCGTTGTGGAGGCGGCGGAAGAGGTGATCGACGGGCAGCACGACGCGGAGTTCGTGCTCGACATCTTCCAGACTGGGAGCGGCACCTCCACCAACATGAACGCCAACGAGGTGATCGCCAATCGCGCATCCGTACTGGTCGGCGCCGAGCGGGGGAGCAAGGCCGTCCACCCCAACGACGATGTCAACAGGTCTCAGTCGTCGAATGACACCATTCCGACGACCCTGCACGTGGCGGCCCGAATGGGCCTCGAACACGATCTGCTGCCGGCACTGGAGGCGCTCCATGACGCGCTCAGTGCCAAGGCCGAGGAATTCGATGACGTGCTGAAGAGCGGTCGCACCCACCTCATGGACGCCACGCCTGTACGCCTGGGACAGGAGTTCAGTGGGTACGCGGCCCAGATTGAGCACGCCGTTCGGCGCATTGAACGGGCCTCGAATCGCCTCTCGGAGGTGACGCTCGGCGGCACGGCCACTGGCACCGGCCTGAACTGCCCGGAGGACTTTCCCGAGGCCGCCCTCCAGCACCTTGCCGACGCCACGGGACTCACCTTTTACAGGACCGACAATCACTTTGCTCAGCAGGCGGGAAAAGAGCTGTACCTCGATGCCCACGGCGCCCTCAATACGCTCGCAACTGCGCTGCTCAAGATTGCCAATGACCTGCGGCTCCTGTCCAGCGGCCCCACCAGCGGCATCGGCGAGATCGAGCTGCCCGTCATCCAGCCCGGCTCGTCCATCATGCCCGGCAAGGTGAACCCGGTGCAGAGCGAGCAGGTGATGATGGTGGCCACGCAGGTGACGGGCAACCACCAGACCATCACCATCGCCAACACGCACGGCAACTTCGAGCTCAACGTGATGATGCCGGTCATGGCCCACGCCATGCTCCAGAGCATCGACCTGCTGGCCAGCAGCGTGGACGCCTTCCGCACCAAGTGCGTGGAGGGCATCAAGGCGGACCGCGAGCGGTGCCGGGAGCTGCTGGAACTGAACCCCTCACTTGCAACGGCCCTCAACACGGCCATCGGCTACGACAAGGCCAGCGAGGTCGCCAAAACCGCAGCGGCACGCCGGGAGAGCGTGCGGGACGTCGTGAAGACGATGGACCTCCTCAGCGACGAGGAGCTCGACGAATACCTGAACGTTCGCCGCATGACGGAGCCTGGGATCCCCGGGGACGCACATCGTTAAGTTTTCCGTAGATGTTATTTCCCCACCCCGGAACGACGGATTTCCCGGCATCTTTTCCACTCGGCTCTCGTATGCGATACCCACTGGTACGAAATGGCACGAGACGCTCGTTTGGGAATGCAAGCAAACATCTGTCCCGCTGACGAGACGTCACCGCGTTAAGACGATGCTCTGCTCTCAATCGCGATTCTTTCCCACGATTTCTCCGTCTCTATGAGCACTCAAGGCAAAATCTCCCTCGCCGTCGTCGTGGGCGGCGCCTTTCTGGCCGGCCTTCTGTTCGCCACCGCTGGGGCCAACCTTTTCG